>NZ_CATKPC010000001.1:0-510632 GCF_949769265.1 Cellulomonas endometrii | reverse complement strand
CCCGGGGGGCCGGGGCGGGGCCCCCGCCCCCCCGGGGGAGGGAGCCCCCCCCCCGGGCGGGCCGGTGCGGGCCCGGCGGGGCCCTCCGCTCCGGCGCGCGCCGCCCGGGGGTGCCGGCCGTCGCCCGCCGTAGGGTGGCCCGTGTGACCGTGCGCCGCGTGATGGGGATCGAGACCGAGTACGGCGTGCTGCAGCCCGGCCGCCCGAACGCCAACCCGATGCTGCTGTCCAGCCACGTCGTCGCCGTGCACGCCGCCGCCCGGCAGGGTGGGCGGGCGAAGGCGCGCTGGGACTACGACGACGAGGACCCGCTGCAGGACGCGCGCGGCTTCCACCTCCAGCGCGCCGCGGCCCACCCGTCGCTGCTCACCGACGACCCCCAGCGCCCGGCACCGTCGGGTGACGTCCCGGGCGGCGCCCCGGCGGACGACCCGGCCGCCGACGGACCGCAGGAGGTCGCGCGGTCGCTGGTCGAGGAGTACGAGGACCCGGGCGCCGCGAACGTCATCCTCACCAACGGCGCCCGGCTCTACGTGGACCACGCGCACCCCGAGTACTCGTCGCCGGAGGTCACGAACCCCCTGGACGCGGTGCGGTGGGACCGGGCGGGCGAGCTCGTCATGCTGGCGTCCGTCCGCGCGCTGGCGTCCACGCCCGCGATGCCGGACGCCGTGCTCTACAAGAACAACGTCGACGGAAAGGGCGCGACCTACGGCACGCACGAGAACTTCCTCGTCGACCGCGCCGTCCCGTTCGTCGACCTCGCCGCGCGGCTGATGCCGTTCCTGGTCACGCGCCAGGTGTTCACGGGCGCCGGGCGGGTGGGTCTCGGGCAGCGCGGGGAGGAGCCCGGGTTCCAGCTGTCCCAGCGCGCGGACTACATCGAGGCGGAGGTGGGCCTGGAGACCACGCTGCGCCGGCCGATCGTCAACACGCGCGACGAGCCGCACGCCGACCCGGACCGCTGGCGCCGGCTGCACGTCATCATCGGCGACGCGAACCTGCTGGAGGTGCCGACGTACCTCAAGCTCGGGACCACCTCCCTGGTGCTGTGGCTGATCGAGCGCGTCGCGTCGGGGGAGGCCAAGGACCTCGGCGCCACCCTCGACCGGCTGTCGCTGGCCGACCCGGTGCGCGCCGTGCACACCGTCAGCCACGACCTCACGCTGACCGAGCGGCTGCCGCTCGCCGACGGCCGCCGGCTCACCGCGATCGAGGTGCAGCGCGAGTACCTGGTGGCCGTCCGCACGGCGATCGGCCGCGGAGCCGCCGACGTCGACCCGCAGACCGCCGACGTGCTCGCCCGGTGGGGCTCGCTGCTCGAGCGGCTGGCGACCGACCCGGCGTCCTGCGCGCGGGAGGTCGAGTGGCTGGCGAAGCTGCGCCTGCTGGAGGGCCTGCGCCGCCGGGACCACCTCGAGTGGGACCACCCGCGCCTGGCCGCCGTCGACCTGCAGTGGTCCGACGTCCGCCCCGAGCGGGGGCTCTACCACCGACTGGTGGGCGCGGGCGCGGTCGAGCGGCTGGTCACGGACGCCGACGTGGCCGCCGCCGTCACCGACCCGCCGGAGGACACCCGGGCGTACTTCCGGGGCCGCACCATCGCCCGGTTCGGCGCGCACGTCTCCGCGGCCAGCTGGGACTCCGTGGTCTTCGACGTCCCCGGTGCGCCCACCCTGCAGCGCGTCCCGATGCGCGACCCCCTGCGCGGCACGAAGGCGCACGTCGCGGGCCTGCTCGACTCCTCCCCGGACGTCGGCAGCCTCCTGGCGGCCCTCGGCTCCTGAGCGGTGGCGGCGCCCCGCCGGCCCGTCGCGGGCCGGGCGCCCCGCCGTGCACGCGCGCTCCCGTGATGCGGCGCCGACCAGGGCCTAGGGTGGTGCCACTGCGGGCCGCTGCAGCAGCGGCGGCCCGTGCCCGATCTACCGGCGGAGGTGCACATGGCTGGTCAGGAACGCGCTCGGGACCGTCGCGAGGACGACGAGCCCGTCGACGGGCCGGACGTCGAGCAGGCGACCGCCGCCGCCCAGCAGCGCGACGCCGAGGTCGACGCCCTCCTGGAGGAGATCGACGACGTGCTGGAGACCAACGCGGAGCAGTTCGTCCGCGGCTTCGTGCAGAAGGGCGGTCAGTGACGCGTGCCGACGGATCCGCTGACCTCGGCGGGGCGGCTGCCCGGGGCGTTCACCACGCCCGGGTCGTCGTCCTTCGTCGACTTCCTCGCCCAGCACGCCCCGGACCTGCTGCCCGGCCGGCGGAGCCCGCTCCCCGCGGGTGACGTGACCCGCGCGCCCGCCGCCCCGCACGCGACGACCATCGTCGCGCTCACGTTCGCCGGCGGCGTCGTCATGGCCGGTGACCGGCGGGCGACCATGGGCTCGCAGATCGCGTCCCGGGACATCGAGAAGGTCTTCCCGGCGGACGACTACTCCGCCGTCGGCATCGCCGGGACCGCCGGCCTCGCCGTCGAGCTCGTGCGGCTGTTCCAGCTCGAGCTCGAGCACTACGAGAAGATCGAGGGCACCCTGCTGTCCCTCGACGGCAAGGCGAACCGCCTGTCCACGATGATCCGCGGCAACCTGGGCCTGGCGATGCAGGGCCTGGCCGTCGTGCCGCTGTTCGCCGGGTACGACCTGGACCGCGGCACCGGGCGGATCTTCTCCTACGACGTGACCGGCGGCCGGTACGAGGAGCACCAGCACCACAGCGTCGGGTCCGGCTCCGTGTTCGCGCGGGGTTCGCTGAAGAAGCTCTGGCAGCCGGGCCTCGACGCCGACGCCGCCGTGCGGGTGGCCGTCGAGGCCCTCGTCGACGCCGCCGACGACGACTCCGCGACCGGCGGCCCCGACCAGTCGCGGCAGATCTGGCCGGTCGTCGCGACCGTCACCGGCGCCGGCTACCTGCGCGTCGGGCAGGAGGCCCTCGGCGAGGTCGTCGCCGCCGTGGCCGCCGACCGCGCCGCGCAGCACGCCCGAGCCCGGCAGGAGGACACCCCCGCATGAGCATGCCGTTCTACGTCTCGCCCGAGCAGCTGATGAAGGACCGGGCGGACTACGCGCGCAAGGGCATCGCCCGCGGCCGGTCCGTCGTGGTCCTCACCTACGACGACGGCATCGCCTTCGCCACGGAGAACCCGTCCCGCGCCCTGCACAAGGTGTCCGAGATCTACGACCGCATCGCGTTCGCCGCGGTCGGCAAGTACAACGAGTTCGAGAACCTGCGGGTGGCCGGCGTGCGGTACGCGGACCTGCGCGGCTACTCCTACGACCGCCGCGACGTCAACGCGCGCGGCCTCGCGAACGCGTACGCGCAGACCCTCGGCACGGTGTTCACCACGGAGTCCAAGCCCTTGGAGGTCGAGATCGTCGTCGCCGAGGTGGGCGAGGACGCCGCGACCGACCAGCTGTACCGCCTGTCGTACGACGGCTCGGTGGCGGACGAGCGCGGCTTCGTCGTCATGGGCGGCCAGTCCGACCGGCTCCGCGAGGAGATCGTCGACGGCTGGGTGCCCGGCATGCCGCTCGCCGACGTGCTCGCGCTCGCCGTGCGCGTGCTCGGCGCTCCCGCTCCCGGTGCCGACGAGGACGACCGCCGCGTCATCCCCGCCGCGCAGCTCGAGGTCGCGGTCCTCGACCGCACACGCCCACGCCGGGCGTTCCGACGCCTCTCCGGCGTCGTCCTGGAGGACCTGCTGGGGTCGGCGACCACGTCCGACCTGCCCTAGGGAGAAGCTCATGGACCGACGGATCTTCGGCCTGGAGACCGAGTACGGCGTGACCTGCGCCGCGGACGACGGGCGTGGCCTGTCGGCCGACGAGGTCGCGCGCTACCTGTTCCGGAAGGTCGTGGCGTGGGGTCGCTCGTCCAACGTCTTCCTGCGCAACGGCTCCCGGCTGTACCTCGACGTCGGGTCGCACCCGGAGTACGCCACCGCCGAGTGCGACGACTGGCGGCAGCTGGTCACCCACGACCGGGCGGGGGAGCGGATCCTCGAGGGTCTGGTCGCCGACGCCCAGCAGCGGCTCGAGCACGAGGGCCTGTCCGGCCGGATCCACCTGTTCAAGAACAACACCGACTCGGCGGGCAACTCCTACGGCTGCCACGAGAACTACCTCGTGCGCCGGCAGGGCGACTTCTCGCGGCTGTCCGACGTGCTGGTGCCGTTCCTCATCACCCGGCAGGTGCTCACCGGCGCGGGCAAGGTCCTCGCGACCCCGCGCGGCGCCGTGTTCTGCCTGTCGCAGCGCGCCGACCACATCTGGGAGTCCGTGTCGTCCGCGACCACCCGCTCGCGCCCCATCATCAACACCCGCGACGAGCCGCACGCCGACGCCGAGCACTACCGCCGGCTGCACGTCATCGTCGGCGACTCGTCCATGTCCGAGACCACCACGATGCTCAAGGTGGGCTCCACCGACCTCGTCCTCCGCCTCGTCGAGGCCGGGCTGCCGATGCGGGACCTCACCCTCGAGAACCCCATCCGGGCCATCCGCGAGATCAGCCACGACGTCACCGGCACCCACCCGGTCACCCTCGCGAGCGGCCGGACCGTCACCGCGGTCGACCTGCAGGAGGAGTACCTGGGCCGGGTCCAGGACTGGGTCGCCGCCGAGACCGACACCGGGCCCGACGTCAAGCAGGTCCTCGACCTGTGGGAGCGCGGGCTGCGCGCGCTGCGCACCGGCGACCTGTCCCTCGTCGAGCGGGAGCTCGACTGGGTCATCAAGTACCGGCTCATCGAGCGCTACCGCGCCAAGCACGGCCTCGAGCTCGGGGACGTCCGCGTCGCCCGGATGGACCTGGCGTACCACGACATCTCGCGGACCGAGGGCCTGTACAACCTCATGGCGCAGCGGGGGCTGGTCGAGCGGGTCACCACCGACGTCGAGGTGTTCGAGGCCACCTCCGTGCCGCCGCAGACCACCCGCGCCAAGCTGCGCGGCGAGTTCGTGCAGGCGGCGCAGGACGCCCGTCGCGACTACACCGTCGACTGGGTGCACCTCAAGCTCAACGACCAGGCCCAGCGCACGGTGCTGTGCAAGGACCCGTTCCGGAACGTCGACGACCGCGTCGAGCGCCTCATCGAGTCCATGTGACGGCGGCCCCCCGACACCTTCACGAGGCCCGACCGGCCTGACCAGGCCGGGCGTCCCGGGGGCACCCGCGCGCCCCGTACAGTGGTCGCCGACCGTGCAGGACCCTCGGAAGGAACGACGTGCGACGTCTCGTGGCCGCGTGCGCCGCAGCGGCGCTGCTGCTGGTGGGGTGCTCCACCCCGGACCCCGCGCCCCCCGAGGTCGTGGTCTCCGGAGAGGCCGGGCAGGCGCCGACCGTGACCTACCGGACCCCGCTGCGGGTGCCCGAGGCCATGCACGAGACCGTGTGGGAGGGCACCGGTCCCGAGCTCGTCGACGGGCGGCCCGTGCTGCTCGACTTCTGGCTCGAGAACGCCTCCGACGCCTCGCTCGTCAAGGAGTCGTACTCCACGAGCCCCACGCCGCGGCTCCTCACCGAGGAGGACCTCGGCAAGGACCTCTACGCGACCCTCTCCGGGGAGAACGTCGGCGCCCGGCTGCTGCAGATGACCCCCGCGTCCGACGCCAGCGCCTCGTCCTACCCGACCGTCACCGTGCTCGACGTCCTGCCGATCCGCGCCGACGGCGAGCCCGTGGCCCCGCGGGAGGGCATGCCCGCCGTCGCCCTCGACGACGAGGGCGCCCCCAGCATCACGCCGACCGGCACCGAGCCGCCCGCGGACCTCGTCGTCCAGCCGCTGATCCGCGGCACCGGCGACCAGGTGGCCGAGGGCGACGTCATCACCGTCCAGTACACCGGCTTCGTGTGGGCCACCGGCGCCTCGTTCGAGTCCACCTGGACCAACGGCACCCCCGCCACCTTCTCCCTGGACGACGTCCCCGCCTGGTCCGAGGCGCTCGTCGAGCAGGCCGTCGGGAGCCAGGTGATGGTCGTCGTCCCGCCGTCCTACGCCCTCGGCGCGACGCAGAGCGAGGAGCTCGCCGGGCAGACCATCGTGTTCGTCATCGACCTGCTCGCCACGCGTGCGCCCGTGCGCGAGGACGCCGCCGACCCGGGCGCGACCGCCGCGCCGGAAGGGGAGTGACCGTGTCCGTCGCCCTGCGGGTCATCCCGTGCCTGGACGTCGACGCCGGCCGCGTCGTCAAGGGCGTGAACTTCGAGAACCTCCGCGACGCCGGTGACCCCGTCGAGCTCGCCCGCCGCTACGACCGCGAGGGCGCCGACGAGGTCACGTTCCTCGACGTGTCCGCGTCCTCCGGCGACCGGGAGACGACCTACGACGTCGTGCGGCGCACCGCCGAGCAGGTGTTCGTGCCCCTGACCGTCGGCGGGGGCGTGCGCACCGCCGACGACGTCGACCGCCTGCTGCGCGCCGGCGCCGACAAGGTCGGGGTGAACACCGCGGCGATCGCCCGGCCGCAGCTCATCGCCGAGATCGCCCACCGGTTCGGGAGCCAGGTCCTCACCCTCTCCGTCGACGCCCGGCGCGTGACCGGCGACACCCGCACCGACTCCGGCTACGAGGTCACCACCCACGGCGGACGCCGTGGCACGGGCCTCGACGCCGTCGCCTGGGCCGCGCGCGCCGCCGAGCTCGGCGCCGGCGAGATCCTGCTCAACTCGATGGACGCCGACGGCACCGAGGGTGGCTTCGACCTCGAGATGCTGCGCGACGTGCGCCGCGAGGTGCGCATCCCGCTGATCGCCAGCGGCGGCGCCGGGACCGTCGAGCACTTCGCGCAAGCCGCCGACGCCGGGGCCGACGCCGTGCTCGCCGCCAGCGTCTTCCACTTCGGCCAGCTCACCGTCGGCCAGGTCAAGGACCACCTGCGCGCCACCGGGCACGTCGTCCGCTGACGCGTGCGCCCGGCCGCGCCGCACGGCACGATGGGGCGATGCAGCGCATCGGACTGACCGGGGGCATCGCGGCGGGGAAGTCCGTCGCCGGGGCACGACTCGCGGAGCGCGGGGCGGTGCTCGTCGACTACGACGTCCTGTCCCGGGAGGCCGTCGCGCCCGGCACCGCCGGGCTCGCGGACGTGGTCGAGGCCTTCGGTCCCGGCGTGCTCGCGGCCGACGGCACGCTCGACCGGCCCGGGCTCGCCGCGGTGGTCTTCGCCGACCCCGCCGCCCGGGAGCGGCTGAACGGCATCGTCCATCCCGTGGTGCGTCGCCTCGCCGCCGAGCGCGAGGCCGCGGCAGCCGCAGCCGACCCCGGTGCGGTCGTCGTGCACGACATCCCGCTGCTCGTCGAGTCCGGGTACGCCGACTCGTTCCACCTCGTCGTCGTCGTGCACGCGCCCGCCGTCCTGAGGGTCGAGCGGCTCGTCCGCACCCGCGGGATGGACCGCGCGGAGGCCGAGCGGCGCATCGCCGCGCAGGTGCCCGACGACGACCGGCTGGCCGTCGCGGACGTGCTGCTCGACGGGTCCGGCGACCCCGACGAGCTGCGGGAGCAGGTGGACCACCTGTGGGACCGGCTCGCGGCCGAGCGGCGCGACGAGCAGGACGTGGACGCATGACGACCACCGATGCGCAGGCACCGGCCTCCGGCCCCGCCGCCCACGCGCCCCGTCCCCTGACCGTGCTGCTGACGGGGTTCGAGCCGTTCGAGCAGCAGGAGGTCAACGCGTCGTGGGCGGCGGTGCGCGCGGTGGCGGAGGACTGGGACGACACCGCGGAGGGCGCGTCGCTCGTCGCCGCGGTGCTGCCCGTCTCGTTCGCCCGCGCGCCGCGTCGGCTCGCCGAGCTGCTGGTGGAGACGCGGCCGGACCTCGTGGTCTGCGTGGGCGAGGCGGGTGGCAGGTCGGCCGTGGGCGTCGAGCGCGTGGCGGTCAACGTCCAGGACGCGCGGATCCCCGACGAGGACGGCGCCCAGCCGGTCGACGTGCCCGTCGTCCCGGGGGGCGACGTCGCGCACTTCTCGTCGCTGCCGGTGAAGGCCTGCTTCGCGGCGATGGCGGCGGCCGGCGTCCCGGCAGAGGTGTCGAACACCGCCGGGACGTTCGTCTGCAACACGGTGGCGTACGCGTTGGCCGACCACCTCGCCGCCGGGCACGCGCCCGGGGCGAGAGGCGGGTTCGTCCACGTGCCGCGGCTGCCGGAGCAGGTGCCCGACGGTGCGCCGGCGCTCGGCGTGCCGGAGGCCGCGGCGGGACTGCGTGCGATCGTGCGGACGGCGCTGCGGACCACGGAGGACGTGCCCCTGGCCGCGGGCACGCTCGCCTGAGGTCGCCGGCGCGCGCGTCCGGGGTCGCCCGGCTCCTCAGAAGGGTGGCGCGTCGTCGTGGTGCGGCGGGACGGTCAGCTCCCGCACCGCGCCGTCCAGGCCGGGGGTCACGAGGTACTGGTGCCCGGTGGGGTCGGTCCAGGCGAACGTCCCGGGGCTGGTCTGGTGCAGGGTGAAGCCGGTCTCGGTCTTCAACCGGTGGTGGTACCGGCACGCGGGCCCGAGGTTGTCGTGGCTCGTGCCGCCGGGTGGCGTACCGGTGTCGTCCCCGGGCAGGCGGTGGAACTCCCGCGTGTGGTCGAGGTCCGCGCGGTCCGCGGGGACGTGGCAGCCAGGTGCCGAGCAGGTCCTGTCGCGGACACGCACGTGCTCGTCCAGGGCTGCGGGTGGTCGGTACCGCGTTCGCCCGACGTCCAGGACCGTGCCGGAGAGGTCGTCGGTGACCAGGCGGCGCCAGGTGCCCTGCCACGCGAGCGCCCGGGCCTGCACCGCGTCGAGCGGCCCGTACCCGGCGAGCTCGGCGGGCCCGTCGTCCAGGCCCATCAGGGTCGAGAGCGGGACGGTCACCAGGACCTGGGTGCGCGGACGCTGCGGCGCTGTCACGGTGACCGGTAGCGCGTCGGCCGTCGCGCCGATGGTGTCGTCACCGCTGTCACCGGCGTCACCGCTGTCATCGCCGTCGCCACCCTCGAGCGCACCCGCGCGGGCCTGGCTCTCGGCGGTCACCGGAGTCGGGGCGTGGCCGCCGGCTGAGGCACCGAGCACCAGGTCGCACATCCCGTCGGCGCGGAGCTGGGCCAGGGTGCGGGTGTCACCGGCCGCGCGGGCGGTCCGCGCGGCGGCCTCCAGGACGCAGTCGATCTGCACGGCCTGCACGGCGGGCAGCAGCACCCACAGCGCCGCCATCCCGTCGGGCCGTGCCAGCGGACGGCTCACGTACCGGGCGTCCCGGGCCGCGCGGTGCCGGTCGGTGGCGTCGTCCGGCGCGACGAGGACGAGGGCGCGCTCGACGTCGCGGCGGACCTGGTAGGCGGTGCGTCCGCCGGCGCGCGGGAGGACCTCGCCCTGGACGTGCGCCGCGATGTGCGGCATCTGGTCCCACAACCGGTCGACGAGCGCCCGGGCCCGCGGGGCGTCGATCGTGCCGGAGGCGAGCGCCGCGCCGGTGTCGGAGAGCACGCCGCCGTAGCTCAGGCCCTCCCGCACCAGCGTGTCGGCCTCGCGGGGCGAGCACCGCAGCCGCATCGCGATGGACGCCGCGGTGACGTTCCGGGAGACGAGCGCTGTCCCCGCGCGGGGACGCTCGCGGGGCGGCCGCATCGACGCGTGACGGTCGAGCGCCGCTGCCGCCCGCGCCTTGACGGCGTGCGCCCACGCCTCGAGCCGTGCCGCCGCGGCGACGACCTCCAGCCGTTCGTGGTCGCCGAGGGCGTCGAACCCGTCGCGCTCCAGCGACTCCAGCGCGCCGACCAACGGCGACCCCGTGGGCGTCGCCTCCAGCCGGTCGCGGAAGTCAGCGGCGCGCTGACGGCGCCCGACCTCGGCCCACGCCGCGGTGAGGCGGGTGGGTGGCGAGGCGGGGCGCTCGTCGAGGTCGGCCGGCATGTCGGGACCGTAACGAGCCCGTACCGGCACCGCGCGTCCCCGGGTGCTGCTCCCTGGGGACGACGCAACCCGCCGCGACCTGTGGACGAGTCGGAGCGCCGCCCCGCTCGCCCTCGGCGAACCGGCGCCCCCGGCCGACGCGTGTGTCAGACCCTCGTCGTACCGTGGACGCATGCGTCCCGTCACCGATCTGCAGCGCACCGTCGCCCCGTTCGAGGTGGTGTCCGAGTACACCCCGTCGGGCGACCAGCCGACGGCGATCGCCGAGCTCAAGAAGCGCATCCAGGCGGGGGAGAAGGACGTCACCCTGCTCGGCGCCACCGGTACGGGCAAGTCCGCGACCACGGCCTGGCTCATCGAGCAGCTGCAGCGACCGACGCTGGTGATCGCGCCGAACAAGACGCTCGCCGCGCAGCTCGCCAACGAGTTCCGCGAGCTGCTGCCGAACAACGCGGTCGAGTACTTCGTCTCGTACTACGACTACTACCAGCCCGAGGCGTACATCGCGCAGACGGACACGTACATCGAGAAGGACTCGTCGATCAACGACGAGGTCGAGCGCCTGCGGCACTCGGCGACGTCCTCGCTGCTCACCCGACGCGACGTCGTGGTGGTCGCGTCGGTGTCCTGCATCTACGGCCTCGGCACGCCGCAGGAGTACGTCGACCGCATGGTGACGCTCGACGTCGGGGACCAGGTCGACCGGGACCAGCTGCTCCGGCAGTTCGTGTCGATGCAGTACAGCCGCAACGACATGGCGTTCACCCGCGGCACGTTCCGCGTGCGGGGCGACACCGTCGAGATCATCCCGGTGTACGAGGAGCTCGCCATCCGCATCGAGTTCTTCGGCGACGAGATCGAGGCGATCCAGACCCTGCACCCGCTGACGGGTGAGGTCGTGCGCAACGAGAAGCAGGTGCACGTCTTCCCGGCCACCCACTACGTCGCCGGGCCGGAGCGGATGGAGCGCGCCATCGCCGGCATCGAGCACGAGCTCGAGGAGCGGCTGAAGGACCTGGAGCGCCAGAACAAGCTCCTGGAGGCGCAGCGACTGCGCATGCGCACCACGTACGACATCGAGATGATGCGCCAGATCGGCTCGTGCTCCGGGATCGAGAACTACTCCCGGCACATCGACGGGCGCGCACCGGGCACGGCGCCGAACACCCTGCTCGACTACTTCCCCGAGGACTTCCTGCTCGTCATCGACGAGTCGCACGTGACGGTCCCGCAGATCGGCGCGATGTTCGAGGGCGACATGTCCCGCAAGCGGAACCTCGTCGACTTCGGGTTCCGCCTGCCGAGCGCGATGGACAACCGGCCGCTGCGCTGGGAGGAGTTCGTCGACCGCATCGGCCAGACGGTGTACCTGTCGGCGACGCCGGGCGACTACGAGCTCGCCATGTCGGACGGCGTGGTCGAGCAGATCATCCGCCCGACCGGCCTGGTCGACCCGGAGGTCGTCGTGAAGCCGACGAAGGGCCAGATCGACGACCTGCTGGACGAGATCCGCACCCGCGTCGAGAAGGACGAGCGCGTCCTGGTCACGACCCTCACCAAGAAGATGGCGGAGGACCTGACGGACTACTTCCTCGAGAAGGGGGTCCGGGTCCGCTACCTGCACTCGGAGGTCGACACGCTGCGCCGCGTGGAGCTGCTGCGCGAGCTGCGGCTCGGCGAGTACGACGTGCTGGTCGGCATCAACCTGCTCCGCGAGGGCCTCGACCTGCCGGAGGTGTCGCTCGTCGCGATCCTGGACGCCGACAAGGAGGGCTTCCTGCGGTCCGGGAAGTCGCTGATCCAGACGATCGGCCGCGCGGCCCGCAACGTGTCGGGCCAGGTGCACATGTACGCCGACAAGATCACCGCCGCGATGGAGATGGCGATCGAGGAGACCAACCGTCGCCGCGAGAAGCAGGTGGCGTACAACCTGGAGCACGGCGTCGACCCGCAGCCGCTGCGCAAGAAGATCGGTGACATCACCGACCTGCTGGCCCGGGAGGACGCCGACACCGCGGAGCTGCTCGGCGGCGCCGGGCGGCAGTCCAGCCGCGGCAAGGCGCCGGTGCCCGGTCTCAGCTCGAAGGCCGGCCCGGCCTCGGAGCGGACCAAGCTGGCGGGCGCGGCGGCCGGGGAGCTCGCCGGGCTCATCCAGGAGCTCAGCGACCAGATGCACGCGGCCGCCGCGGAGCTGCAGTTCGAGCTCGCCGCCCGGCTGCGCGACGAGATCTCGGGGCTGAAGAAGGAGCTGCGGCAGATGCACGCCGCGACGGCCTGACCCGCCGCGACGGCCTGGCCCGGCGGGTCGAGGTCCCGACCACTCCCGACCGCCACGACGACGGAGGCCAGCATGGGGCACGGGTTCCAGGTCACGTTCGACGCCGGATCGCCGCGCGCGCTCGGCGCGTTCTGGGCGGTGGCCCTGGGCTACGTGGAGGAGCCGCCACCGCCGGGCTTCGACTCGTGGGAGGCGGCTCTGGACGCGTGGGGCGTCGACCCGGGGGACCGCGACGTGGCGTACGCGCTGGTGGACCCGGAGGGCACGGGGCCGCGGGTGTACTTCCAGCGGGTCCCGGAGGGCAAGACCGCGAAGAACCGGGTGCACCTCGACGTGTCCTCGCCCGGGGGCGCCCGCGTCGACCGCGAGGACCGCCCGGCGAAGCTCGCCGCCGCCCGGGCGCACGCGGGCACCCTGGTCGCGGCGGGTGCCACGGTGCTCCGCGAGCACGACGACCCCCGCGAGGGCGCCTGGGTGGTCATGGCGGACCCCGAGGGCAACGAGTTCTGCGTGGTGTGACCGTGCCGCGCGGGCGAGGTCCCTGACGTGTCGCGGGTCATGCTGCCGACGTGGGACTCATGACCTATGCTTGCGCACGCAGTGGAGGGGAGTATCCCGACACGACGCCCCCGTCATCACGGCCGCCTCTGACGCCGGCCCGGGACGTCGGCCCGGTTCACGGGTGGGAGAGACCTCCGGTACTTCGTCGTCTGTACCGGAGGGTGATCTATGTCTGTCGACCTGTGGGTCTGGATCGTGACGGGTGTCGCGATCGTCGGTCTGATCGTGTTCGACTTCTTCGCGCACGTCCGCACGCCCCACGCACCGTCGTTCCGCGAGGCCGCGATCTGGTCCACGGTGTACATCGCCCTGGCGATCGTCTTCGGCGTGGGCCTGGGGATGGTGTGGGGCTGGGGCCACGGCACCGAGTACTTCGCCGGGTACGTGACCGAGAAGAGCCTGTCGGTCGACAACCTCTTCGTCTTCCTCATCATCATGACGAAGTTCGCGGTACCCCGGGAGTTCCAGCAGAAGGTGCTCCTGGTCGGCGTCGTGATCGCGCTGGTCCTGCGCACGGTGTTCATCCTCGCGGGGGCCGCGGCCATCGAGCGCTGGTCCTGGGTGTTCTACATCTTCGGCGCGTTCCTCGTGTACACCGGCATCAAGCTCGCCCGGGAGAAGCACGAGGCGGACGAGCTGGAGCACGCGAGCGAGGAGAAGGACGGTCTCGCGGTCCGGCTGCTGAAGAAGGTCGTCCCGACGACGAACGAGTACCACGGCGACCGCCTCACCACCCGCATCGACGGCAAGCGGTTCATCACCCCGATGCTCGTCGTGATGGTGGCGATCGGCTCGACCGACCTGCTCTTCGCGCTCGACTCGATCCCCGCGATCTACGGCCTGACGCAGGAGCCGTACATCGTGTTCACGGCCAACGCGTTCGCGCTGCTCGGCCTGCGCCAGCTGTACTTCCTGATCGGCGGGCTGCTGGAGCGCCTGGTGTACCTCAACAAGGGCCTGGCGTTCATCCTGGCGTTCATCGGCGTGAAGCTGGTGCTGCACGCGATGCACGAGAACGAGCTGCCCTTCATCAACGGCGGCGAGCACATCGAGTGGGCCCCGGAGATCCCGACGTGGCTCTCGCTGCTCGTCATCCTCGGTACGCTGACCGTCGCCACGATCGCGAGCCTGGCCAAGACCCGGCGCGACGACCGCGACGCCGCCCCGGCCGTGACCGCCGCCGAGGAGCCTGCCGTCACCAAGGAGCACTGACCCGCGCATGGACGTCTCGCCGCTCGTCTGGTGCGTGTCCCTCGGCCTCGCCGCCGCCGTCCTGATCCTGGACGTGGCGGTGGTGGGCCGGCGGCCGCACATCCCGTCGACGGCGGAGTGCCTGCGGTACCTCGGTGTGTACATCGGCCTGGCGCTCGCCTTCGCCGTGGTCGTCGCCCTGGTCTGGGGCGCCGACCCGGCGGGGGAGTTCGTCGCCGGGTGGCTGACCGAGTACTCGCTGTCGGTCGACAACCTGTTCGTGTTCCTGCTGATCATGTCCCGGTTCGCCGTGCCGCGGCAGTACCAGCAGACGGCGCTGCTGATCGGCATCATCCTGGCGCTGGTGTTCCGCGGGGTGTTCATCGGGATCGGCGCCGCGGCGATCGCGTCGTTCTCGTGGGTGTTCTACCTGTTCGGCGCGTTCCTGGTGTGGACAGCCGTGAAGGTCGCCCGCGAGGGGGTCGGCGAGGACGCGGACGAGGCGGCCGACGACTACAAGGCGCCGGCGTTGGTCCGGGTCGTGCAGCGGTTCCTGCCGACGACCGACGGGTACCACGGCGTCCGGCTCACGGCCCGGGTCGAGGGCCGGCGGCACGTCACGCCGATGCTGCTCGTGCTGGTGGCGATCGGTGCGACGGACCTGCTGTTCGCGTTCGACTCGATCCCCGCGGTGTTCGGCCTCACGCAGGAGCCGTACCTGGTCCTCATGGCCAACGTGTTCGCGCTGATGGGCCTGCGCCAGCTGTACTTCCTGCTCGGCGGGCTGCTCACCCGGCTGCGCTACCTCAACATCGGGCTCGGCGTGCTGCTCGGATTCATCGGCGTGAAGCTCGTGCTGCAGGCGCTCCACGAGAACACGCTGCCGTTCGTCAACGGCGGCGAGTCCGTCGGGTGGGCGCCCGAGCTGCCGTCGTGGGTGTCGCTCGCGGTGATCGTCGTGACGCTGGCCGTCACCGCGGCCACGAGCATCGCCGCGTCCCGGCGCGACGAGCGGCGCGCGACGGCCGAGGTCGACGCGCGCTGACGCCGCGCCGGGGCGGCGGGACCGGCGGCGTCAGCCCGCCACGCCGGCCGCCCAGGGGCCGATGACGAGCTTCCACTCGCGGATCTCGACGTCCGCGATGACGCCGGCCCGGGCGAACGGGTCGTCGGCCAGGAGCACCTCGAGCGCGGCGCGGTCGGTGGTCTCGAACGCCAGGAGCGCACCGGGCGCCCCGTCGGTGAACGGCCCGGACCCGTGCAGCAGCCCGCGCTCGGCGAGCTCGCCCAGGTACGCGCGGTGCTCGGGGCGGACCTGGTCCTGCAGGTCGGCGCGCTGGTCGTAGGTGTACCGGACGGCGAAGGTGGTCATGCGGTCATCCTGCCGCACGCGCCCGGCCACCCGCGCGGGGGTGCGAGAGTAGCCGTATGAGCCTCACCCCTTCCCAGGTCCCGGCCGTCCCGCTGCGGGACGGCACCTCCATCCCGCAGGTCGGCTTCGGCGTGTTCAAGGTCGACGACGCCGGCGCGGAGGCGGCGGTCGGCCACGCGCTCGCCGCGGGCTACCGCCTCGTCGACACCGCGAAGCTGTACGGCAACGAGGCGGGCGTGGGCCGCGCGGTGCGCGCCTCGGGCCTGCCGCGCGACGACGTCTACGTCACCACGAAGCTGTGGAACGACGACCAGGGCCGCGACCGCACCCTCGCGGCCTTCGAGGCGTCGGTGGCCCGGCTCGACCTGGGCGTCCCGGACCTGTACCTCATCCACTGGCCGTTCCCCGGGCAGGACCTGTACGCGGAGACCTGGCGCACGCTGGTCGAGCTGCGGGACGCCGGCCGGGTGCGGTCGGTGGGGGTCTCGAACTTCACGCCCGCGCACCTGCGGCGGGTGATCGACGACTCCGGGGAGGTGCCGGTCCTCAACCAGGTCGAGCTGCACCCGTACCTGCAGCAGCGTGAGCTGCGCGCCTTCCACGCGGAGCACGGCATCGCGACCGAGGCCTGGTCGCCGCTGGGCCGGGACACCGGGCTCCTGGACGACCCGGTGATCGTCGACGTGGCCCGCGCGCACGGCGTGACGCCCGCGCAGGCGGTGCTGCGCTGGCACCTGGACCTCGGCACGGTGGTGATCCCGAAGTCGGTGACGCCGGAGCGGATCCGCGCGAACCTCGACGTCCTCGGCTTCTCGCTGACCGCGGAGGACCACGAGCGGATCGCCGGTCTCGACCGGGGCGGACGCATCGGTCCCGACCCCGACGTGCTGGGGGCGTGACGATGACCCGCCCGGCCCCCCGGACGCTGCTGACCGACGACGTGCTCGCCCGGATCGCGGAGCGGGCGCCCGTGCACGACCGCGAGAACACGTTCCCGCACGACGACCTCGCGGACCTGCGGGCCGCCGGCTACCTCGCGGCGTTCGTCCCGGCCGAGCTCGGTGGTGCCGGCCTCACGCTGGCGGAGGTGGCACGCGAGCAGGCGCGGCTGTCTGGCGCGGCGCCGGCGACGGCCCTGGCCGTGAACATGCACCTCGTGGTGACCGGCATGGCCGCGGTGCTCGCGGCGCGCGGCGACGACTCGCTGGCGTTCGTCCTGCGGGACGCGGCCGAGGGGGAGGTGTTCGCGTTCGGGAACTCGGAGGCCGGCAACGACCTCGTGATGTTCGGCTCCCGGACGCGGGCCGAGCGGCAGGCGGACGGCGGCTACCGGTTCACCGGGACGAAGATCTTCACGTCGCTGTCGCCGGTGTGGACGAGGCTCGCGACGTTCGGGCTGGACGAGGACCACCCGGACGGCCCGCGCCTCGTGCACGCCGTCGTGTCCCGGGAGGACGGCGGCATCCGGACGAAGGACGACTGGGACACGCTCGGCATGCGCGCGACCCAGAGCTGCACCACGGTGCTCGACGGCGCGCCGGCGCGGGCCGAGCGCGTGTTCCGCGCGCTGCCGCCGGGGCCGAGCGCCGACCCGTACGTGTTCGCCCTGTTCGCGGTGTTCGAGGTCCTGCTGGCCGCGGTCTACACGGGGATCGGCCGCCGCGCGCTCGACCTCGCGGTCGCGGCCGCGCACCGGCGCACGTCCATGAAGAACGACGGCCGCAGCTACGCGCAGGACCCGGACATCCGGTGGCGGGTGGCCGACGCCGCGATCACCCAGGACGGCATCGAGCCGCAGGTGTGGGCGCTCGCGCGGGACGTCGACGAGCAGGTGGACCACGGCGCCCGGTGGTTCGCCCGGCTGGTCGGCCTGAAGGTCCGGGCCACCGAGACGGCGCGCGTGGTGGTGGACCAGGCGATCCGCGTGTCCGGCGGCGGCTCGTACTTCAGCGGCAGCGAGCTCGGGCGGCTGTACCGCGACGTGCTCGCCGGGATCTTCCACCCGTCGGACGACGAGTCGGCGCACGGGACCGTCGCGACCGCGTGGCTCGGGCCGCTCGACCGCTGACGGGACGGCGCACGCACGACGACGGCCCCGGGCGTGCTGCCCGGGGCCGTCGTCGTGCGGGGGAGCGGCTGCGTCAGCCGCCGATCTCCGCGGCGCAGCTCGCCGCGAACTCGACGCGGTTGCCGCAGGTGGTGCCGAACTCCTCGTACGCGGAGCCGGACTCCGACTGCCAGTACAGGTCGTCGCACGCGGTGCCGCTGCCGGCCTCGCAGGCGTCCCACAGGGCGTCGAGGGCCGGGTCGTCGCCGTAGGTCTGCGCACCGGAGGTGGTCTCCTCCTCGGGCACGGCCTCCTCGGCGGTGTCGCAGAACTCGGTGCCGTCGGTCAGCCCGCCGCAGGTGGCGCCGAACTCCTCGTAGTCGGACCCCGAGGGGGCGGAGCTGTAGAGCTCGTCGCACGCGGCCGCGTCACCCGACTCGCAGGCGTCCCACAGGGCGTCGAGCGCCTCGTCGTCGCCGTAGGTGAACCGCGTCGGGTCGATCGCCGTGCAGCCCGCGCCGCCGTCGGTGCGGTCGCCGCACGTCCAGCCGAAGTCCTCGTCGTCGGAGCCGGGCGTCGACTCCTGGTAGAGGTCGTCGCACGCCGCCATCTCGCCGGACTCGCAGTCGGAGCGCAGGTCGTCCATGCGCTCGTTGTGCGCGGTGATGCCGAGGAAGATCGCGACGCCGATGGCGATCGACGCGAGGATCGCGAGCGAGCCCAGGACGATGCCCGCGATCGCGAGGCCCTTGCCCTGGGTGCCCTTCTGCTTGGTGCGGCGCAGGCCGATCACGCCGAGGACGATCGGGATGACGCCCAGGCCGAAGATGCCGGTGACCAGGGCGGCGATCGACACGCCGTCGGTGCTGGAGCCCTGCGGGGGGCCGGGGTACTGGCCGGGGGCGTACGGGGACGGGGCGCCCGGGTAGCCGCCGCCGGGGTAGCCGCCGCCGGGGTAGCCGCCCTGCTGCTGGTCGCCCTGCGGGTAGCCGGCCTGGGGATAGCCGCCCTGCGGGTAGCCGGCCTGGGGGTAGCCGCCCTGCTGCTCACCGCCCTGTGCGGACGAACCCTGTGCGGACGACCCCTGGGGGTACGAGCCCTGCGGGTAGCCCGGCTGGGGGTAGCCGCCCGCGGCGGGGTACGCCTGCGTGGGGCTGGCCGCGGGGTACGCCTGCGTCGGGTCGGCGGCCGGGTAGGCCTGCGTGGGGTCGGCGGCGGGGTACGCCTGCGTCGGGTCGGCCTGACCGGGCGCCTCGCCGGCGCCGGACGTCGCCTCGTAGCCGGACGGGGCCGGCGCGGCCGGCGGTTCGGCGCCCGTACCGGGGCTGGGCCAGCCGCTGCTGTCGGGCTGCTTGCCCGGTTCCGGCGTGGAGGTGCCGTCGTTGGACATGGATATCCCCTCGTTCTCTGTGTCGATGCTGTGCGCCACTATGGCAGAACCGGGGGAGACCAGGACGAACGCGTCCGGAAGTTCGCCCGGCCACGGCGCGGTCCAACCGCCGGCGCGTGGTCACCGGCCGCAGGGTCACCGGCCGCACGGTCACCGGCCGCACGGTCACCGGCGGCACGGCTCCCGGCCGCACAGTCACCAGCCGCGCGACCGCCACGCGCCCAGCGAGGGCCGCTCCGCGCCGAGCGTCGTGCCCCGCCCGTGCCCGGGGTGCACGCACGTGTCGTCGTCGAACCGCGCGAACACCCGCCGCTCCAGGTCGTCCATCAGCGAGGCGAAGTCCGCCGGGCTCGTGGTGCGGCCCGGCCCGCCCGGGAACAGCGAGTCGCCGGTGAGCAGGTGCACGCGTCCGGCGGCGGCCCCCTCCTGCCGCACGACGTCGGGCTCCCGGTAGGCGAGGGCGATCGCGCCGGGGGTGTGCCCGCGCAGGGCGATCACCTCGAGCCGGAGGTCGCCGACGGCCAGCACGTCCCCGTGCCGCAGGGCGCGCGGCGGCGTCGTGCCGGCGGCCGCCGCCACCGCGTCCACGTCGGCCTCACCCGCGGCGTGCGGCGCCCCGGTGGCCGCCAGCACCGCCGCGAGCGCGCCGAGGTGGTCGGCGTGCCGGTGCGTGGTGACGACCAGGTCGAGCCGCCCGTCGGGCGATCCCGTGCGGACGAGCGCGAGCAGGCGGTCGGGCTCGGCGGCGGCGTCGACGAGCAGCTGCGCGCCGGTCCGCCGGCAGGTGAGCAGGTACGCCTGGTTCTCCATCGGTCCCACGCGGAGCGTCCGCAGGACGAGGTCGTCGAGCACCAGCCCGTCCGCCGCGGTCACGGGCGGCCCACCGTCTCGGCGGTGGGCTCCGGACGCCCCGCCCGCGCCACCGCCTCCTCGTGGCTGTGCACCGCCCGCACCAGCGCGAGGTGCGACAGCGCCTGCGGCAGGTTCCCCGCCATCCGCCCGGTCGCCGGGTCGTGCTGCTCGGCGAGCAGGCCGACGTCCGTCAGCAGCCCCGTCAGCACGTCGAGCACGGCGGCCGCCCCCGCGACGTCCCCCTGCCGGGCGAGCGCGTCGGCGAGCCAGCCGGAGCACGCGAGGAACGGGTGCTCGCCGCCGCGCACGCCGTCGTCGGTGCGCTCGGGGCGGTACCGGTGCAGGAGCCCGGGGGCCACCTCGAGCTCGGCGCGCACCGCGGCGATCGTGCCGGCCAGCCGCGGGTCGCCCGGGGGCAGGAAGCCGACCTGCACGAGCTGCAGCAGCGACGCGTCGGTGTGCGTGGCGCCGTAGTACTGCACGAACGTCCCGCGGCCGGCGTCCCAGCCGTGCGCGAGGACGTCCGCGTGCACAGCGTCGCGCTCCTGCCGCCAGCGGTCGACGGGGCCGGGCAGGCCGTGCTCCTCGACGGCGCGCACGGCGCGGTCGAGCGCGGCCCACGCCATCACCTTCGAGTGCGTGAAGTGCCGGGGCTCGCCGCGGACCTCCCAGATGCCGCTGTCCGGCTGCCGCCACGTCCGGCACAGGTGGTCGACCAGGTGCACCTGGAGCGACCAGGAGTCGGTGCTCTCGGCGACGCCCACGGACCGGGCGAGGTGCAGGGCGCACATCACCTCGCCGAGCACGTCGTTCTGCACCTGGCCGACGGCGGCGTTGCCGACCCGCACCGGCCGGGAGCCCGCGTACCCGGGGAGGTGGTCGAGGGTCCGCTCCGGCAGCTCCCGGCTGCCGTCCACCGCGTACATGATCTGGACGTCGGCCGGGTCGCCCGCGACCGCGCGCAGCAGCCACTGCCGCCACGCCTGGGCCTCCTCCCGGTAGCCGTGCTCGAGCAGCGCCTCCAGGGTCATGGCCGCGTCCCGCAGCCAGCAGTACCGGTAGTCCCAGTTCCGCTCGCCGCCGAAGTCCTCGGGCAGCGACGTGGTCACCGCCGCGACGATCCCGCCGGTCTCGGAGTCGCTCAGCAGGCGCAGCACGAGCAGCGACCGCACGACGGCGTCCCGGTAGGCGCCGGTGTACCGGCAGGCCTGCGCCCAGCGGCCCCACCGGTGCTCCGTGGCCTCGATGCGGTGCTCCAGGCGGGGGGCGCGCGGGACCGGGAGCCACGACGGCACCCACGTCGACGACACCTCGACGGACTCCCCGGCCGCGAGGGAGAACTCGTCGACGTGCGCGCGGCGCTCGCCACGGCCGCGCGGTCGCGGCAGCCGCTCGCCGCGCAGCACCAGGCTGTCGGGTCCCGCCACCGCCTGGATCACCTCCGCGCCGTCCGGGTCGGTCACGCGGTGCACCCAGGGCTCGACCTTGCCGTAGCCGAACCGCACGACCCACTCGTGCCGCACGTCGACCGTCCCCGCGGTCGCGGTGATCCGCCGGACGACGTCGCAGCGCCCGTCGCGGAGCGGCATGGCGTCGAGCAGGACCGCGGTCCCCGTCGGTGACTCGAAGGTGGTCTCGAGCACGAACGAGTCGCCGAGGTACCGGCGCGTGACCCGGGTCGCGTCGGGCACGGTGAGCAGCCACCGGCCGTGCTCGGGCCCGCCGAGCAGGGCGGCGAAGCACGCGGGGGAGTCGAACCGCGGGGCGCAGAGCCAGTCCACCGAGCCGGCCCGCGAGACCAGCGCTGCCGTCCGCCCGTCGCCGAGCACGGCGTAGTCGCCGATCGGGGTCGGTGGCGCGGGCGCCGCCGTGGGCTGCGTCACGGACGAGGCGGTGGGGCGCGGGTCGGGCATGGCCTCATCATGCGTCCGAGCAGCACGGACGCGCCGCCCGAGCCGTGCGCACCGTTCGAACACATGTGCGTGTGTCGGTGCTGCGCCGTAGCATGGCGCGCGTGAATGATCGACTGGTGGTCCAGGGGGCCCGCGAGCACAACCTGCGCAACGTCGACCTGGATCTCCCGCGTGACCGGCTCATCGTGTTCACGGGGCTGTCCGGCTCGGGGAAGTCCTCGCTGGCCTTCGACACCATCTTCGCGGAGGGGCAGCGGCGGTACGTCGAGTCGCTCTCGGCGTACGCCCGGCAGTTCCTCGGGCAGATGGACAAGCCCGACGTCGACTTCATCGAGGGCCTGTCCCCGGCGGTCTCGATCGACCAGAAGTCGACCAACCGGAACCCGCGGTCGACGGTCGGCACCATCACCGAGGTCTACGACTACCTGCGCCTGCTGTTCGCGCGCGCCGGCACCCAGCACTGCCCGGTGTGCGGCGAGCGCGTGACCGCGCAGACCCCGCAGCAGATCGTGGACCGGCTGCTCGAGCTCCCGGACGGCACGCGGTACCAGGTGCTCGCGCCGGTCATCCGTGGCCGCAAGGGCGAGTACGCCGACCTGTTCAAGGAGCTCCAGGCCAAGGGCTTCGCCCGTGCCCGGGTGGACGGCGAGGTCGTCCAGCTCGCCGAGCCGCCGGCGCTGGAGAAGAAGCTCAAGCACGACATCGAGGTCGTCGTCGACCGCCTGGTCGCCCGCGAGGGCGTGCAGCGCCGGCTGACCGACTCCGTGGAGACCGCCCTCGGCCTGGCCGGCGGCCTGCTGGTCGTCGAGATGGTCGACGCCGACCCGGACGACCCCGAGCGGGAGCGGCGCTTCTCCGAGAACCGCGCGTGCCCGAACGACCACCAGCTCACGCTGGAGGAGATCGAGCCGCGCACGTTCTCGTTCAACGCCCCGTACGGCGCCTGCCCGGAGTGCACGGGCCTCGGCTCGCGGCTGGAGGTCGACCCGGACCTCGTCGTCCCGGACGAGGACCTGTCGCTGCGCGAGGGCGCGATCGCGCCGTGGGCGCAGATCTCCTCGGAGTACTTCGAGCGTGTGCTCGACGCCCTCGCCTCGGACCTCGGCTTCTCCATGGACCAGCCGTGGCGCGCGCTCCCCGAGCGGGCCCGCAAGGCGGTGCTGTACGGCGAGAACCACAAGGTGCACGTCAAGTACAAGAACCGCTGGGGCCGCGAGCGGCAGTACTCCACCGGCTTCGAGGGCGTCGTCACGTTCCTCGAGCGCCGGCACGGCGAGACCGAGTCGGAGTGGAGCAAGGAGAAGTACGAGGCGTTCATGCGCGAGACGCCGTGCCCCGTGTGCGACGGCACGCGCCTCAAGCCCGAGGTGCTCGCGGTGCTCGTCGGCGGCAAGTCCATCGCCGACGTGTGCGCCCTGCCGATCCGGGAGGCGCGCGACTTCCTCGACTCCCTGGAGCTCGGGGTCCGCGAGCGGCAGATCGCCGAGCAGGTGCTCAAGGAGATCCAGGCCCGCCTCGGCTTCCTGCTGGACGTCGGCCTCGACTACCTCTCGCTCATGCGGCCCGCCGGCACGCTGTCCGGCGGCGAGGCGCAGCGCATCCGGCTCGCCACGCAGATCGGCTCCGGCCTGGTCGGCGTGCTGTACGTGCTGGACGAGCCGAGCATCGGCCTGCACCAGCGCGACAACCGCCGCCTGATCGACACGCTGACCCGCCTGCGGGACCTCGGCAACACGCTCATCGTCGTGGAGCACGACGAGGACACCATCCGGACGGCCGACTGGATCGTCGACGTCGGCCCCGGCGCGGGCGAGCACGGCGGCCGCGTCGTGCACTCCGGCGACCTCGAGGGCCTGCTGGCGTCGCGCGAGTCGGTGACCGGTGCGTACCTGTCCGGACGCCGGACGATCCCGATGCCCGCTCAGCGCCGCAAGGTCGACAAGAAGCGTCAGGTCACGGTCGTCGGCGCGCGGGAGCACAACCTGCAGGGCGTCGACGTGTCGTTCCCCCTGGGCACGCTCACGGCGGTGACCGGCGTGTCGGGCTCCGGGAAGTCCACGCTCGTGAACTCGATCCTCTACACCGTGATGGCCAACGAGCTCAACGGCGCCCGACGCGTCGCGGGCCGGCACAAGCGGGTCACCGGGCTCGACCAGCTCGACAAGGTCGTGCACGTCGACCAGGGCCCGATCGGCCGCACCCCGCGCTCGAACCCCGCGACGTACACCGGCGTGTGGGACCGGATCCGCAAGCTGTTCGCCGAGACCACCGAGGCGAAGGTCCGCGGGTACACCGCCGGCCGGTTCTCGTTCAACGTCAAGGGCGGCCGCTGCGAGGCGTGCTCGGGCGACGGCACGCTGAAGATCGAGATGAACTTCCTGCCGGACGTCTACGTCCCCTGCGAGGTCTGCCACGGCGCCCGGTACAACCGCGAGACGCTCGAGGTGCACTTCAAGGGCAAGACGGTCGCCGAGGTGCTGGACATGCCGATCGAGGAGGCCGCGGACTTCTTCGCAGCGGTCCCCGCGATCAGCCGGCACCTGCGCACCCTCGTCGACGTCGGGCTCGGCTACGTGCGGCTCGGCCAGCCCGCCCCCACGCTGTCCGGCGGCGAGGCGCAGCGCGTGAAGCTCGCCACCGAGCTGCAGCGCCGGTCCACGGGCCGCACCGCGTACGTCCTGGACGAGCCGACCACCGGCCTGCACTTCGAGGACATCCGCAAGCTGCTGGGCGTCCTGCAGGGCCTGGTCGACAAGGGCAACACCGTGATCGTGATCGAGCACAACCTCGACGTGATCAAGAACGCCGACTGGGTCATCGACATGGGGCCCGAGGGCGGTTCGGGCGGCGGCACGGTCGTCGCCCAGGGCACGCCCGAGCAGGTCGCGCGCGTCGAGGGCAGCCACACCGGGACGTTCCTGGCGGAGGTGCTGGACGACAAGCGCGAGCCCGTCAGCGCCTGACGGGGCTCGACCGGCTCAGCCCGGCGACCAGGTCAGCCCGGAACCGGGTCGGCGTCCGCGGCCTCCAGCACCGCGGGCGCCGGCTCGGTCAGCACCGGGAAGCTCACCGACCGGCTGATGTAGCAGTGCTCGTGCGCCCGGTGGTGCAGGTCGGCGAGCTGGGCGTCCAGCCCGGACGCGTCGTCACCGGCCGCCGCGACGGCGCCGCCGGGCCGCACGGTCACGAGCGGACGCAGGATCACCTCGGTGAACTGCCCGTGCCCCGCCGCCTCGACCCGCATGGTCCCGGTGGCCCGGTCGCTGTACCCGACGACGACCACGCCCGACGTGGCGGCGAAGTGCAGGAACCAGAGCATGTGGCACTCGGCCAGGGCGGCGACGAGCAGCTCCTCCGGGTTGTGCCGCGTCGGGTCGCCCCGGAACGCCGGGTCCGCGGACCCGAGGATCGTCGGCTTGCCCGCGACCTGCACCTCGTGCTCGCGGCCGTAGGACGTGTACCCGGTCGTCCCGGACGCGCCCGCGCCCGTCCACACGACGTCGGCGGCGTACGTGTGCAGGAGGCTCATGCCTCAGGGTAGGCGCCCCGGTGCCTCCCGCCCCGGCCGGTCCCGCGCAGGATGTGTCGGCAGGTCGAATTAGGCTGCTCCATATGGCTGATCCCGCGACCTACCGCCCCGCGCCGGGGGAGATCCCGGACTCACCCGGGGTGTACCGGTTCCGCGACGAGCACGGCCGGGTCATCTACGTCGGCAAGGCGAAGAGCCTGCGCCAGCGCCTGAGCTCGTACTTCCAGGACGTCGCGAACCTGCACCCGCGCACGCAGACGATGGTCACGACGGCGGCCTCGGTGCAGTGGACCGTCGTCGGCACCGAGGTCGAGGCGCTGGCGCTGGAGTACTCCTGGATCAAGGAGTTCGACCCGCGGTTCAACGTGAAGTACCGGGACGACAAGTCCTACCCGTACCTCGCGGTCACCCTGGCGGACCAGTACCCGCGCGTGCAGGTGATGCGCGGCGCCAAGCGCCCCGGCACCCGGTACTTCGGCCCGTACGCGCACGCCTGGGCGATCCGGGAGACGGTCGACCTGCTGCTGCGCGTGTTCCCGGTGCGCACCTGCTCCGCTGGGGTGTTCAAGCGCGCCCGGCAGCAGGGCCGGCCGTGCCTGCTGGGGTACATCGACAAGTGCTCGGCGCCCTGCGTCGGCAAGATCTCCCAGGAGGACCACCACGTCCTCGCGGAGGAGTTCGCCGACTTCATGGCCGGTGACACCGCCCGGTTCACCAAGCGGCTGACGGCGCGCATGCAGGAGGCGTCGAACGAGCTGGACTTCGAGCGCGCCGCCCGGCTGCGCGACGACATCGCGGCGCTGCAGCGGGCGACCGAGAAGAACGCGGTCGTCCTCGCGGACGGCACGGACGCCGACATCTTCGCCCTGGCCGGCGACGAGCTCGAGGCCGCCGTCCAGGTGTTCCACGTCCGCGGCGGCCGCATCCGCGGTCAGCGCGGCTGGGTGGTCGAGAAGGTCGAGGCGCTCACCGACGCCGACCTGGTCGAGCACCTGCTCCAGCAGGTCTACGGGGACACCCCGGGCGGTGACGCCGCCGCGGGTGCCACTGCCGGCGCGGTCCCGCGCGAGGTGCTCGTCCCGGTGCTGCCCCCGGACCTCGAGCAGGTCGAGGCGTGGCTCTCCGGCCTGCGGGGCAGCCGCGTGCAGGTCCGCGTCGCGCAGCGCGGCGCCAAGCACGAGCTCGCGGAGACGGTCCGGAAGAACGCGGAGCACGCCCTCGCGCTGCACCGCACCCGCCGTGCCGGGGACCTCACGACCCGCAGCCAGGCGCTGCGGGAGATCCAGGAGGCGCTCGCGCTGGAGACGGCGCCGCTGCGCATCGAGTGCTACGACGTCTCGCACAACCAGGGGACGTACCAGGTCGCGTCGATGGTGGTGTTCGAGGACGGGCTGCCCCGCAAGAGCGAGTACCGGACGTTCGGCATCCGCGGTCCGGAGGGCACCGGCGCGCGCGACGACACCGCCGCCATGCACGAGGTGATCACCCGCCGGTTCCGCCGCTACCTCGCGGAGCGGGAGCAGGCCGGTGACCTGGAGCTCGGGCTGGGGGAGGACCAGGTCGCCGAGGCGCTGGCGGACGCGGACGCCGGCCCCCTGCGGTCGGGTCCCATCGACGAGACCACCGGGCGCCCGCAGCGGTTCGCGTACCCGCCGAACCTCGTCGTGGTCGACGGCGGCCCGCCCCAGGTGGCCGCCGCGGCCGCCGCGCTGGCGGAGCTCGGCATCGACGACGTGGCGCTCTGCGGCCTCGCGAAGCGGCTGGAGGAGGTGTGGCTGCCGGGGGAGGACTACCCGGTGATCCTCCAGCGGTCGTCCGAGGGGCTGTACCTGCTGCAGCGCGTCCGCGACGAGGCGCACCGGTTCGCGATCACCGCGCACCGCAAGAAGCGCAGCAAGGGCATGACCGTCTCGGCCCTCGACTCCGTGCCCGGCCTCGGCCCGGCGCGGTCCGCGGCGCTGCTCAAGCACTTCGGCTCGCTCAAGCGGCTCAAGGCGGCCTCGGCCGAGGAGATCGCGTCGGTGCCCGGCATGGGGGCGCGCACCGCCGCCGCGGTCGTCGCCGCCCTCGCCGCGCCGTCCCCGGACGCCGCGCCGTCCCCGGACGCCGCGCCGTCCCCGGAGCCCGCGCAGCCCGCCCCCGGCACGGCTGGCATGCTGGGCTCATGAGCGACGAGATCTCGCCGATCACGGTGCCCACCGGCATCCCGGCGATCGAGGCCGCCACCGCGGCTCCCCACCTCCAGCAGCCGCACGTCCTGATCATCACCGGCATGTCCGGCGCCGGCCGCACCCGCGCGGGCGCCGTCCTGGAGGACATGGGCTGGTACGTCGTCGACAACCTGCCCGCCCAGATGCTCACCCACCTGGTGGGGATGCTCACGCACGGGGGCCCCCCGAGCGCCGACCTGCGGCTCGCGGCGGTCGTGGACGTGCGCGGCCGGGAGTTCTTCGCCGACCTGCTCGCCGTCCTCGCCCAGCTGCGCGAGTCCGGCGTCGACTACCGCATCCTGTTCCTCGACGCGTCGGACGAGGTGCTGGTCCGCCGCTACGAGCAGGTCCGCCGACCGCACCCGCTGCAGGGCGAGGGTCGGATCCTCGACGGGATCGCCGCCGAGCGGACCCTGCTGTCCGACATCCGGGAGCGGGCGGACGTGCTGATCGACTCCTCGGAGACGAACGTGCACGAGCTCGGCCGGATCGTCCGCGCGGCGGTGTCGACCTCCGAGCAGGAGGACGCCCTGCGGGTCAACGTCATCTCGTTCGGCTTCAAGTACGGCATCCCGCTCGACGCGGACCACGTGGTGGACGTGCGGTTCCTCGCGAACCCGTACTGGATCACCGAGCTGCGGCACATGTCCGGCCGCGACGCCCCCGTGCGGGACTACGTGCTCGGCCTGCCGGGCGCCCTGCAGTTCGTCGACCGGTACGTCGACGCCCTCGAGCCGGTGCTGGCGGGTTACCTCGCGGAGGAGAAGCGGTACGTCACCGTCGCGGTGGGCTGCACCGGCGGCAAGCACCGGTCGGTCGCCATCAGCGAGGCCATCGCGGAGCGCCTGCGCGCCCGCGGCCAGCGCGTGACCGTGGCGGCGCGCGACCTCGGCAAGGAATGACCTGGTGAGTCCTGTCCGTGACGGGCAGCCCGCGTTCGTCGCGCTCGGCGGCGGGCACGGCCTGTCCGGGACGCTGTCCGCGCTGCGCCGGGTGACGGACCGGCTGACGGCCGTCGTCACCGTGGCCGACGACGGCGGCTCCTCCGGGCGCCTGCGGGACGAGCTCGACGTCCTCCCGCCCGGTGACCTGCGGATGGCGCTGTCGGCGCTGTGCGACGACTCCGACTGGGGCCGCACGTGGCGCGACGTGCTGCAGCACCGTTTCACGTCCAGCGGCGACCTCGACCAGCACGCGGTCGGCAACCTGCTGATCGTGGCCCTGTGGGAGCTGCTCGGCGACACCGTGGACGGCCTGGACTGGGTCGGGCGGCTGCTCGGCGCCCGCGGTCGGGTGCTGCCGATGGCCGCCGTCCCGCTGGCCATCGAGGCCGACGTGGTGCGGCCCGACGGGACCGCCGAGCTCGTGCGCGGGCAGAGCCACGTGGCGGTCGCCCGCGGGCGGATCGACCAGGTCCGCCTGGTGCCCGAGCGCCCGCCGGCGCTGCCCGAGGCGGTGGCCGCGGTGCTCGAGGCCGACTGGGTCGTCCTCGGGCCTGGCTCCTGGTACACCTCCGTGATCCCGCACCTGCTGGTGCCGGAGCTCGCCGACGCGCTGCACCGCACGACCGCGCGCCGGATCGTCGTGCTGAACCTCAGCGCGGACGCCGAGACGGCGGGGATGGGCCCGTGCGAGCACCTCGACGCCCTGCGCCAGCACGCGCCGGACCTGCGCCTCGACGCGGTGATCGCCGACCCGGGGTCCGTGGACGACGTCGACGAGCTCGTGGAGCGCACCCAGGGCGCGGGCGGCCGCCTGCTGCTGCGGCAGGTGCGCCGCGGCGACGGCACGCCCCGGCACGACGCGCTCCGGCTCGCCGCCGCCATCAGCGACGTCGTGGACGGGTACCTCGGCGACGTCGGCGGCGCCGGGGGAGCCGGCGGCCGCCCGGGCGGGCCTCGCGCCCCGCGCGGGATGGCAGGATGACGGCATGGCTCTGACGGCACAGGTGAAGGACGAGCTTGCGCGGCTCCAGGTCGACAAGACGTCGTGCCGGAAGGCGGAGGTGTCGGCGACCCTCCGGTTCGCGGGCGGCTTGCACATCATCTCGGGGCGCATCGTCATCGAGGCCGAGCTGGACACCGGGGCGGCCGCGCGCCGGCTCCGGACCGCCATCGCCGAGGTCTACGGGCACGCGTCCGACGTGATCGTCGTGTCCGGGGGCGGGCTGCGGCGCGGCAACCGGTACGTCGTGCGCGTGGTGAAGGACGGCGAGTCGCTCGCCCGGCAGACGGGCCTGCTCGACAACCGCGGGCGCCCGGTGCGGGGCCTGCCGCCGCAGATCGTCGCCGCCGGCGCGCAGGAGGCCGAGGCCGCCTGGCGCGGGGCGTTCCTGGCGCACGGCTCCCTGACGGAGCCGGGCCGGTCGTCCGCCCTCGAAGTCACGTGCCCGGGCCCGGAGGCCGCGCTCGCGCTCGTCGGCGCCGCCCGCCGGCTGCAGATCCCGGCGAAGGCGCGCGAGGTGCGCGGCATCGACCGCGTGGTCATCCGCGACGGCGACGCGATCGCCGCCATGCTGGCCCGGCTCGGCGCGCACGACACGTTGCTCGTCTGGGAGGAGCGCCGGGTGCGCCGCGAGGTCCGCGGCACCGCGAACCGCCTCGCCAACTTCGACGACGCGAACCTGCGCCGCTCGGCCCGGGCCGCGGTCGCCGCGGGGGCCCGCGTGGAGCGGGCGTTCGAGATCCTGGGCGCCGACGTGCCGGAGCACCTGCGGGAGGCCGGCGAGCTGCGGCTCGCGCACAAGGAGGCGTCGCTCGAGGAGCTCGGCAAGATGGCCGACCCCGTGCTGACCAAGGACGCGGTCGCGGGCCGGATCCGCCGCCTGCTGGCGACCGCCGACAAGCGCGCGGCCGACCTGGGCGTCCCGGACACCGAGGCCGGCCTGAGCCCGGACCTGCTCGACCTGTAGCGACCGCGCGGCGCACGCGCGCCGCACCGGGTGAAACCGTCCCGCGCACCACCCGCGACGCCGCCGGCAGGCAGACCTTGGTCCCTGCGGCACCGGTCGCGCGGGTATAGGCTCTGTGCCATCCGGAGATCACCTGCGGGTCAAGATCGTGTGACCACGGCGTTTCCGGGAGCGCACAGCGGCGTGCGCAGTCCATCACCGCAACAGTGTGTGCCGGCCCCTGCCGGCGCGTGCCGAGGAGGGCAAGTGACCATCAAGGTCGGCATCAACGGCTTCGGCCGCATCGGGCGCAACTTCTACCGGGCCATCGTGGCGTCGGGCGCCGACATCGAGATCGTCGGCGTCAACGACCTGACGGACAACAAGACGCTCGCGCACCTGCTCAAGTACGACACCGTGCTGGGCCGCTTCCCGCTGAGCGTCGGCTTCGACGACGAGAACATCATCGTCGACGGCAAGAACATCCGCGCCCTCGCCGAGCGCGACCCGGCCAACCTCCCCTGGGCCGAGCTCGGTGCGGACATCGTCATCGAGTCCACGGGCTTCTTCACCGACGCGACCAAGGCCAAGGCCCACATCGAGGCCGGCGCCAAGAAGGTCATCATCTCCGCCCCGGCGAAGAACGAGGACGGCACGTTCGTCGTCGGCGTGAACCACGAGCAGTACGACCCGGCGACGCAGCACATCATCTCGAACGCGTCGTGCACCACGAACTGCCTCGCCCCGCTGGCCAAGGCGCTGAACGACTCGATCGGCATCGAGCGTGGCCTCATGACCACGATCCACGCCTACACGGGTGACCAGAACCTGCAGGACGGCCCGCACCGCGACCTGCGCCGCGCCCGCGCCGCCGCGCAGAACATCGTCCCCACCTCGACCGGTGCGGCCAAGGCCGTCTCGCTCGTGCTGCCGGAGCTGAAGGGCAAGCTGGACGGCTACGCGCTCCGCGTCCCGACCATCACCGGCTCGGCCACCGACCTCACGTTCACCGCCTCCCGCGAGGTCACCGTGGACGAGGTCAACGCCGCGGTGAAGGCCGCCGCCGAGGGTCCGCTCAAGGGCGTGCTGTCCTACGTCGAGGACGAGATCGTGTCCTCGGACATCGTCACCGACCCGCACCAGAGCATCTTCGACTCGAAGCTCACCAAGGTGTCGGGCGACCTGGTGAAGGTCGTCTCCTGGTACGACAACGAGTGGGGCTACTCGAACTCCCTCGTCGCCCTCACCAGCTACGTCGGCGAGCGTCTCTGACGCCCACCGCTCGCTAGCGACGGTCATGCGTCCGCGTGCGCCGGGGTCGGTCTCGACCCCGGCGCCCGCGGACGCTGCCATGTAGAGCCAGGGCCACCTCCCGGTCGGCCCGACGGAGCAAGGTAGGAGAGCATGAAGACCATCGAGGACCTCGGCGACCTGCGCGGCAAGCGCGTGCTCGTCCGTTCCGACTTCAACGTGCCGCTGGACGGCACGACGATCACCGACGACGGCCGCATCCGCGCCGCGCTGCCGACCCTGAAGCGCCTGCTCGACGCCGGCGCCCGGGTGGTCGTGACCGCGCACCTCGGACGCCCGAAGGGCGAGCCCGACCCGAAGTACTCCCTGGCGCCCGTCGCCGCCCGCCTGGGCGAGCTGCTCGGCCAGGACGTCACGCTGGCGCAGGACGTCGTCGGCGAGTCCGCGCAGGCCACCGTCGCCGCGCTGCAGGACGGTCAGATCGCCCTGCTCGAGAACATCCGGTTCGACGCCCGCGAGACGTCCAAGGACGACGCCGTGCGCGGCGAGCTCGCCGACGAGCTGGCCCAGCTGGCCGACGCGTTCGTCTCCGACGGGTTCGGCGTCGTGCACCGCAAGCAGGCGTCGGTCTACGACGTGGCCCTGCGCCTGCCGCACGCGGCCGGCACCCTGGTGCTCGCCGAGGTCGAGGCGCTGCGCAAGGCCGTCGAGGACCCGGAGCGCCCCTACGTGGTCGTGCTCGGCGGCTCGAAGGTCTCCGACAAGCTCGGCGTCATCGCGAACCTGCTGACCAAGGCCGACAAGCTGCTCATCGGCGGCGGCATGATGTTCACCTTCCTCAAGGCCCAGGGCCACGAGGTCGGCGCGTCGCTGCTCGAGGAGGACCAGGTCGAGACCGTGAAGGGCTACCTCGCGCAGGCGCAGGAGTCCGGCGTCGAGATCGTGCTCCCCGTCGACGTCGTCGCGGCCGACGGCTTCGCGGCCGACGCCCCGCACGAGACGGTCGACGCCGACCAGATCCCCGCCGGCAAGATGGGCCTGGACATCGGCCCGAAGTCGGGCGAGCTGTTCCGCGAGGCGATCCTCGGCGCGAAGACCATCGCGTGGAACGGCCCGATGGGCGTCTTCGAGTTCGACGCGTTCGCGGCCGGCACGAAGGCCGTCGCGCAGGCGCTCGTCGACACCGACGGCTTCTCGATCGTCGGCGGTGGCGACTCCGCCGCGGCCGTGCGCCGGCTCGGCTTCGACGAGGCCGGCTTCGGCCACATCTCGACCGGCGGCGGCGCGTCGCTGGAGCTCCTCGAGGGCAAGACCCTCCCCGGCATCGCGGTCCTGGAGGCCTGACCCATGGCACGTACCCCCCTCATCGCGGGCAACTGGAAGCTCAACCTCGACCACCACGAGGCCGTGCACCTGGTGCAGAAGCTCGCCTGGACCCTGAAGGACGCGAAGCACGACTTCTCGTCCGCCGAGGTCGTCGTCCTGCCGTCGTTCACCAACCTGCGCTCCGTGCAGACCCTGGTCGACGCCGACAAGCTCGAGATCGGCTACGGCGCCCAGGACGTGTCGCAGCACGCGTCCGGCGCGTACACCGGTGAGGTGTCCGCCGCGCAGCTCGCGAAGCTCGGCGTCACCTACGTGGCCGTCGGCCACTCCGAGCGCCGCGAGTACCACGCCGAGTCCGACGCGGTCGTGGCCGCCAAGGCCGTCGCGGCGTTCGGCGCGGGCATCGTCCCGATCGTGTGCGTCGGCGAGGGCCTCGAGGTCCGCAAGGCCGGCGAGCACGTCGCCTACACGCTGGCGCAGCTCGAGGGCTCGCTCGCGGGCGTCACCCCGGAGCAGGCGAAGTCCGTCGTCATCGCCTACGAGCCCGTCTGGGCCATCGGCACCGGCGAGGTCGCGACCCCCGAGGACGCGCAGGAGGTCTGCGAGGCCGTCCGCAGCAAGCTCGCCGAGCTGTACTCGGCCGAGGTCGCCGACGCGGTCCGCGTCCTGTACGGCGGCTCCGTGAAGTCCGGCAACGCCGCGCAGATCATCGGCAAGCCCGACGTCGACGGCGCGCTCGTCGGCGGCGCGTCGCTGGACGCCGAGGAGTTCGCGAAGATCGCGCGCTTCCAGGAGCACGCGGGCGCCTGAGGCACCCACGGCGCGGGTGCGGGCGACGGTCACCGACCGCCGCCCGCACCCGCACCTGCGTCACCCGCACGCGGCCGCCCGGCCTGTCGTGCTGGATTCCACGGCGCGGCGTCGCCTACCCTGGACCGCGATCCACCTGATGACCCCGACCCACCCCGGGCCGGGCCCCCGAAGCCAAGAGAGTCAGACACCGTCGTGACAGCCCTCACCATCGCCCTCCAGGTCGTCCTGGTGGTCGCGAGCCTGCTGCTCGTCCCCCTCGTCCTGCTGCACAAGGGCAAGGGCGGTGGGCTCTCGGACATGTTCGGCGGTGGCATCACCAGCAGCGCCGGCAGCTCCGGCGTGGCCGAGCGCAACCTGAACCGCATCACCGTGGGCGTCGCCCTGGTGTGGGCGGTCGTCATCATCCTGCTCGGCCTCGTCGAGCGCGTCAGCTGAGGGAGTCGGCGACATGGCGAGCGGAAGTGCGATCCGGGGATCCCGCGTCGGTGCGGGCCCGATGGGCGAGGCCGAGCGGGGCGACGCCGCCCCGCGGGTGTGGATCTCCTACTGGTGCTCCAACGGCCACGAGACCCGGCCGAGCTTCGCCGAGGAGGCCGCCCTCGAGGCCCCCGAGCTGTGGGACTGCCCGCGCTGCGGGTTCCCGGCCGGCCAGGACCAGGCGAACCCGCCGTCCCCCGTCCGGAACGAGCCGTACAAGACGCACCTGGCCTACGTGAAGGAGCGCCGCTCCGCCGAGGACGGCGAGGCGATCCTGGACGAGGCGCTGGCCGCGCTCCGCGCCCGCCGCGGCGGCCGGCTCCGCTGACCCGAGCCGCACCCCGTACGACGCCGGAAGGGCCCCGCAGCGCGCTGCGGGGCCCTCCGGCGTTCCTGGGTGCGGCGGCGTCAGGCCGCGCCGGGGTCGGCGCCGACCTGGGCGACCGCGGCGGCGTCGACGAGCCACAGCGTCGCCTCGGTGCCGTGGGCGCCCGCGGCGGGGGTCTGCTCGACGGGGGAGTCGGCGAGGGCCGACGCGACCGCCCCGGCCTTCTCGGCGCCCGCCGCGACGACCCACACCTCACGGGCCGCGCGGATGGCCTCGAACGTGAGGGACACCCGCTCCGGCGGCGGCTTGGGGGAGCCGTGCACGCCGACGGCCGGGACGCCGGTGGTGCCGACGGCCTCGTGCCCGGGGAACAGCGACGCGACGTGCCCGTCGGGTCCCATGCCGAGCATGAGGACGTCGAACGTCGGCACGTCCGCACCCTCGGGGGCGAACGCGGCGAGCTCGGCGGCGTAGGCCGCGGCCGAGTCCTCCGGGGTCGTGACCCCCGCGGCGGCGTCGAGCGGCCGCATCGGGTGCACGTTCGCGGCGGGGAGCGCGTCGCCCAGCGCGGAGATCAGGGCCTCGCGCGCCTGCGTCTCGTTCCGGTCGGGGTCGCCGTCCGGGAGGAACCGCTCGTCGCCCCACCAGAGGTGCACGCCGGTCCAGTCCACCGCCGCGCACGCCGGCGACGCGGCGACCGCGGCGAGCGTGCGGATGCCCACCGTGCCGCCGGTGAGCACGACGTGCACCGGCGCGGCCGCCGACTGCAGGTCGACCAGCCGGGTGATGAGCCGCGCGGCCGTCGCCTCGGCGAGGACCGTCGCGTCCGGGTGCACCAGGACGGTGCGCGGGGCGCCGGTCACGCGCCGACCTTCGTCAGGCCCTTGCGGATGACCTCGCCGTAGACCTCGTCGGCGTCGAGCCGGCGGAGCTCCTCGGCCAGGCACTCGCGCAGCTGGCGGATCGGCAGGGCGATCCGGTGCTCCGGCTGGTCCGGCTGGCGCAGGGCGGCGGTCTTGCCGTCCGGGCGGTCGAGCACGATCGAGCCGGACCTGCGGTCGAGGCGCACCTGCGTGATCGCCGGGGCGTCGGCCTGCCGCTCGATGTCGACCGGGCAGTTCAGCGCGAGCCCGAGCCAGGCGGCCATGAGGTCGACCGACGGGTGCGTGCTCTCGCCGGACACGACCGCGCGCTGCACGGGCTCGAACGGCGGCTGGTCCAGGGTCGCGGCGATGAGGCCGCGCCACAGCGTCGTCCGGGTCCACGCGAGGTCGGTGTCGCCGTCCGCGTAGGTGGTCGCGAGCTGGTGCAGGGCCTTCGACGGGCTGGTCGCCTCGGTGCTGTCGGTGATCCGGCGGCGCGCGAGCTGCCCCAGCGGGTGCTGGGACGGGTCGGCCGGCACGTCGTACGGCCACCACGCGACGATCGGCGCGTCGGGCAGCAGCAGCGGCAGCACCAGGGTGTCCAGGTGCCGGGCCTGCGCGGCCGACGGGTGCAGCAGGACGACCTCGGAGGCTCCGGCGTCCCCGCCGAGGCGGATCTGCGCGTCGAGCTCGGAGTCGGCGCCGGGGCCCTCCTCGGTGAGCACGATGACGCGGCACGGGTGCTCGCGGCTCGCGTCGTTGGCCGCCTCGATGGCGTCCTCCGGGTCGTGGGCGCCGACGTCGATGATGAGCGTCAGCACGCGCCCGAGGGCGACCGCGCCGCCCTCGTCGCGCTCCTGGACCAGCCGCTTGTTGATGTCCCGCGTGGTGGTCTTCGGCAGGTCGATGATCACGGTCGCCTCCAGGCTCGTCCGTCGCGCTCCATCATGCGGTCGGCCGACTCCGGCCCCCAGGTGCCCGCCCGGTACGGCTCGGGCTTGCCCTTGCTCGCCCAGTAGGACGTGATGGGGTCGAGGATCTTCCAGGAGAGCTCGACCTCCTCGTGCCGCGGGAACAGCGGCGGGTCGCCCAGCAGGACGTCGAGGATCAGGCGCTCGTAGGCCTCGGGGGACGACTCGGTGAAGGCGTGGCCGTAGCCGAAGTCCATCGTGACGTCGCGGACCTCCATGGCGGTGCCCGGGACCTTGGCGCCGAACCGCAGCGTGACGCCCTCGTCCGGCTGGACGCGGATGACGAGCGCGTTCTTGCCGAGCTCCTCGGTCGCGGTCGACTCGAAGGGCAGGTGCGGCGCCTTCTTGAACACGACGGCGATCTCGGTGACGCGCCGGCCGAGGCGCTTGCCGGTCCGGAGGTAGAACGGGACGCCGGCCCAGCGGCGGGTGTCCACGTCCACGCGGATGGCGGCGAAGGTCTCCGTGGTCGAGTTCGGGTCGAAGCCGCCCTCGTCCAGGTACCCGACGACGCGCTCGCCGCCCTGCCACCCCGCGGCGTACTGCCCGCGGGCGGTGTGCTTGCCGATGTCCTTCGGCACGCGCACGGCCGAGAGGACCTTGATCTTCTCGGCGGTGAGGTCGTGCGCGTCGAACGTGACCGGCTCCTCCATCGCCGTGAGGGCGAGGAGCTGCAGCAGGTGGTTCTGGATGACGTCGCGCGCCGCGCCGATGCCGTCGTAGTACCCGGCGCGGCCGCCGACGCCGATGTCCTCGGCCATCGTGATCTGCACGTGGTCGACGTAGTTGGCGTTCCAGATCGGCTCGAACAGCTGGTTCGCGAAGCGCAGCGCCAGCAGGTTCTGCACCGTCTCCTTGCCCAGGTAGTGGTCGATGCGGAAGACGTCGTCCGGGTGGAACACCGAGGACACGACCTCGTTGAGCTCGCGCGCCGACTGCAGGTCGTGCCCGAACGGCTTCTCGATCACCACGCGGCGCCAGGCGTCCTCGACGGACTCGGACAGGCCGGAGCGGGCGAGCTGCTTGCACACCACCGGGAACGCGCTCGGCGGCACCGACAGGTAGAACGCGTGGTTGCCGCCGGTGCCGCGGGAGACGTCGAGGTCCTCGACGGTCTGGCGCAGGCGGTCGAACGCGTCGTCGTCGTCGAAGGTGCCCTGGACGAACCGGATGCCCTCCGACAGCTGGCGCCACGTGGCCTCGCGGAACGGCGTGCGCGCGTGCTCCTTGACGGAGTCGTGCACGATCTGCGCGAAGTCCTGGTCCTCCCAGTCGCGCCGGGCGAACCCGGTGAGCGCGAAGCCGGGGGGCAGCAGGCCGCGGTTGGTGAGGTCGTACACCGCCGGCATGAGCTTCTTGCGCGCGAGGTCGCCGGTCACCCCGAAGATCACGAGGCCCGAGGGCCCGGCGATGCGGGGGAGCCGGCGGTCGCGCGGGTCGCGGAGGGGGTTGTGCTCCGCGGTGACCTTCGCGGGCCTCACTCGGTCACCTGGTCCAGGCCGCCGGTGACGGTGTCGAGCAGCTCGGTCCAGCTGGCCTCGAACTTCTCGACGCCCTCGCGCTCGAGCTGGTCGGTGACCTCGTCGATCTCGATGCCGAGCGCCGCCAGGCCGTCGATGACCTGCTGCGCCTCGGCCTGCGTGCCCGTGACGGTGTCGCCGCGGAACTGGCCGTGGTCGGCCACCGCCTGCAGGGTCGCCTCCGGCATGGTGTTGACGACGCCGGCGACGACGAGCTCGTCGACGTAGCGCGTGTCGGGGTACGCCTTGTCCTTCACGCCGGTGGACGCCCAGAGCGGGCGCTGCGGCTTCGCGCCGGCCGCCGCGAGGGCCTGCCAGCGCTCGCCGGCGACGACCTCCTCGTAGACGCCGTAGGCGAGGCGGGCGTTCGCGATGGCCGCCTTGCCGCGCAGCTCGGCGGCCTCGGGGGAGCCGATCGCGTCGAGCCGGGGGTCGATCGCGGCGTCGACGCGCGAGACGAAGAAGGACGCCACGGAGGCGATCGGCGCGAGGTCGTGGCCGTTGGCCTTCGCCCGCTCGAGGCCCTCGACGAACGCGTCCAGCACGAGGCGGTAGCGCTCGAGCGAGAAGATCAGCGTGACGTTGACGCTGATGCCGTCGGCGAGCACCTGCGTGATCGCGGACAGGCCCTCGCGCGTCGCGGGGATCTTGATGAAGAGGTTCGGCCGGTCGACCGTCGACCACAGCGCGCGGGCCGAGTCCACGGTGCCCTGGGTGTCGTGCGCCAGGCGCGGGTCGACCTCGATCGACACGCGGCCGTCCACGCCGTCGGTCGCGTCGTAGACGGGCCGGAGCACGTCGGCGGCCTCGCGGACGTCGTCGGTGGTGATCGCGAAGACCGCCCCGTCGACGTCGGTGCCCTGGGCCGCGAGCTGCTTGAGCTGCTCGTCGTACGACTCGCCCTTCGCCAGCGCGCTCGCGAAGATCGTCGGGTTCGTCGTGACGCCGACCACGCGGCGCTGGGCCACGAGGTCCTTCAGGTTCCCGGTGCGCAGGCGCTCCCGGGACAGGTCGTCCAGCCAGACCGCGACGCCCGCGTCGGCCACCTGGTCGAGCGGCGTGGTGCCCTCAGTCATCGTTCTTCCACCTCACTCCCGCCCCGGCCACGGACCGGGACGTCGACGGACGGGTGCCCGGTCGGGGGGCCGGGCGCCGCTCACGCCCGGCCCCCCGAAGAAGCAGAGCCGAGCGTGCTCTTCGAGCGTAGACCCGCTGCTGGGGCTGTGCCGGTCGGTCCACAGGCCGACGCGCCACGGGGCGACGGACGTCACACCCCTGGGACCGAGGTCCCAGGCGCTGCGGAGCGCCCTCTGCCGGTGAAAGGCACGTACGATGGCTCAGATCATCCGCGGGACCTCGGTCCGCGCGGGACGACGACGGGCGGAGGACCGGAGCGTGCGCACGATGAGCCCAGCGGCTCCCGCCGGTGCCTCCTCCCGACCCCAGGCCCGTCCCGGCGACGCCGCCCAGGGCCGGACCCTGCGCCGCCGCGTCGGTGCCTACGTCGCGCTGACCAAGCCGCGCGTCATCGAGCTCCTGCTGGTCACCACGCTGCCGACGATGATCCTCGCGCACGGCGGCTTCCCGTCGGTGGGGCTCGTGCTCGCCACCCTGGTCGGCGGCGCGGCCGCGGCCGGGTCGGCGAACGTCCTCAACTGCTACCTGGACCGCGACATCGACCAGGTGATGAACCGGACCAAGCGCCGGCCGCTGGTCACCGGCGAGATCACGCCGCGGGCGGCCCTGCTGTTCGGCCTGCTGCTCGGCGTCGCCTCGCTCGCGTGGCTCGCGCTGGTGGTCAACGTGGCGTCCTCGCTGCTGACGGGCGCCGCGATCCTCATCTACGTCGTCGGCTACACGATGATCCTCAAGCGGCGCACGCCGCAGAACATCGTGTGGGGCGGCGCGGCGGGCTGCATGCCGGTCCTCATCGGCTGGTCGTCGGTGACCGGCGGGGTGTCCTGGGCGGCGGTGCTGCTGTTCGGGGTCATCTTCTTCTGGACGCCGCCGCACTACTGGCCGCTGTCGATGAAGTTCCGCAAGGACTACGCCGCGGCCGGGGTGCCGATGCTGCCGGTCGTCGCCGCCGAGTCGAAGGTCGCGAAGGAGATGATCGCCTACACGCTGGCGATGATCGCCTGCTCGCTGCTGCTGGTCCCCGTCGCCGGGATGACCTGGGTGTACGCGGTCGTCGCGACGGTGCTCGGCGTGTGGTTCCTCTGGTCGTGCATCGGCCTGTACCGTCGCGCCCAGGACCCGTCCCGCGGCAAGCTCCGCGCGATGTCGGTGTTCCACGGGTCGATCACGTACCTGTCGCTGCTGTCGGTCGCGGTGGCGGTCGACGTGTTCCTCCCGTTCTGACGCAGGAGGAACCGGGGAGGTCGGCGGCATGGCGGACGGCCCCGGGACGCCCGTCGCTCCCGCCCCGCCCGTCGCTCCCGCCCTGCGCGCGGCCCTCGACGGCTACCTCGCGCACCTGACGGTCGAGCGCGGGCTCTCCGTGAACACCCTCGGCGCGTACCGCCGCGACCTCACCCGCTACGTCGAGCACCTCGAGCGCAGCGGCCGGGCGGCGGTGGCGGACGTCGCCGAGGCGGACGTCGAGGACTTCCTCACCGCGGTGCGGACCGGCACCGACGGCCGCGCGGTGCTGTCCGCGTCGTCGGCCGCCCGCGCGGTGGTCGCCGTCCGCGGCTGGCACCGGTTCTGCGTGCTGGAGGGCCTGAGCGCCGCCGACCCCGCCCGCGCGGTGCGGCCCCCGCAGCAGCCCCAGCGGCTGCCCAAGGCCATCTCGACGCACGACGTCGAGCGGCTCCTGGAAGCCGCGTCGCTCGGCGACGGCCCGGTGCCGCTGCGCGACCGGGCGCTGCTGGAGCTCGTGTACTCGACGGGCGCGCGGATCTCCGAGGCGGTGGGGCTCGACGTCGACGACCTGGACCTCACCGAGGGGCGCGCCTCCGTCCGGCTGTTCGGCAAGGGCAGCAAGGAGCGCGTCGTCCCGGTCGGCGCGTACGCCGTCGAGGCCGTGGAGGCCTACCTGGTGCGCGCGCGCCCGGCGCTGGCCGCGTCCGGGCAGATGAGCCGCAGCGGGGGCGCGGTGTTCCTCAACACCCGCGGCGCCCGGCTGTCGCGGCAGAGCGCGTGGGCGGTCCTGCGCACCGCGGCGGAGCGGGCGGGCCTCGACGGCGCCGCGCACGTCTCGCCGCACACCCTCCGGCACTCGTTCGCCACCCACCTGCTGGCCGGCGGGGCGGACGTCCGCGTCGTGCAGGAGCTGCTCGGGCACGCGTCCGTCACGACGACGCAGATCTACACGAAGGTGACGCCCGACACCCTGCGCGAGGTGTACGCGACGAGCCACCCGCGCGCCAGGCGGGGGAGCGCCACCGGAACCGGGACGCAGCGCGCCGCCACCGGCGCGGGGAGCCGCTGACCCGGGTCGCGCTCCGGTAAGTTGTGCGGGTGGCACGCGAGGAGACGACCGAGACCGTTCTCGACCCGGTGGGCAGGGCCCTGCCCGACTTCCCCGTCCCCCGCCCCCCTCGCCGCGCACGGCCCAGCCCGCGTGATCGCGATGTGCAACCAGAAGGGCGGCGTCGGCAAGACCACGACGACCATCAACCTGGCCGCCGCCCTCGCGGAGTACGGCCGGCGGGTGCTCGTCGTCGACTTCGACCCGCAGGGCGCCGCGTCCGTCGGCATGGGCGCGAACCCGCACGAGCTCGACCGGACGGTGTACGACCTGCTGGTCGACCGGCACGTGCAGATCGGCGACCTGATCCTGCCGACGTCGACCCCGGGCGTCGACCTGCTCCCGGCGAACATCGACCTGTCCGCCGCCGAGGTGCAGCTGGTCAGCGAGGTCGCCCGCGAGTCGATCCTGTCCCGCGTGCTGCGGCCCGTGCTGGACGACTACGACGTGGTGCTCGTCGACTGCCAGCCGTCCCTGGGCCTGCTGACGGTGAACGCCCTGACCGCCGCGCACGGTGTGCTCATCCCGCTGGAGTGCGAGTTCTTCGCGCTGCGCGGCGTCGCGCTCCTCGTCGAGACCATCGAGAAGGTCCGCGACCGGCTCAACCCGCGCCTCGAGGTCGACGGCATCCTCGCGACCATGTACGACCCCCGCACGCTGCACGCCCGCGAGGTCGTCGCCCGCGTGTACGAGGCGTTCGGCGACACCCTGCTGCACACCGTCATCGGCCGGACCGTGAAGTTCCCCGACGCCTCGGTGGCCGCCGAGCCGATCACGACCTACGCGCCGACGCACGCCGGGGCGCACGCGTACCGGCAGCTGGCCCGGGAGCTCGTCGCCCGTGGCGACGCCGCCTGACACGGCCGCGCCGGCGGCGCCCGCCGCACCAGCCGAGCAGCCCGCCGCGCCGGTCGGCTCCAGCGCCTTCGAGGTGCACCTGGAGAACTTCTCCGGGCCGTTCGACCTGCTGCTGGGGCTGATCTCCAAGCACAAGCTCGACATCACCGAGGTGGCCCTGGCCGCCGTGACGGACGAGTTCATCGCCTACATCCGGGCCGCCGAGCGGTCCGTGCCCGGCGGGGGGCGCACCTGGGACCTCGGCCAGGCGAGCGAGTTCCTGCTCGTGGCGGCGACCCTGCTCGACCTCAAGGCCGCGCGGCTGCTGCCCGCCGGGGACGTGGAGGACGCCGAGGACCTGGAGCTGCTGGAGGCCCGGGACCTGCTGTTCGCGCGGCTGCTGCAGTACCGGGCGTACAAGGTCGTCGCCGCCGACATCGGCGCGCGCCTCACCGAGCAGGGCAAGCGGTACCCGCGCACCGTGCAGCTGGAGCCGCACCTCGCCGCGATGCTGCCGGAGCTCGTGTGGAAGATCGGGCCCGCGGAGCTCGCCGCGCTGGCCGCGAAGGCCCTCGCGCCGCCGCCCCCGCCGCCGGGCGTCGACATCAGCCACCTGCACGCGCCGGCCGTCAGCGTCCGGGACCAGGCGGCGCTGCTGGCGGACCGCCTGCGGCACGGCGGGGCCACCACCTTCCGCGCGCTCACCGCGGACGCCGGCTCCACGCTCGTCGTCGTCGCGCGGTTCCTCGCGCTGCTCGAGCTGTTCCGCGAGGGCGCCGTCGGGTTCGAGCAGGTGACGCCGCTCGGCGAGCTGACCGTCCGGTGGACGGCGACGGGCGAGGGGGACGTGGCGGTGACCACGGACTTCGACGAGGGCGACGCCGGGCCGGACGCCGACGGGGCGGGCACCGGGGGACCGGACGAGGGGACGGACGCATGACCGAGGACGCGACCGCGGTGGACGAGCTGCGGGCGGAGGCCGTGGACCTGCCAGCGCGCGCCGACGAGGCCCCGCGCACCGACGAGGCGCCGCGCGCCGACGAGCCCGTGCCGGACGTCGACGACCTGCCCGGCGGCGCGCTCGCCGCGCTGGAGGCCGTGCTCATGGTCGCCGACGAGCCGGTCCCCGCCGTCCGGCTCGCGACGGTGCTCGGGCTGCCGACGCCGGACGTCGAGGGGCTGCTGGCGACGCTGGCCGCCGAGTACCGCGGGGAGCACGGCGGCCGGCCCCGCGGGTTCGAGCTGCGGCAGGTCGGCGACGGCTGGCGGATCTACTCCGCGCCGGCGTACCACCAGGTGGTCGGGCGGTTCGTGCTCGACGGGCAGTCCGCCCGGCTGACGCAGGCGGCGCTGGAGACGCTGGCGGTGATCGCCTACCGGCAGCCGGTCACGCGCGGGCAGGTCTCGGGGGTCCGCGGGGTGAACGTCGACGGCGTCGTGCGGACGCTGACGGCTCGGGGTCTGGTCGCCGAGGCGGGGACGGATCCGACCACTGGTGCGGTCCTGTACCGGACCACGGGATACTTCTTGGAGCGGATGGGCCTCACGGACCTCGAGGAGCTGCCCCCGCTCGCCCCGTACCTGCCCGACATCGATGCGTTCGAGGGCCTGGACGGGGCCGACGGTACGACAGGAGACGTGTGATGAGTGCAGCAGGACAGGGCGGCCGGGGCCGTGGCGGAGCGGGCGGCGGAGGCGGCGCGCGCGGAGCCGGCGGCGGTGCGGCGGGCCGGTCCGGAGGATCGGGCCGGCCGGGTGCCGGCGGACGCCCCGGCGGTGGCGGCGCGGGCCGCCCGTCGGGCGGTCGTCCGGGTGCCGGCGGCGCGGGTCGCTCCGGTGGTGCCGGCGGCGCGGGTCGCTCCGGCGTCCCCGGAGGCCGGGTCGCCGGTGAGCGGCGCGGCGGCCCGGGACAGGGCGGTGGCTGGCAGGGCGGCGGCTCCGGTGGCGGCTCGGGTCAGGGTCGCAGCGGCGGCCAGGGCGGCGGCTGGCAGGGCGGCGGTTCCGGCGGTGGCTCGGGTCAGGGCCGCAGCGGCGGCCAGGGCGGCGGGCGTCCCGGTGGCGACCGGCGCAGCCCCGCGGGCGGCATCGGCCGCCCCGGCTCGAAGTGGCCCTCCCGCCCCGCGCGCCCGGCGGCACCCCGCCGCCGCTCGGAGCCGACGGTCGACGTGCACGACCCCGAGGGCGTCCGGCTGCAGAAGGTGCTCGCGCAGGCGGGCCTCGGCTCGCGCCGCGCGTGCGAGGAGCTGATCTCGGCCGGCCGGGTGTCGGTGGACGACCAGGTCGTGACGGAGCTCGGCGTGCGCGTCGACCCGCTCACCTCGGTCATCCACGTGGACGGCCTGCGCCTGCAGCTCGACCAGTCGATGATCACCATCGCGCTGAACAAGCCGCTGGGCGTCGTCTCGACGATGCACGACCCGGAGGGGCGCCCGTCGCTCGCGGAGTTCGTGCAGGGCCGTGAGGAGCGGCTGTTCCACGTCGGCCGGCTCGACGCGGACTCCGAGGGCCTGATCCTGCTGACGAACGACGGCGAGCTGGCGAACCGCCTGTCGCACCCGTCGCACGGCGTCACCAAGACGTACCTCGCGACGGTCGACGGCCGGGTGTCCGGCGGCATCGGCGCGCGGCTGCGCAAGGGCGTCGAGCTGGAGGACGGCGTCGTCGCGGTCGACGACTTCCGGCTGATCGACCAGACGCCGCAGGCGAGCCTGGTGGAGATCGTGCTGCACGAGGGCCGCAACCGCGTGGTCCGCCGCCTGCTGGAGGAGGTCGGGTACCCCGTGACCCGGCTGCTGCGCGTCCAGATCGGCCCCATCAAGCTCGGCGACCTGCCCCCGGGCCGCACCCGCGTGCTCGGGAAGGCGGAGGTGGGGTCGCTGATGACCTCGGTGGGCATGTGACGGCGGCGAACGGCGGGGTCGCGACCCGCGGCCCCGTGCGCGTCGTGGGCACCGGCCTGCTGGGCGCGTCCGTCGGGCTTGCGCTGACCACCCGCGGCGTCGACGTGACCCTGCACGACCCGTCCCGCACGGCGCTGGCGCTCGCGCGCGACGTCGGCGCGGGACGCCCGGCCGGCGACGGCGACCCGGAGCCCGCGCTGGTCGTGGTCGCGGCGCCGCCGGACGTGACGGCCGACGTGGTGCGGGCCGAGCTGGCCGCGCACCCGGACGCCGTCGTCACCGACGTGGCGAGCGTCAAGGGCTACGTGCTGGCCGAGCTGCGGGCCGCCGGCGCGGACCTCACGCGCTACGTGGGGTCGCACCCGATGGCGGGACGGGAGCGCTCCGGCCCCGCCGCGGCGGTGCCGGACCTGTTCGTGGGGCGGCCGTGGGTCGTCGTCGGCTCCGGCGAGTCCCGGCCCGAGGCGCTGCTGGCCGTGCGGGCGCTCGCCACCGACCTGGGCGGGGTGCCCGTCACGATGGACGCCGACGCGCACGACGCGGCGGTCGCCGTGGTGTCGCACGTGCCGCAGGTCGCCGCGAGCCTGGTCGCGGCGCGGCTGCGGGGCGCGGAGCCGGACGCCCTCGGGCTGGCCGGTCAGGGGCTGCGGGACGTCACGCGCATCGCGTCGTCGGACCCGGCCCTGTGGACGTCGATCCTCGCGGCGAACGCCGAGGCCGTGCGGGACGTGCTGACCGGCCTGCGGGCGGACCTGGACGAGGTGCTGGCCGCGCTGGGCAGCGCCGCGCAGGCCTCCGGGCCGGAGGACGTCGAGCTCGGGGCCCTCGCGCGGATCGCGCGGCTGCTCGCGGACGGCAACGCCGGGGTGGGCCTGGTCCCGGGCAAGCACGGCGGTGCGCCGCGCCGGTACGCGGTGGTCACGGCGCTGGTCCCCGACCAGCCCGGAGAGCTCGCCCGCCTGCTGACGGACGTCGGCGCGGCCGGCGTGAACCTGGAGGAGCTGCAGCTCGAGCACGCGGCGGGACGGCCCGTCGGCATGGCGTCGGTGTCCGTCGACCCCGCGCGCTCGGCGCACCTGGAGGCGGAGCTGACGGCCCGCGGATGGAGGTTGGTCCGGTGACGCGCGAGGACGCGACGACGGAGACGGGCGCCCGGCGCCCGGTGGTGGTGGCGATCGACGGGCCGTCCGGCTCGGGGAAGTCGACCGTGTCCCGGATGGTCGCCGACCGGCTCGGGCTCGCGTACCTCGACACCGGCGCGATGTACCGGGCGGCGACCTGGTGGGCGCTGCAGAGCGGCGTCCCGCTGACGGACACCGACGCCGTGGCCGACCTGGTCCGGGGGATGCCGCTCGTCATGGGTGTCGACCCGCGGCAGCCCGGCGTGCACGTCGACGGGCACGACGTCGGCGAGGCCATCCGCGAGACGGCGATCTCCGCCGCGGTGAGCGCCGTCGCCACGAACCTGGAGGTCCGGGCCGAGCTCGGGCGCCGGCAGCGGGACGAGATCGCGGCGCAGGGGGCGTCCTCGTCGTTCTCCGGCGGGCGCGGCATCGTCGCCGAGGGCCGGGACATCACCACGGTGATCGCCCCGGACGCCGACGTGCGGCTGCTGCTCACCGCCAGCGAGGAGGCCCGGCTCGCCCGGCGTGCCCGCGAGGTGCACGGCACGGCGGACGCGGCCGCGGTCGAGGCGACCCGCGACCAGGTGGTCCGCCGGGACGCGGACGACTCGACCGTCTCGCAGTTCCTCGTGGCCGCGGACGGCGTCGTCACCGTCGACTCCTCGGAGCTCGACCTGGAGCAGACCGTGCAGGCCGTGCTCGACGTCGTCGCCCGCACCGCGGACCTGCACGCGTGACCGGAGCAGCACCCGTCCGCGACATGCCGGCGTGGGCGCGCGGGATCGGCCGGCTGCTCGCGCACGGGGTGTGGGACGCGCGCGTCGTCGGCGTCGAGCACGTGCCCGCCGAGGGCCCGGTGCTGTTCGCGGCCAACCACACGAGCGTCGTGGACGGCCCGATCCTCGCCGGCGTCGTGCCCCGGCCGGTGCACATCCTGGTCAAGGAGGAGATGTTCCGCGGCCCGATCGGCGCGGTCCTGCGCGCGTCGGGGCAGATCCCGGTGGACCGGACCGGCGGCGGGCGGGCGGCGCTGACCGCCGCGCTGGGGGTGCTGCAGCGCGGCGGGGCGGTCGGGGTGTTCCCGGAGGGCAACCGCGGGCGGGGCGACGCCGCCAGCGCCCGGGCCGGGGTGGCGTGGCTGGCGGTGAACGGGCACGCGCCGGTGATCCCCGTCGCGATGCTCGGCACCCGGCGCACGGGGGAGTCCGTCGGGCACATCCCGGGGCTGCGCCGGCGGCTGCACGTGGAGCTGGGCGCGCCGGTCCACGTCGAGCGCCGCCCGGGGATGTCCCGCCGGGACGTGACCGCGGCGGCGATCGAGGAGATCCGCGACGCCCTCTCGGCCCTGGTGGCCGACGCCTCGGCCCGCGCCCGGTTCGAGCTCCCCACGGACTGAGCGGGGCGCGGTTCGTCGCCGGGCGCGCGGTCAGGGACAATGGTGCCCATGCGTGACAGCGAGCCGGCCCAGCCGACCACCAGCGGACCCGTCGAGGACGAGATCGTCGACCTCGACGAGCAGGTCGCCGGGGACCCCGGCGACGCGGAGCCGATCGACGCCGAGCCGTTCGACGGCACCGACGTGACCACGGAGGCCGACGACGACGCCGCGCGGGAGCGGGCGCTGCGCGCCGGCCTCGCCGACTACGACCTCGAGGACGAGGACGTCGCGCTGCTGTCCGGCGAGGGCGGCGAGCTCGACGAGGACGGCGCCTACCAGGTGCTGCCCGTGCTCGCGGTCGTCGGCCGGCCGAACGTCGGCAAGTCGACCCTCGTCAACCGCATCCTCGGGCGCCGGGAGGCTGTCGTCGAGGACAAGCCGGGCGTCACGCGCGACCGCGTGTCGTACCCGGCGGAGTGGTCCGGCCGCCGGTTCACCCTGGTCGACACGGGCGGCTGGGAGGTCGACGTCGCGGGCATCGAGGCGCGCGTCGCCGAGCAGGCCGAGGTCGCGATCTCGCTGGCCGACGCCGTGCTGTTCGTCGTCGACGCGACCGTCGGGCCCACCGCCACCGACGAGCGCGTCGTCCGCCTGCTCCGCAAGTCCGGCAAGCCGGTCGTGCTCTGCGCCAACAAGGTCGACGGCCCGCGGGTCGAGGCGGACGCCGCCGAGCTGTGGAGCCTCGGCCTCGGCGAGCCGCACCCCGTCTCGGCGCTGCACGGCCGCGGCACGGGTGACCTGCTCGACGCCGCGATGGCCGCGCTGCCGACGGTGTCCCAGCACGGGACGGCCCGCCCCGGCGGCCCGCGGCGCGTCGCGCTGGTCGGCCGGCCGAACGTCGGCAAGTCCTCGCTGCTGAACAAGGTGCTCGGCACCGACCGCGTGGTCGTGGACGACGTCGCCGGCACCACGCGCGACCCGGTCGACGAGCTCGTCGAGCTCAAGGGCGTCCCGTACTGGTTCGTCGACACCGCCGGCATCCGCCGCCGCGTGCACCAGACGTCCGGCGCCGACTTCTACGCCTCGTTGCGCACGCAGGCCGCCATCGAGAAGGCCGAGGTCGCGGTCGTGCTGCTCGACGCGTCGCAGCCGCTCACCGAGCAGGACACGCGCGTCATCCAGCAGGTCATCGACGCCGGGCGCGCCCTGGTGATCGCGTACAACAAGTGGGACCTCATGGACGAGGACCGCCGCCCGTACCTGGAGCGCGAGATCGAGAAGGAGCTCGTGCAGATCCAGTGGGCGCCGCGGGTGAACCTCTCCGCGCGCACCGGCTGGCACACCGACCGCCTGGTCCCCGCGCTGACGAAGTCCCTGGAGTCGTGGGACACCCGCGTGCCCACCGGCAAGCTCAACGCGTTCCTGGGCGAGCTCGTCGCCGCGCACCCGCACCCGCTGCGCGGCGGCAAGCAGCCCCGCATCCTGTTCGCCACGCAGGCGTCGACCCGCCCGCCGCGGTTCGTCATCTTCGCCAGCGGGTTCCTCGAGGCCGGCTACCGCCGGTTCATCGAGCGCCGCCTGCGCGAGACCTTCGGGTTCGAGGGCTCGCCGATCTCCATCTCGGTCCGGGTGCGGGAGAAGCGCAAGCGGTGACCCGCGCGGCCCGCGGTGCGGGCGAGCAGCTCGAGCGGGCGGGCGCGCCGGAGACCGGCGTGACCGCCCACCGGCCGCTGCTCGCCGGCCGCTCGCCGGTGCTCGTGCTGGGCCTGCCGCGCGACCCGGCCGGGCCGCGGCACGTCGCCGGGTTCCTGGCCGTCACCGTCCTGACCGTGCTGGTCACGCGCGGCGCGCTGGCCCTCACCGGGTTCCCCCAGCTGGGCGGCGGTGGGCTGCACATCGCGCACGTCCTGTGGGGCGGGCTGCTGATGGCCGTCGCCGTGGTGGCCGTGCTGTCGTGGGCGGGACCCGTCGTGCGGCCGCTGGCGGCGCTGGTCGGGGGCATCGGGTTCGGGCTGTTCATCGACGAGATCGGCAAGTTCGTCACGTCGGACAACGACTACTTCTACGAGCCGACCGCGTCGCTGATCTACGTGGTCGTCGTGCTCCTGGTGCTGGTGGGGGAGACGATCCACGGGCGCCGGGCGCGCGACCCGCACGAGACCCTCGCGGCCGCGGCGGACCTCGCGGTGGCCGGCCTGGCCGGCGGTTTCTCGCACCGGGCGCGCCGGCAGGCCCGCGAGCTCGCCGACGCGGCGGGCGACGTGCGCGGTGCCGCCGAGGTGCGGGCGCTGCTCGACGCCGTCGAGGACGACGCGCGCGAGCTGCCCGACCCGATCAGCGCCGTGTCGCGGGCGGTCGTCGCCGCCTCGCGGCGGATCGTGCGCGTGCGCTGGCTCCCGCGTGTCACCGTGGGCGTGCTCGCGGTCGCCACCCTGTACACCGTCGGACGGGGCGTCGTGCTCGTCGCGTCCGGCGTCGACCTGCCGTGGTGGGCGATCGCCGGGATGCTCGCCAGCGGCGCGGCCTCCCTCGTGTGCTCCGTCGTCGGGCTGCGCCTGGTCGGGCGGGACCGCCGGCGCGGGTACGAGTGGTTCCGGCGCGCCGTGCTGGTGAACCTGCTGCTCACGCAGATCTTCCTGTTCCGGGTCGACCAGTGGAGCGCCGTGACGGGGCTCGTGATCGACCTCGTGCTGCTCGGGGTCGTCGCCGCCGAGCTGGACGTGCTGCGGGGCCGCACCGGCGGGGACGGCAGCGCGGCGGACGCCGCGGCCCGGGACACCCGCGGCGCCGGCGCCACCGGCACCCCGCGCGCCGCCCGCTGAGGCGTGGCCGTCTGCGGTCCACCCCTCGGACGCGTTGCGCATCTGAGATGCAACTGAGATACATGTAGGAACCATGCAGTCGCCTCCCGCCGTTCCCGCCGCCGACCTCGCGTACCGCCACGTCAAGGACGCGCTCCTGTCCGGGCGGCTCCCGGCGGGGGAGATGGTCAGCGAGGGCGACGTCGCCGCCGAGCTCGCGATGAGCCGCACGCCGGTGCGGGAGGCGTTCCTGCGGCTGTCCACGGAGGGGTGGCTGCGGCTGTTCCCGAAGCGGGGCGCCCTGGTCGTGCCGGTGGCGCCGGGGGAGGTGGAGGCGGTCGTCGACGCGCGGGTGCTGCTCGAGTCGCACGCGGTCGACGTGGTCGTGGGGTCGGACGCGGCCCGGGACCGGCTCGTCGCCGAGCTGCGCGGGCTGGTCGACGCGCAGCGCGCGGCCCTCGCCGCCGGCGACCTCGACGCGTACGCGACGCACGACGCAGCGTTCCACCTGGCGGTCGTCGCGGCCGGCGGCAACCCGGTGCTCACGGACTTCTCCGTGACGCTCCGCGAGCGGCAGCGCCGGATGGTGGCGCTGTCCGTGGGCGCGCGCGGGGAGCGGGCGCCGGAGTTCGTCGCCGGGCACGAGGGCCTCGTCGCGGCGGTCGAGGCCGGGGACGCCGCGGTGTTCCGCGACCGGCTGCGCGCCCATCTGCACGAGGCGCACCTGCACCGCGCCGCCACGGGCCGCCCGGACCGGGCGGAGGCGGAGCGGTGACCGCGCCGGGTACGACCTCGGACCTCGCTCCGGCCCCGGCATCGACCGCGGCCCGGGTGGTCGGCGGCGGCGCGGGCGTGGACGCCCGCACCTGGCTGCGCGTCGGTGCGCTGATGTTCGCGGTCGCGTGGGGCGGCAACGAGTTCACGCCGCTGCTCGTCATGTACCGGGAGGTCAGCCACCTGTCGGTCCTGACCGTCGACGCGCTGCTCGCCGCCTACGTGGTGGGCATCGTCCCCGCGCTGCTGATCGGCGGCCCGCTCTCCGACCGGTACGGCCGGCGGCCGCTGCTGCTGCCCGCGGCCCCGCTCGGCATCGTCGGATCGCTGGTGCTGGCGCTCGGCCCGGCCTCGGTGCCGGCGCTGGCGGCCGGGCGGGTGCTGTCCGGACTGGCGCTCGGCCTGGTGATGGCCGTCGGCACGACGTGGGTCGCGGAGCTGTGCGCGGCCGCCGGCTCCCCGCAGGCGGGCGCCCGCCGGGCCTCCCTCGCGCTCACCGCGGGGTTCCTGCTCGGCGCCGGCATCGCGGGCGTCCTCGCGCAGTGGGGCCCGTGGCGGACCGGCACGCCGTACCTCGTGCACGCCGTGGTCACGGTCCTCGCCGGCCTCGCGGTGCTCACGGTCCCGGAGACGCATCCGGTGCAGCCCGGCGCGCCGCGGGGGCGGCTGCGGGACGACCTGCGCGTCCCCGCCGTCGGGCACCGGCGGTTCCTGCGGGTGGTGCTGCCGCTCGCGCCCTGGGTGTTCGGGGCCGTGGGCAGCGCGTACGCGGTCCTGCCGGGCCTCATGCGGTCGCACGCCGGGGGCGTCCCCATCGCGTTCTCGGCCCTGCTCACCGTCGTCACCCTCGCGGTCGGGTTCGCCGTGCAGTCGGTCGCCCGCCTCGTCGACACCCGGCACAGCGCCCGGGCGTCCGTCGTCGCCCTCGTCATCCTGGTCGTCGGCATGGGGCTCGCCGCCCGGGCCGCCGCGACGCTCGCCCTGCCGATGGTCCTGGTCGCCGCCGCCGTGCTGGGTGCCGGCTACGGGCTGGCGCTCGTCGCCGGGCTGTCCGAGGTGCAGCGCATCGCGACGCCCGACGACCTCGCGGGCCTCACCGCCGTGTACTACTCGGCCGCGTACCTCGGGTTCTTCGTCCCGGCGGTGCTCGCCTGGCTGTCGACGCGGTGGGCCTACCCGCAGATGTTCGTCGCCGGCGCGGTCGTCGCCGCCGGCTGCCTGGCCGTCGTCGCCGCCGCGTGGCGCGCCCACCTGCCCGCGGGGGACAGCGGGCCCGTTCGCATGCGGTAGAGTTTCCGAGGCTCCTGCGGGGGCCGTGATGGTCCCTTCGAGGGCCATCGGGCTGTGGCGCAGCTTGGTAGCGCACTTGACTGGGGGTCAAGGGGTCGCAGGTTCAAATCCTGTCAGCCCGACGTGATGTCGCAGGTCAGAGGCCGTTTCCGGATCATCGGAGGCGGCCTCTTTCCGCGTCTGGAGGGGCTCGTACCCCCATTGAGCCCCGTCGGGCCTTGACGGCGGCCCCGCGGCCTTCGCACAGCAGGTCCGGTATGTGGGCCGTGTCACTCTGCGCTCGTGTCGTCGCTTGCCGGGAGTAGCGCGTCCGCGAGATGGTCGCCGGCCTCTCGGACGACCTTGGCTGTGGTGTGTCCGTAGATCTCGAGAGTCGTGGTCGCGCTGGCATGACCCAGGATGTCGGCAACGGCGCGGGCGTGGATGCCGGCCTCGAGCATGTGGGTAGCAGCAGTGTGACGCAGGGTGTGGACGCCAGTGCCGTTCGGCAGCCCGAGACGGTTGACGGCGTCCTGCAGCGTTCGCAGGACGTTGCGGGGGTGCCAGACCCCTCCTGTCGGGTTGGTCAACACCGCGCGGAGTGTGTCTCCGTAGACCGATGGGGGGTCTTCGGATCTGCGGGTGGGAAGGTGCGGCTCACCACTTCCACTGCGACAGGCGAGTCTCGATTCGTCAGGTCCGGCCGCCCGCCTGTCCGGTGAGGACCGTACAGCTCAACCCTGGCGAGGGGAGTCAGCGATCGCGGTGCGGCACCCGGCGAGGAGGCGGGTAACCATCTGCCGGGCCTCGTCCCTGCCGTAGCCCGGTCCGGGGATGGACAGGTTCCCCACCGCGCGCAGCAGCGTGAACGCGGCGACCTGCGGGTCGACCTCGCCGGCGTCCTGGCCGGCCGCGAGCAGGGATGCGCACGCCGGTACCAGCTCGTCGAGGATCAAGGCGTGCAAGTTCGCCAGGCTCGGGTCCTCTGAGAGCAGAGCCTCGCTGAGGCCGTGCTTGGTCACCAGGAAGTCCACAAAGGCCGCCATCCACCGCTCCAGCGCCTCGACCGCCGGGATCGGCTGCTCGAGCAGGGACGCCGCGAGGGCCGTGCACTCCTGGACCTGGTGGCGGTAGACAGCGTTGACGAGGTCCGCGCGGGTAGGGAAGTGACGGTAGACCGTGCCCACACCCACCCCGGCACGTTCAGCGACGTCCCGCACCGGCGCCTGCACGCCGTGCTCGATGAACGCCGCCGCCGCCGCGGTCAGCAGTGCCTCGCGGCTTCGCTGCATGCCGGCCTGGCGTACTCCGGTCGTGGGGGTCACCACGCCCTCCCTTGCTCGCGGAACGATGTTCCGTTAACGTCGGCGGAACGATGCTCCGCCAGTGTGGCAGAGCCGGCCCCCTTCGAAGGACATCTCGTGCCCGAAGCCCTCGACCGTCAGCTCATCGCGGTCAAGCCCATCACGGTTCCCACCACCGGTCACGGCGTCGACCGCGGCCTCGACCTGCAGGTCAAGGTCACCGCACCCGTCGACGGCCAGGACCTGCCCGTCATCGTCTTCTCCCACGGCAACGCCTGGTCCATGGACGGCTACGAACCTCTCGTGGATCGCTGGGCGGCCGCCGGGTTCGTCGTCGTCCAGCCCACCCACCTGGACTCCCGCCGCAACCGCATCGGCTTCAGTGACCCGCGCTTCTCCACCATCTGGCGGGTCCGCATCGCCGACCTGCACGCGGTCCTGGATCACCTCGATGACGTCCTCGGCCAGGTCCCCGGCCTGTCTCCCCGCGTCGACGCGGGCCGCGTCGCCGTCGTCGGGCACTCCTGGGGAGGGCAGAGCACCGGGGCTCTGCTCGGGGCCCGTGTCCTGGACGCCGACGGCGCCCCGGGGGAGGACTTCACCCACCCCGCCGTCAAGGCGGGCGCGCTCATCGCGACCACCGGCACCGGTGACACGCTGACCCCGTTCGCGCTGGAGCACTTGCCGTTCATGCGCCCGGGTTACTCCACCATGACCACCCCCGCCCTGGTCATCACCGGCGGCAAGGACCAGTCGGCGATGTCCACCCGCGGACCGGACTGGTTCACCGACGCCTACTACCTCAGCCCCGCCCCCAAGGCGATGCTCACCATCACCGACGGCGAGCACACCCTCGGCGGCGTCGCAGGGGAAGCCGTCCGCGAGACCAGCGACGAGGACCCCGCCCGTGTCGCTCTCGTCGCCGACGCCGTGGCCGCCTACCTCCTCGACGCCCTCAATGCTGACGCCAGCGCATGGCAGGACCTGCAGGAGAAGGCCGCAGCCAGTTCCGGCGTCTTCAGCATCGACAGCAAGTAGACCCGACGCGGCCGGGCTCAGTCGTTTCCCGCGGCGAGCCCGGTCGCGGGCCTTCCTGGCCCGGTCAGTGACCAACGAACGGCTGTGCCCTGCACTCCTCCTGCAGCCCAGGCACCCTCGCCCGCACACCCCGGTGCAGCTGATCTGGCGCAAGCGCCGCTGGCGCTGCCGCGAACAACGCTGGCTCCCGCAGCGGGTCCGGATCCCGCCGGGCCCCGCGTCAACCGTGACGCAGGCGGTACCATAACGATATGGACACCTACTCGGCGCCGCAGGTCGCAGCGGCAGCAGGCATCTCCCTGCCGCGCGTGCACCGCCTGCTCGATCGCCACGGCGTGCCGCCCGCCGCCGGCCCGGGGAAGGCGCGCCAGGTGCCCGCCGCCGTCGCCGAGGCGATCGAGCGCGAGATCGGCAAGGTGCCGCGGCGACGCAGCGGCCTGACCCGCGAGGCCGTTCTTGCGGCCAAGGCGGTCGCGCACGCCCCGCTCGGCATCCGCTCGGCTCGGGCGTTGGCCCGGCTCACGGGCACGAGCCCCACCACGGCCGCCAAGGCCCTGCACGAGCTGCAGGCCCGCGGGCTGGTCACCCAGCGCACCCGCACCGTGGCGTCCGGCCGCGCCGTCGAGGTCACCGAGTGGGTTGCGCGAAGCCTGGCGACCTGGCCGCGGAGCTTGCTCGGCGACGCCAAGGCGGCCGCCCTGCCGCAGCCGCCCCAGCGCGATCGGGCGACGAAGGTGCCGGCGCGGTTCCACCACCTGTTCTGGAACGTCGACGTGCGCGCGCTCACGCTGCCCGCCGACGCTGCTTTCGTGGCGTCGCGGCTGCTGGCCGCACCCGATCCCACCGCGACCGCGTGGGCCGTGACCGGGCTGCCCTACGAGGCCCTGGAGAAGGCGATGTCCTCGCGCAGCTTCGCGCCCCGTGACCGGTGGCTCCTGAACGTTGCGAGGGCATCATGACGGGCAAGAGCGGCGGCGGGCGCGGCACCAACCAGCACGCCATCAAGGGCAGCGCCAAGGCCCGGACCAGCGCGGGTCGAGGGAAGCCTGCCGGCGAGTCCGAGGTCGACCTGTCCGGCCGGCTCGAGGGGCACGAGTTCGAGCAGGCGCTGCCGGAGGGCGCAGCGCACGCGTGGCGCGAGCTCGGGCCGGTCGTGCCCGAGGCTGCCTACCTCGCCGGCGGCACCGCACTGGCCGTGCACCTGCACCACCGGCTGTCGCGGGACCTGGACTTCTTCACCGACGGGCCGTTCGACGAGCAGCAGCTGGCCGAGATCCTCAAGGCCCGCGGCCGGTTCGCGGTGACCGACCAGAGCGCCGGGACGCTCGACGGCGTGTTCGAGGACACCAAGGTCCAGTTCCTCGACGCCACCACCCAGCGCCCGCTGCGCGACTTCACGCAGGTCGACGGCGTGCGCATCGCCTCGCTGCCCGACCTGCTCGCCACCAAGGTCAAGGTCATCGCCGACCGCGGAGAGCTGCGCGACTACTTCGACCTGATGGTCATCGAGCAGCGCACCGACCTGACCGTCGAGGAGGGCCTGGTGCTGTTCGTCGACCGCTACCAGCCCGCGTCTCCCGAGGCTGCCGTGTCCGCGATCGTGCGCGGACTGGGGTACCTCGACGACGTCAACGACGACCCGGGACTGCCCGTCGAGCGCACCGAGGTCGAGGCGTACTGGCGGCATCGGGCACCCGAGATCGTGCGCTGGTTCGCGGCCCAGAGCTGGTAGCGCGTCAGCGCCGCGGCCGCGGGTAGACCATCGCCTCGGCCAGCGCACCGAGGTCGGCCGCGAGGTCGCTGCGCGCCTCTGTGCCGTGCTGCGTGCGTAGCCGGGCGACCAGCGACCGGAACAGCTCTAGGTCGCCGGGATCCCAAGCTCGGGCGTCGCCGGCATGCTCCGCGTACAGGGCGTCGGTATGCCAGCCCAGTCGGCGACGGTCAGGCCGGTGCGGACAACCGCCCGCGTGAACCTCAGCGCCACGGCCGGGCGAACCACGAGGTGCGGGCTTCGAGGTGGAACTGAACGACGGTGCCGAACGAGACGGGGAGCTGACTCACGCGGAGCGCGCTCGGTGGGACTGTTCCTGACCCCAAGCGATGACCCCAGCGCAGCTTGTCCGTGCAGGTCCACACCCGTCCGGTGGTTCAGACCTAGCCGAAGCTCACACGGGAGCGGACGTGTGCGGATGCTCCCGATCGACGACCACGTGAGCTGGGGGTCAAGGGGTCGCAGGTTCAAATCCTGTCAGCCCGACAGATGAAGTAGCAGGCGAGAGGCCGTTCCCGGGAAACCGGGGGTGGCCTCTCGCCGTTCCCCGGTCTACCGGCCGTCGATCGCAGCCGTTGAGCGTCGCGCCCGGCCGGCGGGCGCGACGCCGAGGGGGTCAGCGCGTGCCGGGGCGGGTCCGCCGTCCGCGCAGGCGCAGCGCCGCGAGGCCCGTGCCCACGAGCGCGACGGCGGAGCCGAGCAGGGCGAGCACCTCGGCACCCGTGGCGGCGAGCGGGCGCGCGGCCGGAACCGGGGCCGTGGCCGACGGTGCCGGGACGACGGCGACGGGCGCGGCCGGCAGCGGGGCCGCGGGGAGCGGGGCGGTGGGGCGGAACGGCGGGGGCGGGAACGGCGGGGCCGGTGCCGCGGTGTCCACCGCGAACGGCGCCGACAGCACCGCGGCGACCCCGGCGTTGCCGGCCGCGTCGGTGATCCCGGGCAGGTCGAGGGCGATGGTGACCGCCGCCGACACGCCCGCGTCGGGGGTGAAGGTCGCGGTCCAGGTCGTGCCGCCGTCGGCGGTCGCCAGGGCCGAGAGGGTGCCGCGGGTGGCGGTGAGGTCGGCGAGCGTCAGCGTGGTGACCGGCTCGGAGAACGTGACGGTGAGCGTCGTGGGACCGGTGACCCGCGACGCCGCGAGGGCGAGGGTCGCGGTCGGCGCGACCGTGTCGACCGTGAACGGCGCCGCGGGGGTGACCCCCGAGCCGACGTTCCCCAGACCGTCGACCACGCCGGAGAGGTCGACGCGCACGGACGCCGTCGTGGTCTCGGTGTTCGCGGCGGGCGTGAACGTCGCCGTCCAGACCTGCCCGTCGGTCGTGCTGAGGGCGCTGACCGTGCCGCCGGTGACCACCACGTCGGCGGCGGAGAACCCCGCGACGGGCTCCGAGAACGTGATGGTGGCCGTGGTGGTCTCGCCGATGCCGAGGACCGGGTCGGCCACGGCGACCGTGGCGGTGGGCGGGCGGGTGTCGACGACGTAGGCGCCGGAGCTGACGGTGCCGAGGCCGGCGTTGCCGGCCGCGTTCACCACACCGGTGAGGTCCAGGGTGAGGACGCGTCCCGCGGCCTCGACGCCGGCCGCCGGGGTGAACGTGGTCGTCCACGTGACCCCGCCGTCGGTGCTGCCCACCGGGGTGAGCGTGCCGTCGAGGACGGTGAGGTCGGCGTTCGTGAAGCCGGAGACCGCGCCGGTGAACGTGATGGTCACCGTGCTGGTCTCGCCGGCCTTCAGCGCGGTGTCCGCCAGCATGACGGTCGCGTCCGGCCGCACGGTGCGCACGGCGTAGGAGTTCGAGGTCGTCGTGCCGGTCCCGCCGTTGCCGGCGAGGTCGATCACGCCGGAGTTCGTGAGCGTCACGACGTTCGCCGGGTCGTCGACATCGGCGGCGGGCGTCAGCTCGGAGGTCCACGTGAGCCCGCCGTCGGCGCTGGACGGCCAGCTCACCGTCCCGTTGGCGACGACGAGGTCGCCGCGGTCCAGCGACGTGACGCGCTCCGAGAAGGTGATGGTGACCAGGGACGTCTCGCCGGCCTGGAGCGTCGTGTCGGCGACGACCACCGACGCCGACGGGCGGAGGGTGTCGACGGCGACCGTGGCCGAGGACGTCCCGGTCCCGGGTGTGCCGGAGCCGTCCGCTACCCCCGAGTGCGCGACGGTGACGCTGGCCGTCGTGGCGTCGAGGGTGTCGGTCGGCGTGAACGTCGCGGTGTAGACGATGCTGTCGCTCGTCGTCAGGTTGGTCACCGTGCCGGCGCTGGCGACGACGTCCGCGAGCGTGAACCCGGTCACGGCCTCGGAGAACGTCATCGTGACGGTCGTCGTCTCCCCGATGGTGAGCTGCGTGTCGGCGAAGGTCACGGTCGCCGTCGGGGGAGCCGCGAGGGCCGGCGACGCGGCCGGCAGCAGCGGCGCACCCGCGAGGGCGAGCGTGAGGGTCACGACGGCAGGTGTGCGGCGCATCCAGCGGTCCCCGTTCCGGGTCGGCAGGTGGACCCGGTCGGGTGCGGCGGCCTGCGGTCGGAACGGTATGTCACCGCAGGCCAGCACGGCGGGAACGTCCCCCGGAAGGACCAACGTCCCGGGTCCGCGCGCGCGCCGCGCGGGTCCGGCGCGGCGACCGTCGTGCGAGTGCGGACGGTGCCGACGGTGGGCGGGCCCGGCGGCGGGAGCGGCGGCGGGCCGGCGCCAGGTGGCGCGGTCGGCGGCGGGGCCCGCGGTGCAGCACGACGGCGAGCAGCGTGGCGCCGCCCGCGCCGGCAGCCAGCAGCACGGCCCACCACGGGAAGCCGGCGGTGCGCCCGGTGCCCGGGACGACGCCCTGGCCGCCCTCGGTCGCGGCGACGGTGACGCGGTGCCCCTGGACGAGCAGGCGGTGGGTGTTGACGCCGATCGGGGTGCAGGTGACGAGCGTGACCCGGTCCTCGCCCTCGACGACCCGCAGCGCGGACGCGTCGTCGGGCAGCACGGTGAGGATCTCGTCGACCTCGTACGTGAGCGTCTCGCCCGCGACGTCCACCGTGAACCTGTCGCCGACCTCGAGCGCGCCGAGGTCGTCGAACATGGTGGCGTCCACCAGGCCGGAGTGGCCGGTCAGCACGGCGTGCGTGCTGGGGCCGCCGACCGGCAGCGAGGTGCCGAACAGGTGACCCAGGCCCTCGGCGAGGGTCTGCGCCGACGTCCCGTGCCGGATGGGCAGGTCGACGCCGATGGCGGGGATCCGGAGGCGGGCCATGACGCTCTCTCCGCCGAGCCGGAGCTGCCGGTCGTACCGGTCGGACTCGGCGCGCGCGGCCTGCTGCTCGCCGGTGGGCCCGAGGGTGTACGGGTCCCGGAGCGGGCCGCGCGGCAGGTCGGCGTTGTACGCGCGGGCGTCGGCGAGCAGGTCGCGGCGGGCCGCGTCCGGCAGCTGGGCCACCGCGTCGACGTAGCCGGTCACCTCTCGCTCGTGGGTGCGGTCGGTGAACCAGCGGGCGGCCGACGGGTAGGCCAGCACGACGACCCCGGCGAACGCGAGCACGCCGACGACCACGGCCTGCCAGCCGCCGGAGCGGCGTCGGGACCGTGCGGCGGTCGCGCGGGGGCGGGGTCTCGTCATGGGGTGCGGGTCCGACACGGGCCGGGGACGGTGCGTCCCCGGCCCGTGTCGCCTCAGGTCAGGCCTCGGCGGCGACCCGCTGGCGGCGCGCACGCAGGGCGAGCAGCGTGGCACCGGTGACCAGCAGCGCACCGGCGAACCCGAACAGGGCCGTGCCGGCCGCACCGGTCAGCGGGAGGGTGAAGCCGCCGTTGCTGGCGACGTTCTCGACCGTGAGGTCGACCTGGGTGTCCACGTCGTCGACGTGGACCTCGACCGGCGCGGCGAGCAGCTCGTAGCCGCTCGGCGCGGCGACCTCGGCGACCCAGTAGGACTGGTAGCCGGGCTGACCGACGGCGACAGCCGCGCCGTCGACCCACCCGGAGTACCGCAGACCCGAGATGGTCAGCAGACCGTCGTCGCCCGTGGTCCAGGTGCTGACGCCGTCGATGGTCAGCGGGTTGGTGCCGGCGCGCGCGTCGGCTTCCGTGAGGTACACGCGGAACTGCGCTCCCGCCAGGGCGGCGGCGTCCTCGCTGTCGACCTTCTTCAGCGTGACGTTGCCCCACTTGGTGACGACCTCGGGGGTGACGGACGGACCGCCGGGCTCGCCGGGCTCGATCGTGAAGCTCGGCAGGTTCGGGTACACCACGGCCTCGTTGAGGATCTCGCCGACCGCGATGACCGTCGTGGAGATGACCACCTGCACCTGCGCGTCGCTGTTGGCCGCGAGCTTGAGCAGACCGGCCGGCGTGAACTGCACCGTGACGGTGCCGGCGACGTGGGTCAGCGTGTAGTCGCCCGCGTCCAGCGCGGGACCGTCCTTCAGCGTGACCGTGGCGCTCTCGTAGCGCAGCGCGTCGGCGAGCTGGTCGACGACCTTGTACCCGTCGATGACCTCGACGTCGGGGATGTCACCGGTGATGGTGAACTGCACCGTGTCGCCGAGCTTCGTGCCGGTGCCCTCGTCGACCGTCTTGGAGGAGGTCGTCACCTCGTTCTTCGGGTAGACGTGCACGTCGTACAGCCACGTGTTCAGGTTCGTCGGGTCCGTGAGCGGCACGGTGATGAGGAACGGCGCCGACGGCGTCACGCCGGCGGGGTAGACCGTCTCGGTCACGAGGTACACGCCGACGGGCAGGTTGCCCGCGGTGGCCGTGCCGCCGCCCGCGGTGGTCACCGTCGCCGAGTGCCCGGACAGCTGGGTCTTCGCCGCCGCGGGGGTGAGGGCCTCGAGGGCCGTCCACCCGGCGTTGGTGGTCAGGTCGTACACCGTCGGGTCGACCTGCTGGACGGTGAACTGCACGCCGTCCATCGGCGTGAGGTCGCCGAGCTGCTCGTTGGGCAGGAGCGTCCCGTTGTTGGGGAGCCCGGTGGCGTCGTCCGGCTGCTCGTACTTGTGGATCGTGATCGAGCCGCGCCGGTCCGGGTCGATCACGGGAGCCGCGGTCGCCGGTCCGGCCGCCACGGCGAGCATCGCGATGCCCGCCCCGGCCGCCAGCAGCGCCCTCACGCCGCGGAGGTGTCGTGCCTTCATGCGTGGTTCCTGCTTTCCTCTCGGGTGGTGCGACGGACGCGACGCGCCCGTACGGTGGTGAGGGTGGCTGCGGCTGCGAGCAGCAGGCCGCCGGCCACCGTGAGGGCCCACGGGCCCGCCCCGCCGGCCTCCGGCAGGGAGTAGCGCGGGACGTCGTGGACGGTGATGAGGTCCCCGTCGGCCGTGACCTGCGGGTTCGACTCGGGGTCCGTGAGCGAGACCACGCCGTCCGCGTCGACCGTGAACCGCACCGGCTGCGCGAGCAGGGCGAACCCCTCGGGCGCGACCGTCTCGCGGAGCCAGTAGGTGCCGGGGGGCAGGTCGGCGAGCTCGAACAGGCCCGTCTCGGTCTCGACGGCCGCGGGGTCGGCGAGCACGTCGCCGGCCCGGCCGTCGTCGTCGGCGAGCAGCTCGAAGCCGGAGCCGGCCATGCGGACGACCTCGCCGTCGGCGCTCTCGCCGACCTTGGCGACCCGGATCGTGACGTCGGGCGCGGGCGTGTTCGTGACCGTGCAGGTGTAGGGGTGGTTCTCGGTGGGGACGAACGTCCAGCCGGACCCCGCGGGCTCGGCCGGGACGGGCGCTCCGGTGGAGTCGTCGACGCACGTGAGGCTCGCCCGGTACCGCTCCAGGCCGCTGACCGACCCGGGCGCGACGGCCTCGGTGATCGTGTACGTCTCGCCGCGCTGCACCTGGACCGGCGTGCTGGACGCGGTCGTCGCGGTGCCCGCGGTGGTCACCGAAGCCACGGTGGCGTCACCGGGGTCGGCCGCGTCACCGGGGTCGACCGCCCGGACCGTGAACTGGTCCCGGGCCGCCGCCCGCTCGGGGAGCTCCTTGCGGACGGTGAGCGTCGGCGCCTCGACCCGCGACGTCGCCGTGGCGGTGTTGTTCGCGGTGTCCAGGTCGACGTCCGCGCCGGAGACGCGCGCGGTGTTGGTCAGCACGGTGCCCGGCGCGTGCGGTGCCGTGCCGCGCAGGGTGATCGTGGCCGAGGTCTGGCCGCGGCCCAGGGCGGGGACGTCCGGTGCGGTCCGCTGCGTGCAGGAGAGGTCGGCCCAGGTGGCGACCGTCGGGTTCTGGGTCGCCGTGCAGGTCGGGGGAGCCTGGGCGCACACGAGGTCGCGTCCGCGGAGCTCGCACCCCGCCGGGGCGTCGACGAGGGTCGCGTCGGTGACCTCGGCGGGCACCGCGTCCCGGACGACGAAGCCGTGCGAGTCCGCGGGCCCGTTGTTCACCACGGCGAGGTCCCACGTGACTGCGCCGTCGGCGTCGACCACCGCCGGCCCGCTCTTCTGCATGGCGAGGTCCGCGCGCGGGACCTCGACGTCGATCGAGATGCCGGCCACGGGCGCGAGGCCGCCGTCGTACGTCCTGACGAACTTGTGGAGCCGCTGGTAGATGGTCAGGTCGAAGGTGATCGTGTCGACGAGTCCGTTGAACCGCAGCCTCACCAGCGCCGCGTTGGCGTCGCCGCAGACCCGGGACTGCCAGTCGTCCTGGTTGAGCGTGACGACGTTGTCGGTGAAGCCGCCGGCGGGGTGCGTGGTGCTCAGGAACGACACGTCGGCCGGGGTCGGTGCCGCGCCGTTGACGCTGCGGACGGTGGCCTGCGGCCAGCCGTGCACGCAGCTCGCGGTGGGGATCTGCTCGCCGTGGATGCCCCGGGCCCCTCCGGCGAGGCTGACGCGGAGGACCGGGTTCGCCACCGCCCGGGGGAGGGTGACGGTCACCGGGAAGGTGCCGCACTCGTACACGATCCCCACCGTCCGGCGGTCGGTGATGCAGCCGGGGGTGAGTGCGGACAGCGCGGGGTAGGCCTGGGCCATCGTCCCGCCGCTGAGGGTCGTGACGACCTGCCCGGGCGCGGTCACCCTGATCTCGCCGAGCGCCGCCGCGTTGCCGGGCAGTCGGGTGGTCGCGACGCCCCCCGACGCGGTCCAGCCCTTCGCGGGCCCGTACCCCACGTCGTCCAGCGCCCGGGCCGGCGTGGCGGTCGTCGTCACCGTCAGCAGGGTCAGCGCGAGGACGACCACCGTGAGGAGGGCGCCGGCGAGCAGCCGCCGCGGCGCACGAGCGATCGCTGCGACCGAGCCGGCTCGGGAGGTCCGCTGCGTCACCGCGCGCCTCGCAGGTGGACGGACCGGTCGCGCCCGTGCCGGCTCCGCGGGCTGTCGAGCCGCGGGCCGGCGGTGAGCGCGGCAGGGTCGGGGCGGTCGGCACCGAGGGGCATGTCCATGGCGGGATCCGTTCTCCGCCGCACCCGTGGCGCATCGCCGGGCACCTGCGCCGGGACGGGCGCGGGACCGGGAGCGACTGAGCACGGGGGCGGCTGGTCGACGTGAGAGGGGGCGGCACTCGTTCGGCCCGGTGGGGGCGGCACCCGCCGCAGAGGCGCGGGTGCGGTGCGGGCCGGGCGCGGGACCAGCGCGTCAGGAGCGGTGCTCGCGCGCTGCGGGTCTCGGTTCAACCGGCTCGCACACATCGTGTGCTACTCATGACTCTGCACATCGATCCGGCGAGCGGAGTGGGACGAAGGTCCCGGGCGCGCCGCGCCGGTCGCCCCGCGACGGGCCGCGGCGCGTGGTCCCGGGACCTCGGGCCCCGTCCGGCGGGCGGTGAACGCCCGGGTCGCGGCGGTGCGACGTGCCGGCGGGGCGGTGAAGCGGGGCGTGACGCGCGCGCCGGCGTCGACGCGCGCACCTGCGTGGCGGGTCACCTCGGCTGAGTGGTGGATCCCGCGCGACTAGGTGGTCACGGTGGCCGTGTAGGTGGTGCGGCTGAGTGGTGTTGCCCCTACGGAGCGGGCCAAACCACCCCGTCGGCCTCGGCGAACTCCTCGCCGGTCGTGGGGCAGCGCCACCTCCCCGCACCGGTGGGGACCAGTCGCTCGCCGGTCCGGCCGACCCACGCCACCCGCCGGGCCGGGGACCCGACCACGAGCGCGAAGTCCGGCACGTCGCGGGTCACCACGGACCCGGCGGCGACCAGCGCCCAGCGGCCCACCACGACCGGCGCGACGCACACGGCCCGCGCGCCGACGGAGGCGCCCTCGCGGACGGTCACGCCGACGGCGTGCCAGTCGTCGGCGGTCTTGAGCGAGCCGTCCGGGTTGACCGCCCGGGGGAGCAGGTCGTTGGTGAGCACCACGGCCGGCCCCACGAAGACGCCGTCCTCGAGCACGGCCGGCTCGTAGACCAGGGCGTGGTTCTGGATCTTGCACCGGTCGCCGACGCGCACCCCGGGGCCGACGTACGCCCCGCGCCCGATGACGCACTGCGTGCCGACGACGGCGTCCTCCCGGACCTGCGCGAGGTGCCAGACCCGGGTCCCGGGGCCGACCGTGGCGCGGGCGTCGACGTCGGCGCCGGGCGCGATCTGCGGCGGAGGGAGGGCGCCCCCGGTGGCCGCGGCGTCGTCGTCCATGCGGGCTCCCGGGGCTCGGGGGGCTCCCGGCCGGGAACGCGTCGGGGTGAGCCGGACCCTACGGCCGCGCGGCCCTGGCCGTCGAGAGGGTGAAATGTCCCGATTTGCGTGACATGTCCGTTTCGGATGGCCACGCTGGCGCTGTCGAAGGAGGCCGTCATGACGGATCCGCTCCGGGTCGCGGTGATCGGCGCAGGGTACTGGGGCCCGAACCTGGCACGGAACTTCCGCGCGGCCCCCGGCTGGGACCTGGTGGCGGTCTGCGACCTGGACGCGGAACGCGCCCGCCACGTCGCCGGCCCGCGCAGCACGGTCGACGTCGTCACCTCGACCGACGCGCTCCTCGCCCGGGACGACCTCGACGCCGTGGCCGTCGCCACGCCGGCCGCGACCCACGTCGGCCTGGTGCTGGCCGCGCTGGACGCCGGCAAGCACGTGCTGGTCGAGAAGCCGATCGCGCACGACGGCGCCGCGGCCCGCCGCATGGTCGCCCGGGCCGCCGAGGTCGACCGGGTGCTCATGGTCGACCACACGTTCTGCTACACCGCGCCGGTGCGCAAGATCCGGGAGCTGGTCGCCGACGGGTCGCTCGGCGACATCCAGTACGTCGACTCGGTGCGGATCAACCTGGGCATCGTGCAGCCGGACGTCGACGTGTTCTGGGACCTGGCGCCGCACGACCTGTCGATCCTCGACTTCGTGCTGCCCGGCGGGCTGCTGCCCACCGGGGTCGCGGCGCAGGGCGGGGACCCGCTGCACGTCGGGCACGCCTGCGTCGGGTACCTGACGCTGCCGCTGCCCGGCGGCGCGATCGCGCACGTGCACGTCAACTGGCTGAGCCCGACCAAGATCCGGCGGATGGTCGTCGGCGGCAGCCGGCGGACGCTGGTCTGGGACGACCTCGCGCCGCAGCAGCGGCTCACGGTGTACGACCGGGGCGTCGACCTGGGGCAGAGCCTGCCGGACCGCACCGAGGCGACCGTCTCGTACCGGATCGGCGACGCGTGGGCGCCGGCGCTGCAGGAGCGCGAGGCGCTGTCGGTGATGGTGGCCGAGCTGGGCGCCGCGATCCGCGAGCACCGGGCGCCGCAGACCGACGGGCACGCCGGGCTGCGCGTGCTGGACGTGCTGGAGTCGGCGTCGCTGAGCCTGGCCGACGGCGGCCGGACGGTGCCGGTGGTGCGGCAGCCGGTGGCGTCGCAGCTGGTCGTCGCGCCGCCGCCCCTCGTCACGCCGCAGCTGGCCGCGCTGCCCGTGGGCCCGGGAGCCGCGTCGTGACGGCGCTGGCAGGCGCCCGCGTCCTGGTCACCGGCGGCGCCGGGACGATCGGCTCGACGATCGTCGACCAGGTGCTCGCCGCCGGTGCGGGGCGCGTCGTCGTGCTGGACAACCTGGTGCGCGGGCGGCGGGAGAACCTCGCCCCGGCGCTGGCGACCGGGCGGGTCGAGCTGGTCGAGGGCGACATCCGGGACCGGGACACGGTGCACGACCTGGTGCGCGGCCAGGATGTGGTGTTCCACCAGGCCGCGATCCGGATCACGCAGTGCGCCGAGGAGCCGCGCCTGGCCCTGGAGGTGCTGGTCGACGGGACGTTCACCGTGCTGGAGGCGGCGGCGGAGCACCGGGTCGGCAAGCTCGTCGCGGCGTCGAGCGCGTCGGTGTACGGGCTGGCCGAGGAGTTCCCGACCGGCGAGCGCCACCACCACCACAACAACGACACGTTCTACGGCGCCGCGAAGTCGTTCAACGAGGGCATGGCGCGCAGCTTCCGGGCGATGTCGGGGCTCGACTACGTGCTGCTGCGGTACTTCAACGTCTACGGGCCGCGGATGGACGTGCACGGGCTGTACACCGAGGTGCTGGTGCGCTGGATGGAGCGGATCGCCGACGGCCTGCCGCCCCTGGTGTTCGGGGACGGCCGGCAGACGATGGACTTCGTGTTCGCCGGCGACGTGGCCCGCGCGAACCTGCTGGCCGCCGGCTCGGACGTGGTCGAGGGGGTCTACAACGTCGCGAGCGGCACGGAGACGAGCCTGCTGGGTCTGGCCGAGGCGCTGCTGCGGGCCATGGGGAGCGACCTGCCCGTCGAGCACGGACCGGAGCGCGCGGTCAACGGCGTGGCGCGCCGGCTCGCGGACACGTCCGCCGCGCGCCGCGACCTCGGGTTCGAGGCGCGGGTCGAGCTGGAGGACGGGCTGCGGGAGCTGGTGGCCTGGTGGCGGCCGCAGCGCGAGGCGGTCGCGGCCGGTCGCGCGGGCGCCGGGACCGGCGCGCGGGCGGTGGCGCGGTGAGCCGCCTCCACGTCATGCAGCCGTGGCTCGGCGCGGAGGAGGTCGCCGCGGTCACGGAGGTCCTGGAGTCCGGGTGGGTCGCGCAGGGCCCGCGGGTGGCGGCGTTCGAGGACGCGTTCGCCCGCGCGCAGGGCGCCGAGCACGCGGTCGCCGTCTCGTCGTGCACGGCGGCGCTGCACCTCGCGCTCGTGGTCGCGGGGGTCGGGCCGGGCGACGACGTGGTGGTGCCGTCGTTCTCGTTCATCGCGACGACCAACGCCGTGGTCTACGTGGGCGCGCGGCCGGTGTTCGCGGACGTGGACGCGACGACCGGGAACCTCACGGCCGCCACGGTCGGGGCCGTGCTCACCGACCGCACGCGCGCGGTGATCGCGGTCGACCAGGGCGGCGTGCCGGTGGACCTGGACGCGATCCGCGCGGTGACCGACCCGCGCGGGGTGGTCGTCGTCGAGGACGCCGCGTGCGCCGCGGGCTCGACCTACCGGGGCCGGCCGGTGGGGGAGCGCGCCGAGATCGCCACCTGGTCGTTCCACCCCCGCAAGATCCTCACGACCGGCGAGGGCGGGATGGTCACGACGTCGAGGTCCGACTGGGCGGCCCGCGCGCGCCGGCTGCGCGAGCACGCGATGAGCGTGTCCGCCGCCGACCGGCACGCCAGCGTGCTGGCCCCCCCCGAGGAGTACGCCGAGGTCGGCTTCAACTACCGGATGACGGACCTGCAGGCGGCGGTCGGGCTGGTGCAGCTCGGCCGGCTGCCCGAGGCGGTCGACCGGCGCCGGTCGCTCGGCGCGGTGTACGCGAAGCAGCTCGCCGAGGTGCCGGGGCTCCGGCCGGTGGCGGACCCGCCCTGGGGCACGTCGAACTTCCAGTCGTACTGGGTCGAGGTGGCGCCCGGCTTCCCGGTGGGACGCGACGCGCTGCTCGCCCACCTGGCCGCCGCGGACATCTCCGCCCGCCGGGGCATCATGGCCGCGCACCGCCAGCCCGCGTACGCGTCCGGCGACCACGGCCCCGCCGCGCTCCCCGTGACCGAGCGCCTGACGGACCGCACGCTGATCCTGCCGCTGTTCCACCGGATGTCGGAGTCCGAGCAGGCCCGCGTGGTCGACGCCCTGCGATCGGCGGCCCGGTGAGCGCCCCGGGCCGGCCGCTGGTGCTCGTCGGGGCGAGCGGCCTGGCGCGCGAGGTGCTCGCGGTGGTCCGGCAGCACGGCGCCCTGGAGGTGGCGGGCGTGGTCGACGACGCCCCGGAGCGGGCCGGGGAGGACGTGGACGGGGTGCCCGTGCTCGGCACGCCGGACGCGCTGGCGCGGCGCACGGACGTCGACGTGCTGGTCTGCGTCGGGCGCGGCTCCGGGCGCGCCGAACTGGTCGGGCGCCTGGCCGCGCTCGGCGTCGGCGCGGACCGGTACGCGACGGTCGTGCACCCGTCGGCCCAGGTCCCCCCGGGGTGCACGGTGGGCGCCGGGTCGGTGCTGCTCGCGGGTGTCGTCCTGACCGCCGCGGTGCGGGTCGGGGCGCACGTGGTCCTGATGCCGCACGTGACGCTGACCCACGACGACCGGGTCGGGGACTTCGCGACCCTGGCCGCCGGGGTGTCGCTCGGCGGCGGCGTGGTGGTCGGCGAGCGGGCGTACCTCGGCATGAACGCGGCGGTGCGGGAGCGCGTGCGGGTCGGGGCCGGGGCGACGCTCGGGATGGGCGCGGCGCTGCTGACCGACCTGCCCGACGGCGAGACGTGGGCGGGCGTCCCCGCGCGCCCGCTGCTCGGCGGGGCCGTCGCGGCCCGGCCCGTCGCGGACGCGGCCGCCGCGCACCGGCCTGCCGGCCGCGACGAGAGGCCGGTGGCGGTGTGAGCATCCCGCTGGTCGACCTGGCCGCGCAGCAGGCGGAGGTGGACGCGGAGGTCCGCGCGGGCCTCGACGAGGTGTTCGCGACGACGGCGTTCATCGGCGGGCCCGCGGTCGCCCGGTTCGAGCAGGCGTACGCCGCCGCGGCCGGGGCGCAGCACTGCGTGGGCGTCGCGAACGGCACCGACGCGCTGGAGCTGGCGCTGCGCGCGGTCGGCGTCGGACCCGGCGACGAGGTGGTGCTGCCCGCCAACACCTTCGTCGCCACGGCCGAGGCGGTCTCCCGGATCGGTGCGGTGCCGGTGCCGGTCGATGTCGACCCGCGGTACCTGCTCATGGACCCCGGCGCGGCCCGGGCGGCGGTCGGGCCCCGGACCGGGGCGGTCGTGCCGGTGCACCTGTTCGGGCAGGTGGCGCCGGTGGAGGAGCTGGCGAAGACCGCCGCCGACGCCGGGGTGCCGCTGGTCGAGGACGCGGCGCAGTCCCACGGCGCCCGGCGGCGCGGCCGGCCGGCGGGGAGCGTCGGGCTCGCCGCGGCCACCAGCTTCTACCCGGGCAAGAACCTCGGCGCCGCCGGGGACGCCGGGGCGGTCACGACCGACGACGCGGACGTCGCGCGGACGGTGCGGGTGCTCGCCGCGCACGGCAGCGCGCGCAAGTACGACCACGAGGTCGTCGGGATGAACTCGCGGCTCGACACCGTCCAGGCCGTGGTGCTGGAGGCCAAGCTCCGCCGGCTGGAGGGGTGGAACGCGCGCCGGCGGGCCGCGGCCGCGACGTACACGGAGCTGCTGCGGGACGTCCCGGGCGTGCGGACCCCGGTCAGCGCCGACGGCAACGAGGACGTCTGGCACCTGTACGTGGTGCAGGTCGACGACCGCGACCGGGTGCTGACCGCCCTGCACGCGGCGGGGATCGGCGCGGGCGTGCACTACCCGACGCCGGTGCACCTGACCGGCGCGTACCGGCACCTCGGGCTCGGGCCGGGGGCGTTCCCGGTCGCCGAGGCGGCGGCCCGCCGGATCCTGTCCCTGCCGCTGCACCCGCACCTCACGCCGGAGCAGCAGCACCGGGTCGTCGACGCCCTGCGGCGCGCGGTCGCGTGAACGGGTGGGAGGGACGATGAGGATCCTCGTGTACCCCGGGGTGATGGAGGTCGGCGGCAGCCAGATCAACGCCGTGGAGCTCGCGCACCAGGCGGCGCTGGACGGGCACGACGTGGTGCTGTTCGGGCCGGACGGCGACCTGGTGGCGCTGGTCGGCGAGCTCGGCCTGGAGTACTTCCGCGCCCCGCAGGAGGGGCGGTGGCCGTCGCGCCGGAACATGGCGGCGCTCGAGCACCTGGTCGCGGAGCGCCGCGTCGACCTGGTCCACGGGTACGAGTGGGGCCCGTCGCTGGACCTGGCGTTCGGGCCGCACCGCCGCCTGGGCACGCCGCTGGTCACCACCGTGCTGTCGATGGACGTCCCGGACCACATCCCGCGGCACGAGCCGCTCGTCGTCGGCACGCGGCGGCTGCACGAGCAGCAGCGGGGGGTGCGGAACCGCGTGCACCTGATCGAGCCGCCGATCGACACGGACCTCAACGCGCCGGGAAGCGGCGGCAGCGGCGGCGCCGACCCGCGGGCGGCGTTCGGCATCGCGCCGGACGAGCTGGTGGTGACCGTGGTGGGCCGGCTGTCGACCGACCTCGGCAAGGTCGGCGGCGTCCTGGAGGCCGTGGACGTGGTGGGACGCCTCGCGGCGGAGCTGCCGGTGCGGCTGCTCGTGGTCGGCACGGGCCCGGCGGCCGGCCGGGTCGAGGACCGCGCCGCTGCCGTGAACGCCGCGGCCCGCGCGCCCGTGGTGGTCGTGGCCGGCCAGCTGCTGGACCCGCGGCCCGCCTACGACGCCGCCGACGTGGTCCTCGGCATGGGCAGCTCGGTGCTCAAGGGCATGGCGTTCGGCAAGCCGGTGGTGGTCCAGGGCGACCGGGGGCACTGGGCGCCGCTGGAGCGCGCGACCCTGGACGGGTTCCTGCACGACGGCTGGATGTGCGAGGGCCCCGGCGACGGGCGGGAGCTCGAGGACGCGCTGCGGCTGCTGCTCGCCGACGCGGGCGCCCGGGCGGACCGGGGGGCCCTGGGCCGCCGGGTCGTGCTGGACGCGTACAGCCTGCGGGCGGCCGCGCGCCGGCAGGACGAGGTGTACGCGGACGCCGTCGCCCGCCGGCCCAGCCCCGAGGTGCGGCGCGACGCGCTGCTGCGGTGCGCGGTGGACGTGAGCAAGTTCAAGCTCGCGCTGGCCCGGCAGCGGCTCGCGGCGGCGCGGCCGGGGCGGGCCGCAGCGGCGCGCGGCGGGGGACCGGCATGACCGGCGCCCCGGGGCTGGGGCGGCAGGTCGGCCGCGGGCTGGCGTGGGGGAGCGCCGGCGGGCTCGTGCTGCGGTTCGGGAACGTGCTGGTCGGCATCGTGCTGGCGCGGCTGCTGGCCCCGGAGGACTTCGGCGTGTTCGCGCTGGCGCTGGCGGTCCAGGGCGTGCTGGTGACGGTGGTCGACCTGGGGCTCAGCGCCGACCTGGTGCGCTCGCCGGACCCGCGCCGGCTGGAGCCGACGGTCGCGACCCTCAGCCTCGCGTCCGGGGTCCTGATGGCGGGCGCGATGGCGCTCGGAGCCGAGCCGGTCGCGCGGGCGCTGGGCAGCGAGCAGGCGGCGCCCGTGATCGCGGTGCTCGCCGTGACGCTGGTGGTGTCGGCCGCGGGCGTCGTGCCGTACGCGCGGATGCAGCGGGACTTCCAGCAGCGCGAGATCTTCGCGACCGGCCTGGTCGACCTGGTGGTGGGCACGGTCGTCACCCTGGCGCTCGTGCTGGCGGGGTGGGGGCCGATGGCGCTGGCGGTGTCCCGGCTGGTGGCGCAGCCGTGCGCGACGGCGGCGCAGTTCGTGCTGACCCGCACGCGGCCGCGGTTCGGTCTCGACCCGGCGCTCGCCCGGGGCGCCGTGGCGTACGGGCTGCCGCTGGCCGGCGCGAACCTCGTCTCGATCGCGCTGCTGGCGGTCGACAAGGTCGTCCTGGCCCGCGGCGCCGGCGAGGTCGCGCTCGGGTACTACGTGCTCGCGTTCAACGTGGCGAGCTGGCCGATGACGGTGATCGGGCAGGCGGTGCGGCCGGTCGCGCTGGCGGCGTTCGCGCGGCTGGACCGGGGCGGTGGGCAGGAGACGGGCGCGGGCGGTGGTCCGGGCGGCGGTCCGGGCACGGGCGGCGACGCGCACGCGGACGCCGGCGCCGGGGCCGACGGCGGGCTGTCCCTGGCGGTGCGGCTGACGTGGGCCGGAGCGGTGCCCGTGGCGTGCCTGCTCGGGGTGCTGAGCGGCCAGGTGGTGGTGCTGCTCTACGGCGACCGGTGGCTCCCCGCGGCGGCGGCCCTGACGGCGCTGGCGGCGTTCGGCGCGGTGCGCGTGCTGTTCGACCTCATGGCGACGTACCTGATCGCCCGCGGGTCGACCCGGCCCGTGCTCGGCATCCAGGTGGTGTGGCTCGTCGTGCTGGTGCCGGCGCTGGTCCTCGGCGCCCGGTGGTGGGGCTCCGCCGGCGTCGGGTGGGCGCACGTGGCCGTCGCGCTCGCCGTGGTGCTGCCGCTGTACCTCGTCGCCGTGCGGCGGAGCGGGGCCGACCTGCGCGGCCTGGCCGCGGCGACGTGGCTGCCGCTGGTCGCGGCGCCGCCGACCGTGGCGGCGGCGCTCCTGGTGTCCCGCCTGGTGGAAGGCCTGGTGCCCGGCCTGCTGCTCGGCGGGCTCGCGGGCGCGCTGGTGTACGCGGCGCTCGTCGGCCGGCCGCTGGTCCGTGACCTCCGGGCGTCACGGCGCGCCCGCGGGGCCGTGGGCGCACCCGACCCGGCGCCGGTGCCGTGACCACCGCGGGCGCCGGTGCCACGACCACCGCGGGGGCCGACGGGGCCGGGGTGCGGCGGACGGTCCGGGTGCGTCCGCGCCCGACGGCGACGCGGGGGACGACCGTGACGGTGGTCGTGCCCTGCTACAACTACGGGCGGTTCCTGCCGCAGGCCGTCGGCAGCGCGCTGCGCCAGGACGGCGTGCAGGTCGAGGTGGTGGTCGTCGACGACGCCTCGACGGACGACTCGCTCGGCGTGGCGCACCGGCTCGCCGCGGCGGACCCGCGCGTGACCGTCCTGGCGCACCCCGCGAACCGCGGCCCGGTCGCGACCTTCAACGACGGGCTGGCGCGGGCGTCGGGGGAGTTCCTGGTGCGGCTGGACGCCGACGACCTGCTGACCCCGGGGTCCCTCGCGCGCGCGGTCGCGGTGGCGCGGGCGTTCCCGTCCGTCGGGCTGGTCTACGGGCACCCGCTGCACTTCACCGCCTCGCCGCCGCCGGCGCGGACGCGCGCGACGCGGTGGACCGTGTGGCCGGGCCGGCAGTGGCTGCGGGACCGGTGCGTGGACGGCTACAACGTCATCACCTCGCCGGAGGTGCTCATGCGCAGCGCGGTCGTCGCGCGGGCCGGGGGGCAGCGCCCCCTCGCGCACGCGCACGACATGGAGATGTGGCTGCGGCTGGCCGCGTTCGCGGACGTCGCGCACGTCGGCGGGGCGGACCAGGCGTGGCACCGCGACCACCCCGCCAGCCTGTCCGCGCGGGAGGTGGACGACGCGACCGACTTCGGCGAGCGCGTGGCGGTGTTCGCCGAGCTGGCCGGCGGCGTCGCCGCGGACGTGCCCGGGATGGCGGAGATGCGCGCCGCCGCGCACCGGGCCCTGGTGCGGCAGGTGCTGCGCGCGTGCCGGTACGAGGTCGACCGCGGCCGGCGCGACCCCGCGCGGGTCCGCGCGCTCATGGCCCGGGCGCTGGAGCTCGACCCGGGCCTGGGGAGCACCGCGGCGTGGGCGCGGCTCGACGCGGCGCTGGACGGGACCTCCGGGCCGGTGCAGCGGCTCACGGGCCTCGCGCGGGCGGCCCTCGTGCGCGCGGACGACGTGCGGCGGGTCCGGCGGTGGGAGCGCACCGGCACCTACACCCGCGGACGGGAGGGCATCCCCGCATGAGCGCCTGGTCGCCACCGCACCGGCTCGTCACCACCGCGCGCCGGGTGCGCGCCATGGGCCCGCACGAGACGGCGCAGCGCGTCGCGGCGCGGCTGTACCAGCGCACGGGCGCGGCGTCCCTCGACTTCCCGCTGCTCGCCCGGGACGTCGCCGACGCCGCCGGCGCCGCGCGGGCGGAGCCCGAAGTCCCGCCGGCGGCCGGGCGCCCGCTGACGATCGGCTGGCTGACGGTGCCGCCCGGGGCGCGGTCCGGCGGCCACACCACCATGTTCCGGATGGTCACCGCCCTGGAGGACGCGGGTCACCGGTGCGTGCTCTACCTGTACGACCGGCACGGCGGGGACGTGCGCGAGCGCGCCGCCGTGATCCGGCAGGGCTGGCCGTCGGTCCGCGCGGAGGTGCGCGACGTCGCCGACGGCGTCCACGGGGTCGACGCGTGCGTGGCGACGTCCTGGCAGTCGGCGCACGTGCTCGCGCGGCGCGGCACCGACCCCATGCGGCGGCTGTACTTCGTGCAGGACTACGAGCCGTGGTTCTACCCGCGGGGCACCCAGCACGCCCTGGCCGAGGAGTCCTACCGGCTGGGCTTCCGCGTGCTCGCGCTCGGGGAGATGGTCTCCGGGCACCTGCGCGCGCTCGGCGCGGACGTGGACGTCGTCCCGTTCGGGTGCGACACGGACGTCTACCGCGCCTCGGGGGCGACGGAGCGGCACGGCGTCGTGCTGTACGCGAAGCCCGACGTCGCGCGGCGGGGGTACGACCTCGCCCGGCTGGCGCTCGAGCGGTTCCACGCCCGGCACCCGGAGCAGGAGATCCACGTCTACGGCGACCCCGTGCGGGACCTGTCCGTGCCGGTGACCCGCCACGGCGGCCTCGCGCCGGCCGAGCTGAACGCCCTGTACGGCACGACGCTCGCCGGGCTGGCGATGTCCTTCACGAACATCTCGCTGGTCGCGGAGGAGATGCTCGCCGCCGGCACCGTCCCGGTGGTCAACGACGCGCCCGACGCCCGCGCGGACCTGCCGAACCCGCACGTGCTGTGGGCGGCCCCGACCCCCGCGGCCGTCGCCGAGGCGCTGTCGGCGGCCGTCCGGCACCCCGACCCCGTGGGGCGCGCGGCCGAGGTGTCCGCGAGCGTCGCCGGCCGGTCGTGGGCCGGTTCGCAGGCCCGCCTGGTGCAGCTGGTCGAGCAGCACGTGCGGGGCCCCGCCGGCGTCCGGGCGGCGGTGGCGCGGTGAGCGCGCTGTCCATGCTGGTGCTCACCCCCAGCTACCGCCCGGACCACGAGCTGTGCGTCGACCTCAACCGCTCGGTGCTGCGGTTCGCGCCGCCCGACGTCCGGCACGCGATCGTGGTCCCGTCCGCCGACCGGGGGCTGTTCGGCCCGCTCGCGAGCGGCCGGACCGCGGTGCTGGACGTGCGCGACGTCGTGCCGCGGGAGCTGCGCAAGGTGCCGCGGCTGAACCTGTGGGTGAACCCGCGCCGGCCGCTGCCCCCGGTGCGCGGGTGGGTCGCGCAGCAGATCGTGAAGCTCGCCGCCGTGGCCGGGGCGGGCGAGGACCTGGTGCTGCTGGCCGACTCCGACCTCGCGTTCGTCCGGCCGTTCGGGGCGGCGACCTTCGCGCCGGACGGGGTGGTGCCGCTGTACCGCCGCGCCGGTGCGGTGTCCGCACGGATGCCGCGGCACATGCTGTGGGACGACACGGCCCGGCGGCTGCTGGGCCTGGCGCCGTCCGCCGCGCCGGTGCGGCCCGACTACATCTGCTGGCCCTGCGCGTGGGAGCCCGCTGTCGTCCGCCGGATGCTGTCCCGCGTGGAGCAGGCGACCGGCCTGCCGTGGGCGACCGCGGTCGGCCGGGAGCTGCACGTGTCGGAGATGGTGCTGTACGGCGTGTTCGTCGACGCGGTCGAGGCGCGGGACCGGGACGTGCCCCGCACGGCCGACATGCGCTGCCCGAGCCACTCGGACGAGCGCGCGCTGGACCGGGACGGGCTCGCCGCGTTCCTCGCGGGGGTGCGGGAGCACGACGTGGCCGTCATGGTCTCGGCGAAGTCGGGGACCTCGCCCGCGCTGCGCCGGCGGATGGTCGCCGAGCTCGCGGCGGGGGCCTGACCGCGCGGATCAGCCGCGCCGCCACGCGGTGGGCAGCCCCTGGCGGCGCGAGCCCCTGTCCGCCGACGCCGAGCCGATGACGCCGGGCAGCTCCACCTCGGGGGACGGGGGCGGGGCCGGCGCGGCGGGGCCGGCGGGCTCGCCCCGCGGGGCCGCGGCCCGGGGGCCGGCCCCGGGCGGGCGGCGGGGCCGCCCCGACCGCCGCTGCGAACACCAGCACGCCGCCGCCCAGCAGCACGACGATCACCGCCCGCAGCCGGCTGGAGAACTGCTCGGTCGCCCCGTCGGGCGTGGCGAGCGGGATCGCCGTGAACAGGTAGCGGTCGTCGGCGCCGTTCACCTGCTGCAGGGCCCGCAGCTCCGTGGCCAGGACCGCCCCGATCGCGGTCGTCGTGGCCACCGACTCCTCGGGCGTGGACCCGACGCCGGTGATGTCCACGACGAAGCCGTTGCCGCCGACCCCCGGGCCCACCCCGTAGTCCGTGCCGACGCCCGCGGCCTCCAGCGCCGCGACCGTCGACTCCGCGGTCAGCCGCGCGATCAGCGCGTCGGTGACGAGGTTCGTGTCGGCCGACCGCAGGTACGGGTTGTCGTTGTCCACGGCCGCCAGCTCCGGGTCCGCCTCGAGCTCCTCCTCGGTGGGCACCGCGGGGTTGACCAGCGCGTACGTCGCGGTCGACTCGTAGGTGCGGGGCGCCAGCTGGTAGACGTACGCGACGGCCGCGAGCGCCACGAGCACCGCGGGCAGGACGTAGCGGCGCTGCTGCCACAGCACCCTCAGGACGTCGGTCGGGTCCATCGTTCCTCCTCGCGGCGCACCAGCATCCATGCTGCCCCCGACAGGCCCACCAGAGCGGGGAACGTGAGGGCGAAGACGGGGAAGGACAGGGAGTCGAACGTCAGCGAGCACACCGCGCCGGCGAGGGTGCCCGCCGCCAGCGCGCCGGCCAGGCACCGCAGGCTCGCCGACCGGGCGGTCCGCGCGGCGTGCAGGCCGGCCACACCGGGCAGCACCAGGTAGACGACGGTCGCGACGACCCCCACCGCGCCCATCGTCACCAGCGAGTTCAGGTACTGGTTGTCGAGGATGTGCAGGGCGTCCTCGGGCATGTAGTTGCCGGGCCCGAGGCCGAGCCACGGGTGCGCGTCGAACATCGCCACGACCCGGGGGTAGTTGTCGAGGCGGGTCGCGATGGACGGGTCGGAGCTGTCGGCCCCGAGCGCCCCGCCCAGGGTGCTGAGCAGCCCCGGCACGGCGAGGAACAGGCCGGCGACCGCGACCGGGGCGGTGACGAGGACCCAGCGCCGGGCCGTCCGCGGCAGGAACGGCACGGCGACCGCGAGCGCCACCGCCAGCCCGAGGATCCCCGACCGCGAGATGCTGACGGCCACGGCCAGGACCAGGGCGACGGTCTGCGTCCACCGCACCCAGGGGCGCCCGACCCGGTCGAAGACGAGCCGCCACAGCGACAGCGGCAGCAGCATCGCCGCGACGACCCCGAGCTCGATGGGGGAGAACGCGATCCCGGCCACACGCACCAGCGACCCGCGCGGCTGGAACGGCGTGCTGCCGCCGTTGTCCGTGAACCCCGGCATCAGGTACGGCGCCCAGTCCACCGGGTCGACGGCGAGCAGGAACTGCACCAGCGCGACCAGGCAGCACACGAACGCCCCGGTCAGCAGCGCGCGCACGCACTGCGCGAGGTCGGGGAGGCTGCGCACGCACTCGCCGCAGACCGTGATGAGCGCCGCGCTGGCGAGCACCAGGAGCAGCCACCGCTCGCCGGCGGCGCGGGTGACGTCGGTGCTGCCGCCCGTCGTCCCGACGTAGAGGGCGGCGGCGGAGGCGACCGAGGCGAGCAGCAGCGCGCCCACCGCGATCCGCCCCGGGTGCCGGGCCGGGACCGGGTCGTGCAGGCCCCACGCCCACGACGTGACCCAGAACGCGCCGAGCAGCAGCGCGAGCAGCATCGGCACGGTGCCGGCCGCCCCGATGGGCTCGACGACCATGCTGGCGGGGACGACGCCGATGCTGAGCAGCGCGGCGCGCAGCAGCAGGGGGACGGTGCCCGCTGGGCCGGTCGCGGGGCCCGCGGCCGGGGCCGCGGCCGGGGATACGGCGGGGACCGTGGTCGTCACGGGGCGACGCACCCGGCTGCCGCGCCCGGCGCGTGCGCGTAGCGGTACAGGTGCACGGCGAGCCCGTCGGCGAACGTGTCGGTGAACGCGCCGTCGACGATCGCGAGCTCGCGGTCCTCGCCGAGCACCGTGACCGTCCCGTCGGTCGCGCACCGCAGGTGGAACGTCACGTCCCCGGCGCCGTCCCGCGTCGCGGCGGCCAGCAGGTGCTGCTGCCCGTCGTGCACCTTCACCGCGGTGTCGACCGGCCCGTCGACGGTGACCGCCCCGTCCAGGAACGGCGCGTTCAGCGCGGGGGCGAGCTCCACGAGCTGGCGGTTCACCTCGGCGACCCACGGGCGCACCGCGTCCCCGCAGGCCTCGCGCAGCAGGTGGAACGACTCGCAGTCGCCGCCGAAGCTGTGGTTGAAGTAGACGATGCCGCGGGCGCCGTGGATCACGCTGCTCCAGACGGCCGCGCGCACCTGGGGGCCGGTGATGGTGGGGGCGTCGTCCTCCGAGAACGGGTGCCCGAGCTCGACGAACGCCCACACCGGCATGCTGCCGGCCGGCTCGACGAGCTCGCGGACCCGGTCGACGGTCGCCCCGTAGTTGGCGGCCCGCCGGCACTCCTCCGGGGACAGCGCCCGCCCGCCGGCGAGCAGCGCGCCGCCCTCGCCCGCCCCGCAGATGTTCGGGTCGGTGAACCAGTACGTGTCCACCGAGACGACGTCCTGGAACTCGTTGACGAACCGGGCGGCCTCGGCGTCCGGCAGCCAGAACGCGACGCCCTTGCCGTAGTTCGCGTAGGTGAGGCCGTTGCCGGGCAGCCGGGAGCGGATCGTGTCCTGGACGGTGTACCCGCACGCGGTCTCCTCGCCCACGGGTGCGCAGACCTCGCCCTGCCCGGGCCACAGCCCGGTCCACCCGGCGTCCCCGGCACCCGCCCACATGTCGGGCTCGTCGGCGAGCACGAAGCCGTCGGCCAGGGGGTCGTCCCGGCCCACCATCGCGACCGCCGCGGTGCCGTCGAGCAGCGACAGGTCGGAGTCCTCGGTCAGCTCGACGTACGTGGTGAGTCCCGCCTGCTGGTCGAGCTGGACGTTGCCGGGGTCGGTGAGGCTCTCCAGCCAGACGCCCACCGGGAAGTACTCCGGGGAGGAGGGCAGCGAGGGGGCGAACTGGGCGTAGTAGCCGGCGCCGCCGTCGACGGCGCGCCACGTGGGCAGGTCGTCGGGCGGCGGCTCGCTCGGGAACGGCGCGCACGCCGCCAGGCACACCGCCCCGGCTGCCACGGTCCAGCGGGCTCTCGTCCTGCGTGTGCTCACGTCCGGCTCCCCTCGGTCGTGGACCGCTCGACGAGGTCCAGCAGCGTGCGCGCACCGCGCTCGCTGGAGAAGGTGGCGACCACGTGGCGGCGGGCGCGCGCACCGAGCGCGACGGCCAGCACCGGGTCGTCGGCGGCCCGCGCCAGGGCGGCGGCGATGCCGGACGGGTCGCGCGGCGGCACGAGCAGGCCGGTCACGCCGTCCTCGACCAGCGCGCCGACCCCGCCGCCCGCGCCCACCACCACGGGCAGCTCGAGCGCCATCGCCTCCATGATGGCCACGCCCAGCGGCTCGGCGTGGCTCGCCAGCGCGAACACGTGCGCGCGCTCCAGCTGGGCCCGGACCTCGTCCTCGCCGACGCTGCCGAGCAGCCGGACCCGGCCACCCAGGCCCGACCGGTCGATCAGCGCCTCGAGGTCCCGCCGGTAGCCCGCCCCGCCCTGCTCGTCCTCGCCGGCGACCACCAGCTCGACGTCCCGACCCGCGTCGGTCAGGAGGCGCACGGCGCGGACGAGGTCGTGGTGCCCCTTGCTGGGGTTGAGCCGGCCGCAGCTGACCACCCGGAGGCGGCCGGGCGGAGCCCACGGGGCGTACGGCGCGGCCCGCGCGAACCGGACGGGATCGACGCCCATCGGCGCGACCGCCACGACCGGCGGGAGGTCGCCCGCGAGCGCGACCGCGACCTCCCGGCGCAGGCCCTCGGTGATGACCAGCCCGAAGGCGGCGCCGCGCCACTTGCCGCGCTGGTTCCCGCCGTAGTCGGCGAGCGGGCCGTGCAGCGACACGCTGTAGCGCAGCCCCGTGAGGGCGTGCGCGAGCGCGGCGACCTGGGCGGCGCGCCCGCACGAGTGCACGTGCAGGTGCTGCCAGCGCTCCCGCCGCGCGACGGCGGCCAGGTGCGCGGCTGCCAGCAGCAGCGCCGCGGTGCGCGCGACCCCGCCGTCCGCCGCGGCCGCGCGTGCCTCGCGCGCGACGTCCCGCCGCCGTGGGCCGCGCAGCGACCCGGCCAGCACCGCCACGGCGGCCGCGGCACCGCGCGGGGACCAGTCCGTGAGGTACCGCGTCCGGGCGGCCGCCGACGGCGCCCAGGCGTGCGCCGCCGCCGCGCCCCGCGGGCGGCGGGTGGAGACCAGCACCGGCTCCGCACCGTCGCGGCGCAGCGCCGCGACCTCCCGCCAGAAGAAGGCGTGCGTCTGCCCCGGGAACTCCGGGACCAGGTAGCCGAGCACCACGCCGCGCGCGGGTCGGCTCGGCGCGCGCACGTCCGCCGCGGGCGCGCGCGGCTCCGCCCGCACCGGGGCCGGGCCGCGGGTCATCGCCGCGTGCTCTCGTCGCGCTCCCAGCGGCCGGTCCCGCCCCGCCGCCGGACGCGGCCGAGCGTGACCAGGGCGGCGTACACCGCGGCGTCCACCGCGCCGGCCGGGGTGCGCACCGTCCGCACGAGCGCCCGCAGGGTGCCGGTCGTGCCCGCTCCGCCCCGCGAGCCCGCACGTGCCCGGACACCGGCGTTGCCGCGGTAGGTGCGCCGCAGCACCGCGAGCAGGCTCGGCACGGTGCGCGGGCCGGCCACCCGCACCGGCGGGGCGTCGACGACCGCCTTCTCGTCCGGGGAGAACAGGCCGTCCACCCACAGGTCGTCGGCCACCACGTCGGGGAACGCGCCGAGCCGCGCGTGCCCGGCGGCCGACAGCCCGTAGACCCCGGCGCCCCACAGGGCGGTCCGCGTGCCGGGCAGGCGGCGCCGCGCCCGGGCGAACGCGCGCACGGGGGCGGTCGCGCCGGCGACGTCCACCTCGGCGGGCGGGCGCGCGGCGAGCCAGGGCCCGTCGGCGAGCGCCCGCAGCGTCGCGGCGAGCGCGGCGGGCTCGGCCCGGACGTCGGCGTCGAGGTACACCCGCGGGAACGCGCCGGCCGCGGCGTCGCCGGCGTTCAGCGCGCGGGTCTTGGAGCTCTCCGGCAGCTCCAGCACCCGCACCCCCGGGAAGCGGCGCGCCACGTCCGCCGTGCCGTCCGAGCAGCCGTTGCAGACCACCAGCAGGTCCACCCCCGCCTGCCGGGCCCACGGGGCGATCGGCGCGAGGGTCCGGGCGATGACGGCGGCCTCGTCGTGCGCGGGGACGATCACCGCGCCGTGGACGCGGGTGCTCAGGTCGGCGGGCGGGGTCGCCTGCGGGTGCGACGGCGCCGGGCTGGTCGCTGCCGGGCTGGTCGCCGCCGGGCTGGTCGCTGGTGGGCTGGTCGCTGGTGGGCAAACCGGCACCGGACCGCCGCGGGGCAGCGCCCGGCGCCGGGCCGGCACGAGCAGCGCGGCGACGGCGGTCCGGTGGCCGGGGTCCCACGCGCGGGCCAGCGACCCGAGCGTCGTCACGGCGAGCGTCGCACCGGCGGCGCCCGCGGACCGGTGCTTGCGCGCGTACCGCACGCGGTTGACCTGCAGCAGCGCGGTGAGGTCGGGGGATCGCCCGGAGCCGCCCTGCGCGTGCCGGACGCGCGCGGCCGGCTCGAACCACACCTCCCAGCCCGCCTCCCGTGCCCGGCGGCAGTAGTCGGTCTCCTCCGAGTACAGGAAGAACCGCTCGTCCCACGCGCCGATCGCCCGCACCGCCTCGGCCCGGACGAGCACGGCGGCGCCCGTTCCCCAGTCGACGGGGTGCGGCCACGCGTAGGCGGTCGGGTCGCGGACCGTCTCGGACAGCCACGCGGGGCGGTCCCCGAGGAACCGCCCGAGCACCGCGTCCCCGAGCGCCCGGGTGACGGAGGGCTCACGGCGCAGGGAGGGCTGCGCGACGCCCTCCTCGTCCAGCAGCATCGGCAGCACCACGCCCGCCTCCGCGCGGTCCAGGCGACGGAGCAGGGCCGCGACGGAGCCCGGTTCGACGACGAGGTCGGCGTTCAGCACGAGGACCGCGTCGACGTCGCCGAGCCGCTCGGTCCCCACGTTGATGCCGCCGGCGTACCCGAGGTTCCCGTGGCCGGACACGGTGAGGACGTCCTGGTGCGCGCGGGCGACGTCCAGCGTGCCGTCGGCAGACCCGTTGTCGACCACCACGACCCGCATCGCGGTGCCCGCCGCCTCCCGCCGGAGGCTGCGCAGGAGCCGGCCGAGGTGCGCCTCGTTGTCGAAGGTGACGACGACCACGCCGAGCGTCGCCGGGGCGGCACCCGCGAAGGACGGCGCGGGCGCGGCGCCGCGCTCCGCCTGCGTGGTCACGACAGCCCGGCCGGCAGGGCGAGGGCCGGGAGGGCGGGCGCCCGGGCGACGGCGCACGGCGTGAGGACGAAGCTGCGCCGCGCGAGCACGTCGTACGCGGGTGGGCCGTCGAGCAGGTACCGCCGCGCGAGGCGCCGGGGTTCGAGGGCCAGCCGCCACGCCCACTCCATCCCGTGGTCGCGCACCACCTCCGGGGCCCGCTGCACCGCACCGGCGAGGAAGTCGACGACCGCCCCGAACGCCAGCAGGACGGACGAGCCGGTCAGGGGACCGTAGCGGACGATCCACCGTTCCTGGCGCGGCTTGCCCAGCCCGACGACCAGGACGTCCACCTGGGCGGCGCGGACCTTCTCCGCCCAGACCCTGCAGCGCTCGGCGTCGTCGAGGTCGCCGCGGTCGGGGGACCACAGGCCGCGCACGGCGAGGCCCGGGCGCTCGGAGGCGAGCGTGCGGGACAGCGCGTCGAGCACCTCGGGCCGGCCGCCGAGGAACCCGACGGTCAGGCCCCGGGACTCGGCCTCGTCCAGGACCGGGGAGATGAGGTCGCTGCCGGCCAGCCGGGGCCAGGTCCTGCCCGTCAGGTGGGCGGCGTGCCGCACGAGCGGCGCGCCGTCGAGCAGGTTCAGCCAGCGGACGGGGGGCCCGGACTGCCGCTCTCGGGCGTGCAGCGCCTCGGGGAACGTGCCGGGGAACGGCTCGCCCGCGCCCGGGTGCGCCCAGACGAACGGCACCAGGGAGGAGGGTCCGTGGTAGCCGAAGTGGTGGATGTGGTCGAGGTTCGCGCTCATGACCCCGAGGGGCCACGGCGAGCCGGCCGTGGCGTGGGCGACGATGGTGGCCACGGCGTCGGGGGTCTCGAAGAGGTCGACCGGCGTCCCGCCGAGCAGGACACGCGGCCAGGCCGGGCGTGCGTTCATGCGTCACCGTCCGTGGGTGGTCGGCTGCAGCAGGGGCGCGGCGGGCGCGCCGGGGAGCACGGGGCTCGGGGAGGGACCGGGCGACGCGCGTCCGCGGCGGGGTGCGTCCGCGGGCGCCGGGCGCGGGGCGGGGCCCGGCCGGGAGCGGCCGCGTCGCGCGTCGAGGAGCGGGACATCGTCGTCTGGTCCTCCGGTCGCGCCCGGCGTGCGGGGCCGGACCGGCCCGGCCGGCACGCACCGCCCCCGGGGGCGGTGCGTCGACCAGGACCCGCTGCCGGATCCGCTAAACGGACATTTCAGACATCTTGGACACGAGGACCATAGGCGCTGAGCCGTCCGGGGGACAAGGGCGGTTTCCCCGTCACCCGGGCGGGTGAGTTCCGCCCGGGTGAAAACGCCGGCGGCCGGGCGGTTCCGGTTCGGCTGTGCGGGTCGTCCGGCGCGCGCTCCCGTCGACGCGCCGCCGAGGTACTAGTACCAAGGTCCGATGGTGCGCGGTACCCGGCGCGCGGGAGAAAGGACTCGTCGTCATCCGCACGTCCCGCCGAGGAGTCCTCATGAAGCGCACCGTCGTGTTCACCGCCGCCGCCGCCGTCGCCATCGCGCCCGCCATCATCGGCCTGACCGCCAACCCCAGCCTCAGCCGCGCCGTGCCGGTCACGGTCCCCAGCCAGGCGCCCGCGGTCGTCGACGACCAGGGCGGCCGCGTCGACCGGGACCTGCGCACCGAGCCCGGGGACGACCGGGACGTCAACGGCACGGCCCCGGCCGCCGTCCCCGGCGCCACGCCGTCCTCGGACCTCAGCCCGTCGGCCGTCCCGAGCCCGTCGCCCGTCCCCGGCGCGCCGGTCGACGACCACGGCGGCCTGCTCGACCGGGACCTCCGGACCGAGCCGGGCGACGACCGACGGGTGGACGACGGGTCCGGCTCGGACGACGGGTCCGGCTCGGACGACCGCGGCGGCGACGACCACGGTGGTCGCGGCGGCCACGGCAGCGACGACTGACGGTGCCGCACCCCGGTGGGCCACCCGCCCCGGCGCCGCCGCATAGGGTGGCCGCTGTGCAGCCCTCCCGGTCCGCGGCCGACGCGGGCCGGGTCGTGCTCAGCCGCGCGGCCCCCGCGGCTGCCGGGCGCCGTCCCGTGCGGACCTGGCGCGTGTTCGCGCAGGTGGGCGCCGCCGCGGCCGTGGTGCTCGCGCTCGTGGCCGTGCTGGGCCTCGGCGCGGCGCGGCGGATCGCGGAGCAGGAGTCGGTGAACGACGCGGCCCGCAGCACGGACCTGCTGGCCGACGCGGTCGTGCAGCCGGCGCTCACCGACGCGCTGCTCACCGGTGACCCGGACGCGGTCGCCGCCCTGGACGCCGTCGTGCGGGAGCGGGTGCTCGGGCCGGCCGTCCTGCGCGTCAAGCTCTGGGACGCCGACGGCCGCATCGTCTACTCCGACGCCCCCGAGCTCATCGGCGAGGTGTTCCCGCTCGGCGACGACGAGACGGCCGTCCTGGCGCAGCCCGCCACCAAGGCCGAGGTCAGCGACCTCGACGAGCCGGAGAACCGGCTGGAGCGCGACGAGGGCCGGCTCCTGGAGGTCTACCGGCCCGTGTGGACGCCCGACGGGACGGTGCTGCTGTTCGAGACGTACAGCCGCTACGACGTGGTCAGCGACCGGGCGGCCGCGGTGTGGCGCGGCTTCGCAGCGGTCACGCTGACGAGCCTGCTGCTGTTCGTGGTGCTGCTGCTGCCGGTCCTGTGGACGCTCCTGGACCGGCTGCGGCGCGCGCAGCAGCAGCGCGAGGAGCTGCTGCAGCAGGCGGTGGACGCCTCGGACGCCGAGCGCCGCCGGATCGCCGCCACCCTGCACGACGGGGTGGTGCAGGAGCTCGTGGCCGCGTCGTTCGCGCTGTCGGGCGCCGCGGACGAGGCGGACCGCTCGGGGTCGCGCGGCACGGCCGAGCTGATCCGCGGGTCCGCCGAGACGGTGCGCACCAGCATCCGGGGGCTGCGGTCCCTGCTGGTCGCGATCTACCCGGACAGCCTGCGGTCGGCCGGTCTGGCCGCGGCGCTCACCGACCTGGTGGGCGGGCTCGCGTCCCGCGGCGTGCGGGTGGAGCTCGACGTGCCGGACGAGGGCGTCGCCGGGACGGCCCCCGAGGTCGAGCAGCTGGTCTACCGCGTGGCGCAGGAGACGGTCCGCAACGCCGTCGCGCACGCCGGCGCCGACCTGGTCCGCGTCCGCCTGAGCCGCGGCGACGGCACCGTCGTGCTGGAGGTCGAGGACGACGGGACCGGCTTCGACGTCCGGGCGGCCCTCGACGCGCCCGTCGAGGGCCACTTCGGGCTGCGCCTGCTCCGCGACCTCGCCACCGCCTCCGGGGCGGACCTGTCGGTCGAGTCGGCCGCCGGCCGCGGGACGCGCTGGCGGCTGACGGTGCGGGAGGACGACGCGCGATGACCGACGACATCACGGTGCTGCTCGCCGACGACCACCACCTCGTGCGCTCGGCCCTCGCCGGGCTGGTCGACGCGGCACCCGGCATGCGCGTGGTCGGCCAGGCGGCCGACGGCGCCGAGGCGGTGGCCCTCGTCGCGGAGCTGGCCCCCGACGTGGTGCTGATGGACCTGTCGATGCCCGGCGTCGACGGCGTCGAGGCGACCCGGCGCGTCCGCGCGTCGCGCCCGCGCACCCGCGTGGTGGTGCTCACGTCGTTCTCCGACCGCGACCGGGTGGCCGCCGCGCTCGCCGCCGGCGCCGTCGGCTACCAGCTCAAGGACTGCGACCCGGCCGACCTGGTGGCGGCGGTCCGCTCGGCGGCGCGGGGGCACGCACCGCTGGACCCGCGGGTGGCCGGCGCGCTGCTGCCCTCGGCGGAGCCGGGGCCCGGCGAGCGGCTGAGCGCGCGGGAGCGGGACGTGCTCCGCCTGCTGGCGCAGGGGATGGCGAACAAGCAGATCGCGCGGGAGCTGGGCATCGCCGAGCGCACCGTGAAGGTGCACGTCGGGCACGTGTTCCGGCAGCTCGGCGTGGGCGACCGCACCAGCGCCGCGCTGTGGGCGCGGGAGCACCTACCCCCCGACTGACCTCCGGTGCTGCCCTCGGCAGAAATGGGCTGTGCGTGTCGGTGGGGGTGCGTAGCCTTCGTCGGAGCCGATCCCGGGCGGTGCCCCCCAGCCTCCCGCGGTCGCGGAGCCCGCCGCCCCCCACCTAGGAGACCCCGTGCTCGGACGACTGCTGATGCGCTACCTGCGCCCCTACCGATGGCTCCTGGCCGGCGTGCTGGTGTTCCAGCTCGGCTCGGCCCTGGCCATGCTGTACCTGCCCAGCCTGAACGCGGACATCATCGACCGCGGGGTCGCGCGCGGGGACACCGGGTACATCTGGCGGACCGGGGCGTTCATGCTCACGGTGTCGCTGGGGCAGATCGTCGCGGCCGTGATCGCGACCTACTTCGCCGCACGCGCCGCCATGCAGGTGGGGCGCGACATCCGCGACGACGTGTTCGCGCAGGTCAGCGGGTTCTCCGAGCGGGAGATCTCCCGGTTCGGCGCCGGCTCGCTGATCACCCGCAACACGAACGACGTCCAGCAGGTGCAGATGCTGGCGATGATGGGCGCGACCATGCTGGTCACCGCGCCGCTGCTCGCCATCGGCGGCGTCGTCATGGCGCTGCGCCAGGACGTCGGGCTGTCCTGGCTGATCGCGGTCTCCGTGCCGGCGCTGCTCGTGATCGCCGGGGCGGTGATCAGCCGGATGGTGCCGCTGTTCCGGTCGTACCAGACCAAGCTCGACGCCGTGAACCGGATCATGCGCGAGCAGCTCACCGGCGTCCGGGTCGTGCGCGCGTTCGTCCGCGAGGACATCGAGGCCGGCCGGTTCCGGGTCGCGAACACCGACATCATGGTCGTCGGCCGCAAGATCGGCTCCCTGTTCGTGGTGCTGTTCCCGCTCGCGATGCTCGTGCTCAACGTGACCGTCGTCGGGGTCATCTGGTTCGGCGGCATCGAGGTCGACGCGGGGAACGTGGAGATCGGCACGCTGCTGGCCTTCATGCAGTACATCGGCCAGATCCTCATGGGCGTGCTCATGGCCTCGTTCATGACCGTGATGATCCCGCGCGCCGCCGTGTCGGCCGAGCGCATCACCGAGGTCCTGCAGAGCCGGTCCACCCTGGACGAGCCCGCCGAGCCGGTGCACACGGTGCCGCGGCCCGGGGAGGTCGCGTTCGACGGCGTCACGTTCGCCTACCCGGAGGCCGAGCACCCGGTGCTCTCCGGCATCACCTTCGCGGCGCAGCCCGGTCAGACCGTCGCGATCATCGGCTCGACCGGCGCGGGCAAGACGACGCTGGTGTCGCTGATCCCGCGCCTGTTCGACGCCACCGGCGGCACCGTCCGGGTCGGCGGCGTGGACGTGCGCGACGTGGAGCTCGAGACCCTGTGGTCCGGCATCGGCCTGGTGCCCCAGCGCCCGTTCCTGTTCGCCGGCACCGTCGCGTCGAACCTCCGGCTCGGCCAGGAGGACGCGACCGACGAGGACCTGTGGCACGCGCTCGAGATCGCGCAGGCCAGCGACTTCGTCGCCCAGATGGACGGCGGGCTCGAGGCCCGGATCGCCCAGGGCGGCACCAACGTGTCCGGCGGCCAGCGGCAGCGGCTCGCCATCGCGCGCGCGATCGTGCGGCGCCCGCACGTCCTCGTGTTCGACGACTCGTTCTCGGCGCTCGACCTCGCGACCGACGCCCGGTTGCGGCAGGCGCTGTGGCGCGAGCTGCCCGAGGTCACCAAGATCGTCGTGGCCCAGCGCGTGTCCACGGTGACCGGCGCGGACGCCATCCTCGTGCTCGACGACGGACGGGTGGCCGGGCTCGGCACCCACGACGAGCTGCTCCAGTCCAACCAGACCTACCGCGAGATCGCGGAGTCCCAGCTCGCGGTGGAGGCCGGCGCATGAGCGAGAAGACCGCCCAGCGGGAGCCCGAGCTCACCGAGGAGGAGAAGCTCGAGATCGAGCTCGGGGAGCAGGCCCGGATCGCGTCCGACTCCTGGGAGGGTGTCGCGCCCGGCAAGGCCGACAACTTCAAGGAGTCGTTCGGCCGCATGATCGGGCTGCTGAGCCCGTACAAGGTCGCGCTCGTCGCCGTCACGCTCATGGGCGCGGCCGGCGTGGTGCTGACCGTCCTCGCCCCGCGCATCCTGGGGCGCGCGACCGACGTGGTGTTCCAGGGGTTCATCTCCCGGCAGCTGCCGGCGGGGATCACCCAGGAGCAGGCGGTCGAGGGGCTGCGCGCCGACGGCCAGGACCAGCTCGCGGGCATGGTCGCCGCGATGGACCAGCTCGTGCCGGGCGCCGGCATCGACTTCGACAGGCTCGGCGGCCTGCTGACGACCGTGCTGGCGCTCTACGTGGCCGCCGCGCTGCTCACCTGGCTGCAGGGGTACATCATCAACGTCGTCATGGTCCGCGCGATGTGGCGGCTGCGCGAGCAGGTCGAGGCCAAGATCAACCGGCTGCCTCTGGCGTACTTCGACCGGGTGCAGCGCGGTGAGCTGATCTCCCGGGTCACCAACGACATCGACAACATCACGCAGACGATGCAGCAGTCGCTGTCCAGCGCGCTCACGTCCATCCTCACCGTCATCGGCGTGCTCGTGATGATGTTCTCGATCTCGTGGCAGCTCGCGCTGGTCGCGCTGGTGTCCCTGCCGCTGATGGGCGTCATCTTCGGGATCATCGGACCGAAGTCGCAGAAGGCCTTCGGCATCCAGTGGCGCAAGGTCGGCCGGCTGAACGCGCGCGTCGAGGAGTCGTTCTCCGGGCACGCCCTGGTCAAGGTGTTCGGTCGCCAGCGCGACTTCGCCGACCGGTTCAAGGAGGAGAACGAGGAGCTGTACAAGGCCTCGTTCAAGGCGCAGTTCCTGTCCGGGATCATCTGGCCCGGCATGTCGTTCGTCGGCAACCTCACCTACGTCGGCATCGCGGTGCTCGGCGGCCTCATGGTGGCCAACGGGACCATGCGCCTGGGCAGCGTGCAGGCGTTCATCCAGTACGCCCAGATGTTCACGCAGCCGCTGTCCGAGCTCGGCGGGATGGCCGCCGTCGTGCAGTCCGGCACGGCCTCCGCCGAGCGCGTGTTCCAGCTGCTCGACGAGGACGAGCAGCACCCGGACGCCACCGACGCGCCGGCACCCGCCGAGGGCGACGGCACGATCGAGTTCGACCACGTGGCCTTCTCCTACAGCCCCGAGCACCCGCTGATCACCGACCTGTCGTTCACGGTCCGCCCCGGGCAGACCGTCGCCATCGTCGGGCCGACCGGCGCCGGCAAGACGACCCTGGTCAACCTGCTCATGCGGTTCTACGAGCTGGACGGCGGCCGGATCCTCGTCAACGGCCAGGACATCGCGACGCTGAGCCGGCACGACGCCCGGGCCCGCACCGGCATGGTCCTGCAGGACCCGTGGCTGTTCGCCGGGAGCATCCGGGAGAACATCCGGTACGGCCGGCAGACCGCCACCGACGAGGAGGTGCTGGCCGCGGCCCGCGCCACCTACGTCGACCGCTTCGTGCACTCGCTGCCCCAGGGCTACGACACCGTGCTCGAGGAGGACGCCGCGAACCTGTCGGCGGGGGAGAAGCAGCTCATCACGATCGCCCGCGCGTTCGTCGCGCAGCCCTCGGTGCTGATCCTCGACGAGGCCACCTCGTCCGTGGACACCCGCACCGAGCGGCTCCTGCAGCGGGCGATGGCCTCGCTGCGGGCCGGGCGCACGTCGTTCGTGATCGCGCACCGGCTGTCCACGATCCGCGACGCCGACCTCATCCTCGTCATGGAGAAGGGCGCGATCGTCGAGAAGGGCAACCACGACGAGCTCATCGCGGCCGGCGGCGCCTACCACCGGCTCTACCAGTCGCAGTTCGCCGGCGCCGTGGTGGAGGAGAACGCCTGACCGCGCGGGTCGGCGTGCGGGCGGGGGAGGATGGCGGCATGGACCGCCGCACTCCTGCCCCGCCCGACGTCGCCCCGACCGCGAGCCAGGCCCGCGCCGCCCGGCGACGTGGTCCGCTCGCGGGGGTGCCCACGGCGGTGCCGGCGGCCGTGACGCTCGTGCTCGGGTTCGCGGTCGCGCAGGGCACCGGCGTGCGGGCGCTGGGCGGTCTCGTGCTGCTCGCCGGCGTCGCGTGGTGCGCGTGGCGTGCCCTGCCCGCCTCGGGCGTGCTCCGCGTGACGGCGGTCGTGGTGCTCGGTGCCGTCTGCTTCGTGGCGTCGCACCTGCTGGCCGACACGCTCGGGGCCTGGCCGTCGGTGCTGCTCGCCGCGGCGGTGCTGGGCGCCGGGACGGCCCTGCTGCTCGACCGTGCTCCGGGTGGGGGCCGGGGCTAGGAGCCGAGCACGGTCGGGGTCAGGACGGCCGGCCGGTCACCGGGTCGCGGTCCGTGACGCAGTAGCGGCGGCCCGTCGGGTCGACCAGGACCGTCCACTGCGCGCGGACCCGCTCCACCCGGGCGCCGAGGGCCACGTGCCGGGCCGTCTCGGCCTCGCGGTCGTCGCACGCCAGGTCGAGGTGCGCCCGCACCGTGCCCGTCGGCTCGTCCAGCCGCTGCAGCAGGATGCGGAGCGGCTGCCCGGCCGGCCGCACCAGCGGGACCAGCTCGTCCTCCGGGGCCGACGGCTGCTCCTCCCAGCCGGTGACCGTCGCCCAGAACCGGCGCTCCGCCGCCCAGTGCTCCGCGGGCACGTCCACCGCGTACTGGTCGAGCAGGCTCGTCCACCGTGCCCCGCCCGGGGCGTCCCACGCGACGGCTCCCGGGCGGTGCCGCTCGGAGGCGGTGACGAAGCAGAACGGCATCCCGCCGGGCGACGTGAGGACCACGTGGTCGGACGCGGCGACCTCGCGGGCGCCCGCGCGGACGGCGGCGTCGGCCGACGCCCGGACGTCCGCGACGTGCAGGTCGAGGTGCACGCCCGGCCCGCCCGTCCGCGTCCGCTGCGCGCGGAGGAACGGGTCGCCGTCGCGCGGCACGAGGGTGACGAACTCGCCGTCCGGGCCGCGGCGCGACGACAGCGTCGTGGCCGTGACCGCCTGCCAGTGCTCCAGCGTGCGGTCCCACGCGTCGGCGGGGCTGTCGAGGAACGCGGTCGTCCACAGGATCATGCGCCGACCGTAGTGCGGGACGGCGGGCGCTCGGGCCCCCGGCGGTCACCGCGACGCGACAAAACGCTTCGGGCCTGTCGGACCTGCGGCCTAGGGTCGACGCACGATGATCGAGGCCCCCACCGCACCGCCCACCGACCGCACGCGCGCCGCCGGCACGTCCGGCCTGCCCGCCGACCCCGCGCGGCGGCTCGACTGGCGCCGCCTGCGCGGCCCGGTCGCGCTCCTCGCGCTGCTGGCCCTCACCGTCGGTGCGGTCGGGTCCGCGCTCGGCACGGTGGTCGCCGGCCGGATCGCGGAGGACCCGACGGCTGCGGGTGTGGCCCTGCTCGCGCTGTGCCTCGTGGGCGCCGCGCTGGTCGACACCGTCGGGCAGGTCGGGTGGGCCGGCGTCGTGGACCGCGCCGAGGGCAGGCTCCGCGGCGACCTCCTCAGCGCGGCGCTGCACCAGCCGCTCGAGACGCTCACCGAGCAGGCGGTCGGGGAGGTGCTGGACCGCGTGGACGACGACACGCACGCCGTCGGCACGCTCGTCCGCCGCCAGCTGTGGGGCGCGGGGCGCACCGTCGCCGGCGTGCTGCCGATGTGGGTGGTCGCGGGCGTCACGTGGTGGCCCGCGTGGCTGCTGTTCCCGCTGCTGGGGGGGCTCACGCTGCTCGTGGTGCGCCCGTCGCTCGGGGAGATCGCGCGCCGCAAGGTCGTGGAGGAGCGGGCGTGGACGGACAACGCCGCCGCGTTCGAGGAGGCCGTGGCCGCCCGCGACGACCTGCGCACGAGCCGTGGCCAGGCGTTCGCGGTCCGGCGGTTCGCCGAGGCGTCCGCCGCGGTGCACCGCACCCTCGACCAGGTGCTGGCCGTCGAGACGCGGATGACCGCGCGCGCCGGGGTGCTGCTGCACGCGCTGCTCGGCGGGGTGACCGTGGCGGGCGTGGCCCTCGCGGGGGCCGGGGACCTGTCGGTCGCCCGCCTGGTCACGCTGTTCCTGGTCACGGCGTCGTTCGTCGGGCAGTTCGACATGCTCGCCCGGCACCTCCCGGACATCCAGGAGGGTGTCGGCGCCGTCATCCGCATCCGCGAGCTCCTGGAGTCCCCGCCCGAGCCGGCCGGCGGCCGCGCCCTGCCCGACGGGCCGCTCGACCTGGAGGTGCGGGACCTGGACTTCGCGTACACCGAGGGCGCGTTCGCGCTGCGCGGCGTGCGGCTGCGGGTGCCGGCCGGCCACACCGTCGCGCTCGTCGGCCGCACCGGGTCCGGCAAGACGACGCTGGCCTCGCTGCTGTCCCGGGCCGTGGAGCCGCCGGTGGGGTCGGTGCTGCTCGGGGGCGTCGACGTGCGCGACGTGGACCTCCAGGCGCTGCGCGCGGCCGTCGGCGTGGTCACCCAGCGCACCGAGATCCTCGCGGGCACGCTGGCCGAGAACATCGCGCTGTTCGCCGACGTGCCGCGGGGCGTGGTCGAGGACGCGGTCGCGGAGCTCCGCCTGACCGACTGGGTCGCCGGCCTGCCCGACGGGCTCGACACCCTGCTCGGGCCCGGGGGCACGTCGCTGTCCGCCGGGGAGGAGCAGCTCGTCGCGTTCGCCCGGCTGCTCGTCCGGGATGTGCAGGTGGTCGTGCTGGACGAGGCGACCGCCCGGATGGACCCGCTCACCGAGGCCCGGGTCGTCGCCGCGTCCGAGCGCCTGCTGGGCGGGCGCACCGGCGTGCTCGTGGCGCACCGCCTGGGCACCGTCGAGCGGGCCGAGCAGGTCGTCGTGCTCGACCACGGGCGCGTCGTGCAGCAGGGGCCGCGGGAGGCGCTGGCCCGCGAGGACGGGCCGTTCCGCGCGCTGCTCACCGCGAGCCGGAGCGAGGGCCACGACCTCGACGACGACGCGGAGGAGCGCGCCGGCCGCCCGACGCACCCGGACCCGACGGGCGGGCTGGACCCGACGTACGGGCTGGACCCCACCGACGGCTTGCGGTCCACGGACGGGCTCGGCTCGACCGACGGGCTCGGCTCGACCGACGGGCTCGGCTCGACCGACGGGCTCGGCTCGACCGACGGGCTCGGCTCGACCGACGGGCTCGGCGCGCCGCGCCGGACCGGCCCGCCGCCGGAGCTGCCCGACCCGGGGAGCGGCCCGAGCCTGGCCCGCGGGATCGCCCACGCGCTGGTCGTGCGCCCTCGCTGGGGGGTCGTCGGTGCCGCCCTGTTCCTGCTGTCGAGCCTGTTCGCGGCGCAGGGCGCGGTGACCGGCTTCCTGTGGGGGCGCACGGTGGAGGGGCTCCAGGACGGTCGCAGCACCACGGTGCTCGTCGCCGTGCTCGTCGTGCTGCTGCTGCTCGTGGCGCCGTGCAACTCGCTGGCGTTCCGCCTGTACCCGAAGTGGTGGATCGAGCTGCTGCTGCGCGTGCGGATGTCCGTGCTCGTCGGCCAGACCCGGCAGCACCGGCTGCGCCGCACCCCGCCGGGGGAGGTCGTCGCGCGGGCCCTCGACGCCGACCGGTTCGTGCAGTACGCCGACCGGTGGGTCGACCTGGTGAACGGCCTGGTGCTCGTCGCCGTCGCGGCCCTGCTGAGCTGGTCGCTGCTGGCCGGCGGCGTGCTGCTGTCCGTGCTCGTCGTCAGCGCGGCGTGCGCGCTGATCGGCCGGCCGATCGCCGGCCGGTCCGCCACCCGCTCCGCCGCGGCGCGCGCGGTGTTCGGCCGCGCGCTCGTGTCGGCCCTCGACGCCTCGCGCACCGTGAAGCTGGCGGCGCGCACCCCGCAGGTGCACGCGCACCTGCGGTCGGTGGACGCGGGTCGGGTCCGGGCCGCGGTGTTCGAGCACCGCGTCCAGGCGGTCCTCGACGGCGTGCCGATCATCATGGTCCAGGTCGGGGTGGTCGTGGCCTGGGGCGCGCTGCTCGCGGGCGTGTGGGACCTGGGCAGCACGCTGCTCGTCGCCGGGGCGGTCGCGGGGTTCAACTGGTTCGGCGTGGTCGCGGGAGCGGTCGTCACCGAGGCGCCCGGCACCCGGTCCTGGCAGCGGGCCACGGCGACCTTCGCCGGCGGCACCGACCTGGCCGACGTGCCGGCGGGCGTCGACCTCGCGTCGGGTCGCGCGCCGCGGCCCGAGCCCGACAGCCGGGACCGGTTCGAGCGGCTGGAGCTGCGCGGCCTCGCCGCGGTGCACGACGACGGGACGATCGGCGTCCGGGACGTGGACCTCACGTTCGAGCGGGGAGAGCTCGTGCTGCTGCTCGGCCGCGTCGGCTCGGGCAAGTCCAGCCTGCTGTCGGCCCTCGCCGGCCTGATGGAGCACACCGGCCGCGTCGTGTGGAACGGCGTGGACGTCGCGGACGCCCAGCAGCTCCTCCGACCGGGCCGCGTGGCGCACGTCGCCCAGGTGCCGCGGGTGCTGTCCGGCACGTTCGCGGACAACGTGGCGCTCGACCACCCGCGGGAGGTCGCCGGCCCGCTCGACGCCGCCCGGATGTCCCAGGACGTCGCCGAGGCCGGCGGACCCGACGCACTGGTCGGCCACCGCGGTGTGCGGCTGTCCGGCGGGCAGGTGCAGCGGCTCGCGCTCGCCCGGGCGCTCGCCACGGAGTCCGAGGTGCTGCTCGCGGACGACGTGTCCAGCGCGCTGGACGCCGCCACGGAGATCGAGCTGTGGCAGTCGCTGCGCGAGCGTGGCACCACGGTCGTCGGGTCGACGTCCAAGCGGGCCGCGCTCGCCCGCGCCGACCGGGTCGTCGTGCTCGAGGACGGGGAGGTCGCGGCCGTCGGGCCGTGGCGCGAGCTCGCGGGGCGCTGGGGGCACCTGGCCGGGTGAGGGCCCGCGGGCCTGGCTAGTCTCGGGCCATGGCCACGCTCATCGCGGACGACCTGCTGCTCCTGCTGCTCGACGACGAGAAGGGCACGTCGACCTCCTCGTACCTCGACACCGTGCTCGGCGGCGCGCTGCTGCTCGAGCTCGCCCTCGCCGACGCGGTCGTGGTGCGGGAGCGAGCCAGCATCTGGTCGGGCGCGAAGGTCGTCGCGCGGCCGGGCGCCACGGTCGAGGACCCCGTCCTCCAGGCGGCCCTCGCGACGGTGGCCGAACGGGAGCGGTCCGCGAGCGACCTCGTCGGGCGGCTGGGCAAGGGGGCGAAGGACGCGCTCGCCGACCGCCTGGCGCAGCGCGGCGTGCTCGCCCGGCACGACGACCGGGTGCTCGGCCTGTTCCCGCGCACCCGGTGGCTGCCCGCCGACACGGCGCACGAGCAGGAGCTGCGCCGGGCGCTGACCGCGGTGCTCGTCCAGGGCGCGGAGCCCGACCAGCGCACCGGCGCGCTCGCCGCGCTGCTCTCGTCGGTCGACAAGGCTCCCGCCGCGGTGGACCACCCCGGGGTGCCGGCGCGGGACGTGCGGCGGCGCGCGAAGCAGGTCGCCGAGGGCGCGTGGGCGGCGAAGGCGGTCAAGGACGCGATCGCCGCCTCGACGGCCGCGATCATGGCGGGCGTCACCGCGGCCACGATCACCACCACGACGACGTCGGGCTGATCGGCGCCGCGTGCCTGGTGTGCCCCGGGCGGGCGCGGCTCGCTCGGTCAGGCGGGGTGGCGGTCGCCGAGCAGCTCCTCGATCGCCGCGACCACCTCGGGGGCGTCCGGCAGCACGCGCGGCCGGAACCGGCGGGCGCCGCCGCCGGGGGCGACGAGGAACTTCTCGAAGTTCCAGGTGATGCGCCCGGCCTTGCCGGTGTCGTCCGGGATCTGCGTGAGCTGGCGGTAGAGCGGGTGCGCCCCGCGGCCGTTGAGCTTGACCTTCTCCGTCATCGGGAACGTCGCGCCCCACGTGGTCGAGCAGTACTCGGCGATCGCGTCCTCGGAGCCGAGCTCCTGCAGGAACTGGTTGCTCGGGACGCCGACGACCGTGAACCCCTCCGGCCCGTACGCGGTGTGCAGCGCCTCGAGCTGCTCGTACTGGGGCGCGAGCCCGCACCGCGACGCGACGTTGACGACCAGCGCCACCCGCCCGTCGGTCAGCTCGCCGAACGTGGTGTCCTGCCCGCGGAGCGTCCGCACCGGGATGTCGTCGAGCTGCATGGGGTCATCCTGCGCCCGCGCGGTGCCGCACCGCCAGCGGCCGGCCGGGCGACGACCACCCGGGCGCGGCTCGATACGCTCGCACGGACCCCCATCCCCGTACCGGAGGACCGGCCTCGTGGCTTCCTGGCAGACGCACGGCTCGACGACCGTCTACGAGAACGCGTGGATCCGCGTCCGCGAGGACGCGGTCACCCGGCCGGACGGCGGCAGCGGCATCTACGGCGTCGTCGAGGTGCGGCACCCGGCGGTGTTCGTCGTCCCGGTCACGGACGACGACGAGGTCGTGCTCGTCGAGCTGGAGCGGTACACGACCGGGGCCCTGTCGCTGGAGGTGCCGGCGGGCGGGTCGGACGGGGAGGAGCCGCTGGTCGCGGCTCGGCGGGAGCTGCTGGAGGAGACCGGCCTGCTGGCGGACGACTGGCAGGACCTCGGTGCGGTGTTCTCGCTGAACGGCGTCTGCCACGCGCCGGGCCGGGTGCTCCTGGCCCGGGGGCTGCGCGCGCCGGTCGAGGCGGAGGGCCAGCACGAGGAGGGCATCGTCGGGACGCGAGTGCTGCCCTGGCCGGAGGTGCTCGGGCTCGTGCGGGACGGGACGATCACCGACGGCGAGTCCGTGGCGGCGCTGATGTACGCGGCGATCGCCCTGGGCCGGGTGGCCTGAGCCGGGTCTAGCCGCCAGCTCGTCGCCACGCCTCGAGCAGGTCAACGAGCTCGATCAGCGGGGCGCGCTGCGCTGCGGTCGCGCGGGGGTCGCTCAACAGCGCGGTGGCCAGCTCGCGAGCGTGCTCCCGAGCCTCCGGCGTCAGCCGGTCGCCCCACATGCCCCCGATGACGGTCACGTTCAGCTCGTCGACGTCGAACGCCGCGTCGTAGTCGGCGTCCGTGAGGTCGTGCTGGGACGGATCCGGGTACTGGTCCTTCACCGCGCCGGCAGCACGGAGGGTGTCCGCCAGCAGGGGCGGCCGCACCGCTCGGCGCGACCGGCCACGGCTCGTCATCGGGCACCGGCGCGTCGCTCGACCACGGCGGGCGCGGGGATCACGACATGGGTGCGCACGGCTCCGCTCCTCTCGTCCGCGGGATGCGGCCTGGGGACGCTATGGCACCGACCTGCGTCGAGATGCGTGAACGGGTGCGATTTCACCCGTGCGGCGCAGATCGGGGACGCACGGCAGCGGCGGTCAGGACACCTTGCCCTGCAGGAGCCGGTTCCAGTAGATCGTCGGCTCGAGGTACCGGTCGAAGAGCCGCAGGCTCCGCCGGGGGCGCGCCAGGTCGGGGAACCGCACGGTGGGCTCGGCGTTCCCGTCGCGGTCGAACTCCGCGAGCAGCAGCCTGCTCCCCGACGTGAGCACCGGGGCGACCGAGTAGCCGTCGTAGCGCCGCATCGGGGCGCCGGTGCGGCGCGCCTGGATGTTCCGCGCCACCACGGGGACCTGCTTGCGCAGCGCGCCGCCCGAGGACGACGTGCCGACGGTGGCCGCGTCGCCGAGGCCCCAGACGCGCGCGTGCTCGACGTGCTGGAGCGTCTCGGGGTCGACGGCGACGAACCCGTCGCTCGTGGGGGAGTCCAGGCCGCTCGCGGCCACCCAGTGGGGCGCGCGGTGCGGGGGCGCGAGGTACAGCGCGTCGTAGGTGAGCGACCCGCCGCCGACGAGGTGCAGGGTGCGTGAAGCGGGGTCGACGCGCTCGACCGTGGTGCGGGTGCGGACGTGGACGCCGAAGCGGTCGGCCGCGGCGCGCAGCTCACGGTCGGCCTCCGCGTGGTGCACGAGGGACGGGCCCTCGACCAGCAGGTCGACCTCGACGTCCCCGAGCACGCCGGCCCGGCGCCAGTGGTCCGCGGCGGCGAACAGCGGCTTCAGCCCGACGGGGGCGCAGGGGACGTGCCGGTCGGAGATGACGAACACGGCGCGGCCGGATGCGAGGTCGGACAGCATCGTCCACGTCTTCGGCGCGAGGTCGAGCAGGTAGCTCGTCGACGCGTGCGGGGTCGCGACCGCCTCCTGCGACCCCGGGATCGCGTCCCAGTCCACGCGGGAGCCCGGGCACACCACGAGGTCCCCGTACGTCAGCTCCGTGCCGTCGGCGAGCGTGACCACCGAGCGCCCGGGGTCGACGTCGACGGCCCGGTCGCGGTACCAGTGCACGCCCTCGGGCAGCACCTCGACCTGGGGACGGCGCAGGTCGGCGAGGGTCGCCTGACCCGACGCGACGTAGGACAGCAGCGGGCGGTAGTGGTGGATGTCCTTCGGCTCGACCACCGCGACGTCGCGGCAGCCGTCGCGCCGGACGCGACCGGCGAGGGAGAGGCCCGCGTTGCCGCCGCCGATGATGAGGACGTCGTGCCGGGGGAGCTGAGGGGGCCGGGAGTCGGTCATGGGCGGGCACGCGCCGCGGGGTCGGGGGACGGGGGTCCCGAGCCACGCTAGGCGACCCCGCAGCGCCCCGCGCGGTGGGGCCGGGTCAGGCCCGGGGCTGGTCCGTGCCGTCCGCCGGCGGGTCGGACCGCAGCTCCCGCTCCCGCGCGCGCAGGTCGGCCTCCCAGTCGCGCAGCATGCGCTCGTGCTGGTCGTCGGAGGCGCGGAGCCCGGCGAGGAACGCGGGGTCGTCGTCGGGCCCGGCGGCGCGGGGCCGCTCGTACTCCGGGAAGCCGGCCGTCGCGGTGCTGGGCCACGCCACCCGCGGCGCCTGCGCGCCGCGCGCGGGACGTCCCGCCACCAGCCACGCGACCCCGCCCACCAGCGGCAGGAACACGATGAGCAGGATCCAGGCGGTCTTCGACAGGTTCCGCACCAGGACCGAGTCGGTCTGGATGCAGTCCACCAGGCAGAACACGAGCAGCCCGAGCTGGATCAGGACCGGCAGCGCACGCAGCACGACGCCCCCTTCGTGAGATGACGGGACCGGTCGGCGCCCGTCGGCGGGCACGACGGTAGGGGAGCCGGGGCGGCGCTGTCCGGCGAACGGGCGGCGGATCACCCGCGTGGCGGCGGTCCTCGCGCGTTGACACCCCGCGCGGCCCGGGCTAGCGTCGCGCTACCGAAACCGGTTGCGAAACGACCTAGCAAGGGAGCTAGACATGTCCAGCACACCTCGGTGGTCCCGGGGCCTCGCGGTCGCGGCAGTGGTCGGCACGGCGGGTCTCGCCCTCACCGCGTGCGCCCCGTCCGCCCCGTCCACCCCCTCCGGCGCGGGCTCGGGCTCGGCCGGCGACGCCACCAGCATCACCGTCGGCATGGAGGCCGGCTCGCCGCACGAGGCCTTCTACCGCGAGATGGCGGCGGAGTTCACGGAGGAGACCGGCATCGACGTCGAGATCCTCGGCGTCCCGCACGACAACATGCACCAGCAGTTCCTGTCCGACGCCATCGCCGGTGGCGGGGCGTACGACGTCCTCACGGTCGACCAGCCGTGGATCGCCGAGTTCGCCCAGAACGGGTACCTCGCCCCGCTGGGCGACCGGCTCGAGGACGCGGACCGCGACGACTTCGTCGAGCACACGCTCGACACGGTGACCTACGACGACGAGCTCTACGGTCTGCCGTTCCTCGTGCACAACCTCGTGACCTACTACCGGCCCAGCATGCTGGAGGCCGCGGGCGTCGACGGGCCGCCGACCACCTGGGAGGAGTACCGCGCGGCTGCGGCGGCGACCACCGACCCGGCCACCGGCGTGTTCGGCACGATGGTGCCGGGCAACCGCGACGGCGAGGTGGCGACCCGGTTCGAGAGCTACATCCAGCAGTCCGGCGGCGACATCGTCGACGAGGACGGCGCCCCCGCGATCGACTCGCCCGAGGCGCGCGAGGCGTTCGACCTCATGACCGGCATCCAGTTCGAGGACGGCTCCAGCCCCGAGGGCCTGCACGACCTGTCCGCCATGCAGGGGCAGTTCCTCGAGGGCAAGGTCGCGATGATCTCCATCTGGCCGTACCTGTGGGCGCAGGCCACCGACCCGGCGCAGTCGAAGATCGCCGACGACGTCGCGGTCGCGCTCAACCCGGGCAACCCCGACCAGGTCGGCACGACGTTCTCGTGGGGCTTCGGGGTGTCCGCGTCGTCCGACGCGCAGGACGCCGCCTGGCAGTGGGTCAGCTGGGCCACGAGCAGCGACGTGCTCGCGCGCAAGGCGATCGAGCAGCTCTCGCCCGTGCCCCGCACGTCGTCGATGGAGACGCTCGCCGGCTCTGCCGAGCTGTCGCAGGCCGACCGCGACGCCCTGGCGGTGTTCTCGGAGTCCGTCGAGAACAGCACGACGATGCCGATGACACCGGCCTACGCGCAGTACCAGACCGCCATCGCGGAGGCCGTCTCCGCGGTGATGTCGCAGCAGCAGACGCCCGACGAGGCGCTCGCCGCCGCGCAGTCCGAGATGGAGCAGGCAGCTGGCCGCTGACCTGCGTGGTGGCGGGCGGTCCGGGACGCCCGCCCGCCACCACGCACCGGCCGGTCCCGCCACCCGCGGCGGGACCGGGGATGCGGGGACGACCACACCGGCCGCCCCGGCAGCGAGCCGCGGCGGCGGGCGGGGGAGCCTGCTCGCCGGGAGGCGACGGGCCGGCGTCCTGCTGACGCTGCCCGCGCTGCTCGCGCTCGCCGCGACCGCGCTGTACCCGCTGCTGTGGACGGTGTCCCTGAGCCTGCAGGAGTTCAGCGTCGCCGTCGGCGGCCCCGCGCCGTCGTTCGTGGGGCTCGACAACTACAGCCGGGTGCTCGGGTCGCCGGCCTTCTGGACGGCGCTGACCCAGACCCTCGGCTACGTCGTCACGACGCTCGTCGTCGAGCTGGCGGTCGGCATCCCGATCGCCCTGGTCCTGCAGCGCGAGACCCGCGGCCGCAAGGCGATGCGGCTCGTGCTGGCGCTGCCGCTCATGATCGCGCCGGTGGTGGCGTCGATGGCCTGGAAGTTCCTGTTCTCCCCGGGGTACGGCCTGGTGAACGAGGGACTCGCGCTCGTCGGGATCACCGGCCCCGCCTGGTTCGCCGACCCGTGGTTCGCCCGGACCACCGTGCTCGTGACCAACGCCTGGCTCGCGGTGCCGTTCGTCGTGCTCGTGCTGCTGGCGGGCCTCGCGAACATCCCCGGCGAGCTCGAGGAGGCAGCCCGCACGGACGGCGCCTCCCCGTGGCAGACGTTCTGGCGGATCACCCTGCCGCTGCTGCGCCCGTCCATCCTCATCGTCCTCGTGATCCGGCTGGCCGACGCGTTCCGCGTGTTCGACGCGGTGTACGTGATGACCGGCGGCGGGCCCGGGTCGTCGACCGAGGTGCTCAGCACCTTCCTGTACCGGCAGATGTTCACCTCCACCGACTTCGGTGGCGGTGCGGCGACGTCGGTGCTGTTCGTGATCGTCATCGGCGTCAGCGCCGGTGCGGTCTTCCTCTGGCTGCGCCCGCGAGGTGAGCGATGACCACCCTGACCGCCGCACCCGTCACCGCGCGCCGGGTCACCCGCAGGACCGCATCGGTCCTCGTCGCCGTGGCCGCCGCGTTCCTGTTCCTGCTGCCCGTCGTCTGGGTGGTCGCGACCTCGCTCAAGCCGGACGTCGAGATCTTCGCGATCCCGCCGACCGTCCTGCCGCAGGCGCCGACGGCCGCCCACTTCACGTCCGTCCTGGGCGACGAGACCGTGCTGCGGTTCTTCCGCAACAGCCTGGTGGCGGCGGGCGGCGCGACGGTCGTCGGGCTGCTGCTCGGGGTGCCGGCCGCGTTCGGGTTCGCCCGGTTCCGGTACCGGTTCTCCGGCGTGCTGCTGGGCTCGGTGCTGGTGACCCGGATGTTCCCGCCGGTGGCGCTGGCGCTGCCGTTCTTCCTCCAGTTCCGCCAGCTCGGCCTGATCGACACGTCGCTCGGACTGGCGATCGCGTACATCCCGATCGTGCTGCCGCTGATCATCTGGATGCTGGAGGGCTTCTTCCGGGAGCTGCCCGAGGAGCTGCTCGAGGCGGCCCGGCTCGACGGCGCCGGGACGATCGGCACGATCCTGCGCATCGTGCTGCCGATCTCGACGCCGGCGGTCGCCGTCGCGGCGCTGTTCGGCTTCCTGGCGGCGTGGAACGAGTTCGTCATCGCCCTGTCGCTGACCCGCACCCCCGACGCGCAGACGATGCCCGTCGGGATCGCCGGGTACATCACCCAGTTCCAGACGCTGTGGGGAGACATGACCGCCGCCGCGGTGGTCTACCTCCTGCCCGTCCTCGTCCTGACGCTGCTGTGCCAGCGCGGGATCATCTCCGGCCTCACCGCGGGCGCCACCAAGGGCTGAGCGCCCGCACCCGCACTCCTTCCTTCCGCAGGCGCGCGCGACGAGCGCGCCACGAGCACCACCTGGAGCACCCCTGTGATCGAGATCCGCACCACCGGCCCCGACGACGCGCTCGGCATCGAGCTGTGGGCCGACCCCGCCGGCCGCCCCGAGCGCCTGCTGGCCGGGGGGTCACCCGTCGTCCTCGAGATCCACGACGGCGACCCGTCCGACTGGAGGGGGACGCGCGTCGCCCGCGGCTACACGCACGCCGAGCGCGACGGCGACGCCCTGCTCGCCTCCGCGCGGATCGCCACCGCGGCCGGCGAGGTCGACGTCCTCGACCGGTGGGCGCCCGAGGGCGACGGCGTCCGGGTGGACCGCAGCGTGCGCGTGCACGCGGCCGTGCCCGGCACCGCCGTGCGCGCCGTGCTCGACCTGGACGTGGTGGGCAACGGCTTCGACGAGAGGGCGCAGGTGTTCGCGCCGCCGGCGCTCTACGACCTCAACGACGTGGACGGCGACGGGGTCGAGGACTACCTGGACACGCGCGAGCTGGTCTTCCGGGACGACCGGCTCACCGGCCTCGCGGTCCTCGCGTACGCCGCGGGGCGCGGGATCGGCCTCGCGCTGACGCGCCAGGACCTCCCGTCGCACGACGACGTGCCCGACCGCGCCCGCGGCCAGCAGGCGTTCGCGCAGCGGACCGACATCGGCTCGCTCGGCCTCGTCCCCCGGCCGGGGGGCTGGTCGCTGACGGCGGCCTACCCGTTCGTGGAGCGTCCCCGGTCCCACGCCCTGACGGTGCGGGACCGGGAGCCGTGGGGGGCGTTCTGGCCCGTCGACGACGCGACGGACCTCCGCGTCTCGTACGGCGTCGGCGTGGTCACCGGCGAATCCGCGACGGACGCCCTGTGGCAGCTGTGGCGGGCCCGGGTCGAGCACCTGCAGCCCCGCCGGGTCGAGCTGCCGGTGGCGGTCGAGGACCTCACCGCGCTGCGCCTCGACGCGCTGCTGCCGTACTACCGGGAGAACGCCACGACCGCGGGCTTCGTCACGAACTGCCACCCGCAGGACGGCCGTCAGCTCGGGGACGTCCTGCAGTACGGGTTCACGGGCCAGACGGTGCTGAACGCGCTGCACGTCCTGCGGCACGCGCCCGAGCTCGACGACGCCGAGGCCGGGGCCAAGGCGCTGCGGACGGTCGAGAGCTTCGTCCGGCGGGCGGGCGCGTCGCCGCTCGGGCTGGTGCACACGCTGTACGACTTCGACACGCAGCGGGACGCCAGCTGGTGGAGCGGCCTGCTGCTCCCGCTGGCCTACGCCGACGAGGGCGCCGACCTGCAGAAGCTGATGGGCCCGGTCGTGGAGCACATGGGCTACGCGATCGACGCGCTGCAGGGCGCGCCGGACGGCACGTACCTGCGCTGCGTCGCCGAGGAGCACCACGCCCTGCTGCGCGCGTACGCCGCCGAGCGCGAGGCGGGCACCGAGCACGCCGGGTGGCTGGACGTGGCCCGGTCCTTCGGGGAGTTCCTGCTCGGGGCGCAGGAGCCCGACGGCTCCTGGCGCCGCGCGTACGCCTTCGACGGATCGGCGCTGGTGGAGCCGCGTTCCTGGTTCGGTCGCGCGGAGCTCAACCAGAAGTCGTCGACCGCGACCGCGGTGCCGTTCCTGGAGGAGCTGCACCGGGCGACCGGCGACCCCCGGTGGCAGGAGGCGGCGGTCCGGGCCGCGCGGTTCGTCGCGGAGCACTTCGTGCGCGGGCTGAAGTTCAACGGCGGCATCCACGACTCGATCTACGCGCGGGCGCAGCTGGTCGACTCGGAGAGCATCCTGTTCTCCCTGCGCGCGTGCCTCGCGGGTGCCGAGCTGACCGGGGACGACGACCTGCGCTCGGCCGCGGTGGACGCCGCCCGGGTGCTCGCCACCTGGGTCTACCTGTGGGACGTGCCGCTGCCCCCGGGCAGCACCATGGCGCGGTTCGGCTTCCGCAGCACCGGCTGGAGCGCGTGCGACACCGCCGGGGCGGGCTACATCCACCCCTACGAGCTGCACGCGGTGCCGGACCTCTTCGAGGCCGCGCTCCTCGCGGACGACGACGTGCTGGCCGAGGTCGCCGACCTCGTCCTGCACGGGTCGAACGAGACGGTCGCCACCGAGGCGTGCGACTGGGGGTATGCGCGGCCAGGGCTGCAGGAGGAGGGGCTGCTGGTCAGCTGGTGGCTGGTCGACGACCCGATGTTCGTCGACACCGGGTTCGGCGGCCGGGGCAAGGGCGAGGGCAACAAGACGTGCCTGCCGTGGATCTCCGCCGTCGGGATCGACGCGACAGACGAGGTGCTGCGCCGGTACGGCACCACCGACCTGCGGGCGCGCTGGCGCGAGCGGACCCGCGCCACCGTCGCGTCCCGCTAGGGTCGGCGGACACAGGTGGACGTCACGACGGCCTCGCCCGGCACCTCCGGGCGGGGCCGCGACGCGGGCGACGGGAGTCGACGGCCGATGGGTGCGGGGAGCGGCGACGTCGTGGAGCAGCGGGCGCCCGGGCGCACCACGCTGGCCGACGTCGCGCGGCGGGCCGGGGTCTCGAAGGGGACCGCGTCCAAGGCGCTGAACGGCCGGGGCGAGGTGCGCCCGGAGACCCGCCGGCGCGTGCTCGAGGCCGCGGACGCCCTGTCCTTCACGCCGTCCGTGCTCGCGCAGAACCTGGCCAGCGGCCGCACCGGCACGGTCGGGGTGCTCACGAACGACCTGGAGGGCCGGTTCGTCATCCCGATCCTCATGGGCGCCGAGGACGCGCTCGGTGCGGGCCGGATCTCCGTGATCCTGACGGACGCGCGCGGCGACGCGATCCGGGAGCAGCAGCAGCTGCGGACGCTGCTGGAGCGGCAGATCGACGGGCTGATCGTGGTCGGGGGCCCGCGGACCGACCCCCGCCCGTCGCTCGGGCAGGACCTCCCGGTGCCGGTCGTCTACGCGTACGCGCCGTCGCAGGACCCGCAGGACCTGTCGCTCGCCGCGGACAACGTGCAGGCGGGCCGCCTCGCCGCCGAGCACCTGTGGGACATCGGCCGCCGCCACGTGGCCTACGTGGGCGGCGACCCGACCTACAGCGCGTCCCGGGACCGGGAGGCCGGCGCCGCCGCCGCCCTCGCCGAGCGTGGGGCGGCGCTGCTGGGCGCGGGCCTGGCGTCCGGGAACTGGACGGAGCGGTGGGGTCGTGCGGCCATGGCGCGGCTGCTCGAGCAGCACCCCGACCTCGACGCCGTCGTGGCCGCCTCCGACCAGCTGGCGCGCGCCGCGCTGGACATCCTGCGGGACCAGGGCCGGCGCGTGCCCGAGGACGTCGCGGTCGTCGGGCACGACAACTGGTCGCTCGTCGTGACGAACACGCGCCCCGAGCTGACCAGCGTCGACACCCGGCTGGAGCTGCTCGGGCGGACCGCCGCGAGCAGGTTGTTCGCCGCCCTGTCCGGCGACGAGCTGGGGTCGGGCGTCGAGCTGCTGCCGGTCGAGCTCGCCGTCCGCGGGTCCACCGTCGCCGACCGCTGACGGCGCGCCCCCGGTGGCGCCGGGGCGCGGACGGGCGTAGAAGAGGACCGACCCGTCCCGTCGAACGGCAGGAACCTGCGATGAAGCAGACCACCGGGCGCCTCGTCCTGCGCCGGACCGCGACCGCGCTCCTCGTCCTGGGTCTGGCGCTCGCCGGGCCGCCCGCGCTGGCGGGAGGGACCCCGGGGCACGGCGGCGGCGGCGGGCACCCGGGGCACGGTGGCGGTGGTGACGTCACCGGCACCCCGTACACGAACCCGGTCAGCGCCACGTTCGCCGACACCTACGCCGACCCCGCCGTGATCCGCGGGCAGGACGGCTGGTGGTACGCGTACGGCACGACGGACCCGCTGCGGGAGGGCGAGGGCTCGCGGCACCTGCTGCCGATGTCACGGTCGACGGACCTCGTGACGTGGGAGTACGTCGGCGACGCGTTCACGGAGGACTCGCTGCCGGCGTGGGCCGACACGGACCCGGCGCGGCTCGCGGCGCTGTGGGCGCCGGACATCCGCTACGTCGACGGCGAGTACCGGATGTACTACGTCGTCACGCAGACCACGGTGACCCCCGGCGCGAACGACGGGGCGATCGGCGTCGCGACGGCGCCCACGCCCACCGGGCCGTGGACCGACTCCGGGGACCCGATCGTGGACCCGCGACCGGGCGCCGGCGGGCCGGACGACTTCCTGTGGACGTTCGACCCGTCGCACGTGGTCGGGCCCGACGGCACGGAGCACCTGTTCTACGGCTCCTACTACGGCGGGATCTGGGTGACGGAGCTCGACGCGACCGGCACCGAGGCGGTCGGCGCGCCCGTGCAGGTGGCGATCGACAACACGTACGAGGGCGCGTACGTGCTGCAGCGCGACGGGTACTGGTACCTGTTCGCGTCGTCCGCGAACTGCTGCGCCGGGCCGACGACCGGCTACAGCGTGCACGTCGGGCGCTCGGAGTCGCTGACCGGCCCCTACCTGGACCGCGAGGGCGTGCCGCTGCTGCAGTCCCGGGCCGGCGGGACGCCGGTGCTCGCGCCGAACGGCAACGCCTGGGTGGGCACGGGCCACAACGCCGTGGTGACCGACCTGGCGGGGCAGGACTGGATGGTCTACCACGCCATCGACCGCGCGGACCCGTACCTGGACGGGACGGACGGCATCAACGAGCGGCCGATGCTGATCGACCGCCTCGACTGGGTCGACGGCTGGCCGACGGTCCGGGGCGGCGCGTGGGCGTCCGAGGGCGAGCAGCCCGGCCCGGCGACCGGCGGGCGCGCGGTGACCGGCTTCGACGACGGGATCCGGCAGCCCTTCCGCGGAGCCTCGTGGGCGGCGGTGACCGACGACCCGCAGGGCGGGCCGCACGCCGTCTCGACACGGCCCGGGACGCTCGTCACCCAGCACGCGGTCAACGGGGCCGTGCGGGTCGAGGCAGACGTCCGGCTCGACGGCGGTGCGGCGGGCGGCGTCGTCGCCGGGGTCACGGGCTCGGGCCGGGGCGACCGGTACGACGACGCCGACTGGGCCCGCGCGGACGGCGGACGCGGGGGCCACGGCCGGCCGTCGGGCGTGAGCGCGGTCGTCGACCCCGCCGCCGGTCAGCTGGTGCTCCAGTCCGGCGGCCTGCACGCGACCGCGCCGCTGCCGGCCGGCGTGGACTGGTCGGCCTGGCACGCGGTCGTGCTGGAGCTGGACGGGCGGACCGCGCGCGCGGAGGTGAGCCAGGCGCGGCTCGGCGACCCGCTCGCCGTCGTGACGCTCGACCTGCCGCGCCGGGTGCCGTCCGGGGCGGCCGGGGCCGTGGCGCGCGGTGCCGGCGTGCACGTCGACGACCTCAGCGCGCTCCCGCTCGCCCGCCCGGCGAGCGACCCGGTGCCGCTGCCGTCGACCGGGGCCCTGGTGGACGAGGCGACGTTCGACGACGGGCTCGGTGACGGCTGGACGCCGGTGCGCGACCCGCAGGTGACCGTCGAGGGCGGCGACCTGGTGTGGCCGGTCGAGCAGAGCGACCTGGTCGGCGCGGGCAACACCGCGGGCGTCCTGCTGCGGGACGTCCCGGACGGCGACTGGACGGCGGAGACGGTGGTCGAGGTCGACCTGGGCACCGACGCGATCCGGAACTTCCAGCAGGCCGGCCTGGTGGCGTACGCCGGGGACGACCTGTTCGCCCGGTTGTCGCACGTCGCGATCTGGAACACCCGGCAGACGGAGTTCGGGTACGAGACCCCGTACGCCGGCCGGCTCCAGTACGGCGGCACGATCGTCGGCCCGCCGGCGGAGACGACCTGGCTGCGGCTCGTGCACCGCACGGACGACGCGGGGGAGCACGAGGTGCAGGCGCTCACCAGCACCGACGGCCAGACCTGGGTCGCCGGCGGGGTGTGGACCTTCCCGGCGGGCACGGACCTGCGCGTCGGGCTCGTCGCGCACGGCTGGAACGGCACCGACCCGCAGGCGACGGCCCGGTTCGAGCACCTGCGGGTGTGGGCGGACTGAGCCCGGCGGCGGACGGCGCCGGGCCCGCGTGCGACGATCCGGGCGTGGACGAGACGGACGTGTGGTCGCCGCTCGCGGCGCAGTGGGCGGCGCTGTGGGGCTCGTTCGCGGACCCGGCCCGGCAGGCCCTGCTCCGGGCGTGCCACGTCGGGCCGGGCACCCGCGTGCTGGACGTCGGGTGCGGCAGCGGCGAGCTGCTCGCGCTCGCCGCGGCGCGCGGTGCCGTGGTGTCGGGCGCGGACGCTGCGCCCGGGATGGTCGCGCTCGCGCGCCGCGCCGCCCCCGGTGCCGACGTGCGGGTGGCGCCCGCGGAGGCGCTGCCGTGGCCGGACGGCAGCGTGGACGTGGTCACCGCGGTGAACGTGCTGCAGCTGACCGACGACCCCGCGGCGGCCCTCGCGGAGGCCGTGCGCGTCACCGTGCCCGGCGGCCTGGTCGCCGTCGGCGGCTGGGCGGAGCGGGAGCGCAACGAGATCGACGTCGTGGAGGCCGCGCTCGCGCTCGACGACGGCGAGCCCCTCGGTCCCGAGCACCCGCTGCGCGAGGAGGGACCGCTCCGGGAGCTCATGGGCTCGGCAGGCCTGGCCGTCGAGCGGGTCGAGCTGGTCGGGGTGCCGTGGCAGGCGGCGGACGACGCGGAGCTCGTGGCCGGCGTGCTGCTCGGCGAGGACGCCGCGGGGCTGGCCGACCGGGGGCCGGTCGTCGTGGCGGCCGCCCGGCCGTACCGGACGGCGCAGGGTGGGTACCGGTTCCGCAACACGATGCGGCTGGCGGTCGGTCGCGTCCGGGCGTGACGCGGTGGGGCGTGACGCGACCGCGCCGCGTCACCGACCGCGCCGCGTCACCGACCGCGCCGCGTCACCGACCGCGCCGCGTCACCGACCGCGCCGCGTCACCGGGCGAGCAGCTCCACGGCGCCGGCGAACACGGGCGGCAGCCGCACGGCCGCGGGGACCAGCGCGCCCCGCAGCGGGGAGGTCGCGGCGGCCACGAGCGTGCTGGTCAGCAGGCGGTAGTCGCGCGTCGCCGCGGACCACGCCCGCTCGTACCCCGCGGGGTCGTCCCGGTGCGCGACGGCGGCGCGCGCCTGCGCGAACCCGAGCCGCAGCCCCTCGCCGGTCAGCGCGTCGACGTACCCCGAGGCGTCGCCCACCAGCAGGACGCGGCCGGCGGTGCGGGCGCGCGTGCGCTGGCGCAGGGGCCCGGCCCCGCGGTCGGCGGCGTCAACCGGGGCGCCGGCGATCCGCTCGGCCAGCGCGGGCATGCCGGCGAGCTCCGCGTCGACGTCCAGCGGGGCCGGCCCCAGGAGCGCGACGCCCACGAGGTCGGGCGCCACGGGCGTCACGTACGCCTCGGTGCGTCGCCCCCAGTGCACCTCGACCAGGTCGGTCCACGGCGCGACGCGGTAGTGCCGCCGCACGCCGAACCGCCGGCGCGGGTCGCGGGCGCCGCCGGGGGCGCTCGGGCCCCGCCCGCCGGTACCGCCGCGCGCGCCGGTGCCGCCGTGCGCGCCGCGGGCCGGCACCTCGAGCCCGACGAGCCGCCGCACCGTGGAGTGCAGCCCGTCGCACGCCAGCAGCCAGCGCGCCCGGACCCCGGCGGCCGTCACCCCGTCGGCGTCCTGGTGCAGCGCGGCGACCCGGCCGGTCATCCTCTGGACCCCGAGCGCGTCGGCCCGGTCGGAGAGCGCCGCGTGCAGGACCGTGCGCCGGACCCCGCGGCCGGCGGGCCCGGCGAACCGGTGCTCGGCGCGCAGGTCGCCGCGCACGTACGCGATGCCGGCGAGCGGGTGGCCGGGCGGGTCCACGCCCAAGCGGTGCAGGGCCACGAGCGCCTGCGGCATGAGCCCCTCGCCGCACGCCTTGTCGACCGGCCCCTGCCGCGGCTCGACGACGAGGGCGGTCAACCCCGCGAGCCGCGCCTCGACGGCCGCGGCCAGTCCGACGGGCCCGCCGCCGACGACGAGGACGTCGACGTCGGCGCTCACCGGCCCGCGGGCGGTGCCGTGGCCGGTGCCGGGCCGGTGGCCGCCCGGAGCGCGCGCTCCTCGGACGGGATGCGGAACCCGAGCAGCAGCACCGCGTTCAGCACGGTGAAGACCAGCGCCGTGACCCACGCGGTGTGCACGAGCGGCAGCGCCACGCCCTCGACCACGACGGCCACGTAGTTCGGGTGCGGGATCCACCGGTACGGGCCGCGCCGCACCAGGTCGAGCCCGGGGACCACGATCACCCGGGTGTTCCACCGGTGCCCGAGCGTCGCGATGCACCACCAGCGCAGCGCCTGGCTGGCGACCACCAGCGCCAGCGCGGTCCAGCCGAGCCACGGGACGAAGGGGCGGTCGGCCAGGTGCACCTCCAGCACGCAGGCGAGCAGCAGCCCGGTGTGCAGCGCGACCATCGGCGGGAAGTGCCCACGCCCGGACTCCACCCCGCCGCGCTCGAACGACCAGCGCGCGTTGCGGGCGGACACGACCAGCTCCGCCAGCCGCTCCAGCGCGGTCAGCGCCACCAGGACGTCGAACCACAGCACGGAGCTCATGCCGCCTCCTCCTCGGGCCACCGCAGGGCCACCAGCTCCGAACCGACGCCGGGGCCGAACGCCAGCACCGCGCCGAGCGCACCGGGCCCCGGCGGTGGTCCCGCGAGGGTGCCCGCCAGGACGTGCAGGACCGCGGCCGACGACAGGTTCCCCGTCCTGGCCATGACGTCGCGGCTGATCACGAGCGCCTCGGGGGGCAGGCCCAGCGCGTCCTCGACGGCGTCGAGGATCTTCGGCCCGCCCGGGTGCACGACCCAGCGGGCGACGTCGGTGGTGGTGGCGCCCAGCGGTGCGAGCAGGGCGCCCACGTCCTCGGCGGCGTGCGCGGCGACCGTGTCGGCCATGCCGCCCGAGAGCACGATGCGGAACCCCGAGGAGCCGACCTGCCAGCCCAGGTCGCCGGCCGTGCCCGGGTACAGGACGCTGCGCGTGCCGACCACGGACGGCCCGTCGAGCCCGAGCTCCGCGGCGCGCCGGTCCCCGACCAGGACGGCCGCCGCCGCGCCGTCGCCGAACAGCCCGCAGGCCACGAGGTTCGCCGTCGAGTCGTCGTCGTGCTGCAGGGTCAGGGAGCACAGCTCCACCGACAGCAGGAGGGCCACCTCGTCCGGGTGGCCGGCGAGGTGGTCGTGCACCCGGGCGAGACCCGCGGCCCCGCCGGCGCAGCCGAGGCCGAAGGACGGCACCCGCCGCACGTCCGTCCGGAAGCCGAGCCGCTCGACCAGCAGGGCGTCGAGCGACGGCGCCGACACGCCGGTCACCGTCGTGAAGAACAGGTGGTCCACGTCCGCGGGGCGCAGCCCGACGGCGCGCAGGGCGTCCAGCACGGCGCGGGCCGCGAGCTCGGCGCCCTCGCGCAGGAACACGTCGTTGGTCTCGGTGAAGGACGACAGGCCCGCGTACTTCTCGAGCGGGAGCACGAGGTGCCGCGTGTCGATGCCGCTCGACGCGTGCACCCGCTCGAGCAGCGCCCGGCGGCGGGGGTCCCGCGTCACCAGCCCGCTGATCTCGGCGGTGATCTCCGACTGCCGGTACGCGTGCTCGGGGAGCACCGGGGCGACGGACACGACGCGTGACATGCCCGGATCCTCTCGCGGGCCCTCGCGGCACGCGACCGGGGGCACCGCGGCGCGCGACCGGGGGCACCGCGGGACGCGACCGGGGGCGCTGCGGGACGCGACCCGGGGGCACCGCGGGACGCGACCGGGGGCGCCTCGGCACGCGAGCGGGCGGCCTCGCTGGCGTCAGCCGGTCGCGACCAGCAGCACGACGGCGACCCCGGCGACGAGCATCGCCGCGGTGAACGGCCACCGGCTGCTCGGGCGGGCGAACGCGACCGCCACGGCCGACCCCGCGAGGGCCGTCGCGCCCGCCGACGCCGCGAGGGCCGCCGGTCCGGGGTCGCCGGGGGCGCCGAGCACGACGACCAGCACGGCGACGAGCAGGACGATCGCCGCGCCGAACGCGGTCCGGCGCCGGCCGAGGCGGTGGGGGAGCCCGCGCACGCCGGTCGCGGCGTCGTCCTCGAGGTCGGGCAGCACGTTCGCGAGGTGCGCGCCGACGCCGAGCAGCGCGCCACCGGCGGTCACCCACCAGGGCGCCAGGTCCTCACCGCCCGGGACGCCGAGCGTCGCGACCGAGGGCAGCGCGCCGAACGCCACCGCGTACGGCGCCCAGGACCACGCGGTGGCCTTGAGCCGGGCGTTGTACGCCCACCCCGCCGCGACCAGCACCGCGTGCAGCAGGGCGGCCCGCCAGCCGAGCGCCAGGGACAGCGCCGCGCAGGCGACCAGGGCCAGCAGCGCGGAGCGGCGCAGCAGCGCAGGGGTGACCTCGCCGCGCACGACCGGCTTGTCCGTGCGGCCCACCGCGAGGTCGCGGTCGGCGTCGATCCAGTCGTTCGACCAGCCGATCGACAGCTGGCCCGCGCCGACCGCCGCGGCCACGAGCAGCGCGCGCCCGGCATCACCCCCGGCCGGCCCGGCGGCGTACGCCCCGGCGATGGCGGTCACGGCGACCGCCGGCGCCAGGTGCGCGGCGAGCAGGAGCGTGACGACCCGGCGTCCGACCGCGGGTGCGCCGGTCCGGGCCGCCGCGGGGGTCGGCGCTCGGTCGGACGCGGGATCGGACGCGGGATCGGTCGCGGGGGTCGGCGCGGGGTCGGTCGCCGGCGGCATGGTCCTCCTCGTGCGGCTGCCCGGCCGGGCGTCCCCGCGGCGCCATCCTGCCGCAGCGGGTCGCGGACGGCGCGGGACGCCTCACCCGGGTGATCGCGCGGTGAAGCGGTCACGCGGCCGGGGGAGCGGGCGATGGGGTAGCGAGGGCAGGAAGCGCCCTCGTCGTGCCCCCCACGGAGACAGCCCCATGACCCCCATGCCCCGCCGCGCCGTCGCGGCCGCCGCCCTCCTCCTCGCCCTGTCCACCGGCACCGCCGCCACGCGTCGCGGCCCCGCCGCCCGAAGCCCGCTGCGGTCAAGGCCGCCCCGGCCAAGCCCGCCCCGCCCGCGGTGGCCAAGGTCGCCGCCCAGGTGCTGTTGCAGGTCACCCCGGTGGCGCGCACGGCGGTCACCACCGACTACACCGCGACGGTCACCGTCAAGGCGCCCGCGAACAGCGCCGTGACCGGCACGTACACGCTCGTCGAGGCCGGCGCGGTCATCGCCTCCGGCTCGCTGGTCGGCGGGTCCGCGCGCGTGCAGCTCGACCTGGCGCCCGGCACCCACAAGATCACCGCCGTCTACAGCGGCGCCGCCAAGGTGAACGGGGCGTCGACCAAGGAGGTCGTCGTCGCGGTGCCCGCCGTCTGACGGCTCAGCTGCTCGCGCCGTCGCCCCGGTGCGCCGGCGCGAGCAGCCCGTCGACGAAGGCGGAGACCCGGCGCGGGTCCCCCCGCAGGGACGGCAGCGCGGTGACGATCGCCCGGGCCAGGAGCCGGATCGGCACGTTGGCGTCGTTGGACGCGGCCCGCAGGACCGCGAACGCCGCGGCGGGCTCGTACCCGTACGTGAACGCGAGGACGCCGACGGCCTGGTCGATGGTCGCCCGGCTCTCCGCGGCCGCGGAGATCGACTCGGAGGCGGCAGCCTGGGCGCGGTCCCGCACGACCTCCGTGACGTCGACGAAGTACCCGGTCAGGACGGTCGCCCGGCCGGCGTCCCGGCCGCGCTCGCGCCCCTCGCCGACGACCGTCACGACGCGCTCCCGGCCCTGCGCGTCCACGATCCGGTGCACGCACGAGAACGGCGCGCCCGTGCGGATCGCCTCCTCGAGGGCGTCGCTGGCCCGTCGGCGGTCGGCGGGGTGCTGGTGCGCGACGAGCAGCTCTGTGGACGGCACGACCTCGTGCGGCTCGAACCCGTGCATCGCGTAGATCTCGTCGGACCACCACCACGCGCCGTCGCGCAGGTCGAGCCGGTAGGCGCCGGCGGTCGCCCGCGTGCCGAGCGCGAGGACGCGTTCCGGGCTCATCACCTCCGACATGGGACCCGCACCCCCGTCCGGTCCTGCACGGTGCGCCGGACGGTCCTGCCGGACCCCCGCGCGGTCGTTGGTGCGACCGTACGCGCCGCTCCGCGATCCCGACACTCGAACGGGTGACCTCGCGCCGGGCCGGTCGCTGCGCCGGTGCGGGTCAGTCGGGCAGCAGCGGCACCTCCGTCCCGGACCCGCGCCGTAGCAGCGCGCCGCGGGTGAGCGCGCGGCTGCCGAACTGCCGCGCGACCGCGTCGACGGCCGTGTCCAGCGCGCTGCGGTCCGGCCCGTCGAGGTCGAGCTGGGGCTGGACGTGCGCGTCGGACTCCAGGTTCGTCAGCGCGACGCCGACCAGGGTGAGGCCACGCTCCCGGAGCAGCGGAGCCACCTCGTCGAGCAGCGCGACCGCCAGCGCCGCCAGGTGGGTGCCGGCGGCCGTCGCGTGGGGCAGCGACCGGGAGCGGGTGGCGGTCGTGTAGTCGGCGAACCGCAGCCGGAGCACGACCGTCCGCGCCAGCCGGTGCGCGGTCCGCAGGCGCCGGCACACCCGGTCCACCAGGCCGAGCAGTGCCGCGCGGACCTGCTCCGGCGGGTGAGGCCCGGGGCCGAGCGCACGCTGCGCCCCGACGGACCCGCGCCGCCTGCCGGTCTCGACCCGCTCGGGGGTGCGCCCGTGCACGACCGCGTGCAGGTGCCCGCCCTGCGCGGGGCCGAGCGCCGCGACGAGGACCTGCCGGGGCAGGGCCGCCACGTCGCCCGCCGTGACGAGGCCGTACGCGTGCAGCTTGCGCGCCGTGACCTCCCCGACGCCCCAGAGCTGCTCCAGCGGCAGCGGGTGCAGGAACGCCTCCTCGCCGTCGGGCTCGACCAGCAGCAGGCCGTCGGGCTTCGCGACGCGGCTGGCGACCTTCGCGAGGAACGGGGTACGGGCCACGCCCACGGTGATCGGGAGGCCGACCTCGTCGCGGACGCGGGCTCGCAGCCGGGCCCCGATCTCCAGGGGCGGGACGTCGATGCGGTGCAGCCCGTGCACGTCGAGGAACGCCTCGTCGATGGAGACGCCCTGCACCGCGGGCGTCGTGTCCTCGAAGATCGCGAAGACGGCGCGGCTGGCCGCCACGTACGCGTCGAACCGGGGGCGCACGACGACGAGGCCGGGGCACAGGGCGCGGGCCTGCCGGCCGCTCATCGCCGTCCGCACGCCCCGGCGCTTCGCCTCGTAGGACGCGGCGAGCACCACGCCGCCGCCCACCGCCACGGGCCGCCGGCGCAGGCGCGGGTCGTCCCGCTGCTCGACGGCCGCGTAGAACGCGTCGAGGTCGGCGTGCAGGATCGCCGCCCGTCGTGGCCCGCCGTCCTCGATGCCGTCATCCATAGAACACATGTTCGACCCGGGGTCTGACACGGACGGGTCGCGGCAGGGGGAGCGGAAGCAGGCGAGCGGGAATCGAAGGAGGGAGGCGGGAGCAGGGTGAGCGAGGAGCGGCGGGGAGCAGGCGGGCGCGGGAGGCGGCGTGGCCGTGCGGCCGACGCGCGCCGCCGGCACGCCCGGCCGACGATGGCGGCATGACACAGGACCACACGCCCGCCGACCGACCCGACCCCGGCCACCTGCCCCCGGACGGCGTCCCCGACGACGTCGTGGAGGCCGTCGGCGGTGTCACGGCGGCGTTCGAGGTGATCGAGCACGCCCGCGGCATGCTCTACGCGTTCCACCGCCTGGTCGGGCGGGCGGACGCGGAGCTGGCCGAGGCGCTGGACCGGCTCGAGGCGGCCGGCCACCCGGAGCTCGCCGACGAGCTGCGTGCCGAGATCGTCGGGCGCAACGTGCTCGAGGGGCGCTGGACGTTCCAGATCGTGGAGGACTTCGACGACGGCTACTACCGCGCCTTCGCGGACGCCGAGCGCCGCACCCGGGAGCGTCTGGTGGCGGGTCGCCGGCACGTCTACGAGTCGCAGCTGAAGGAGAAGAACCGCACCCACGGCCTGCCGGGCCACGAGGCGCGCCCGACGGCCTGAGCAGGCCGATGGCGAACGCTTCGCGAACCGTTCACGTGGCGCGTTCCCCCGTTCGGACCTAGCGTCGAACACGGCGGGGCCCTCGTGCCCCGGCCGATCGCACCGACGGAAGAAGCCCGTCGGCGCCACCCCCGGTGACGAGGGCGGACGCCGAGGAGGCGCCTGCCCGGACACCACCGGGCGCTCGCAGAACCAGAACGATGCCTCGGTCGACGGGGCGCGGAGGTCGCGATGTTCTTCCACCGTCAAGAGCTGCAGCACAAGGCCAGCCCCGACAAGCCGGACGCGGTGTACGCCCGCAAGCTCCAGGAGGTCCTGGGCGGGCAGTACGGCGAGATCACGGTCGCCATGCAGTACGGGTTCCAGTCCTGGAACATCCACATCCCGGGCAAGTACAAGGACCTGCTGTACGGCATCGGCGCGGAGGAGTTCGGCCACGTCGAGATGCTGGCGAAGATGATCGCCCAGCTCCTGGAGAAGGCCCCGATCGGCATCACCGAGGAGGCCGTCCAGAAGGACCCGACCGTGGCAGCGGTCATCGGCGGGACCGACCTGCAGCACGCGATCGTGGCGGGCGCCGGCGCGCGCCCGGTGGACTCGATGGGCAACCCGTGGAGCGCGGGCTACATCACCGCGAGCGGCAACCTCCTGGCGGACTTCACCGCGAACGCGAACGCCGAGATGCAGGGCCGCGTGCAGGTGGCGCGGCTCTACCACATGACCGACGACCACGGTGTGCGCGACCTGCTCGCGTTCCTGCTGGCGCGCGACACGATGCACCAGAACCAGTGGATCGCCGCTGCCCGGGAGCTGCAGGAGGAGGGCCACGAGGGCATCCCCGTGCCGAGCAACTTCCCGGTCGGGCAGGAGGACCGCGACGTGTCCTACCAGTACATCAACTTCTCGGACGGCCCGGACGCCGACAAGGGCTCGTGGGCATCCGGCCCCACCCCGGACGGGCTGGGCGAGTTCACCTACGTGGCGGAGCCGCCGGCCGGTGTGCCGATGCCGCCGCCCACGCAGCCGGACCCGCGCCTGTACGGCACGACTGCCAAGCCGAACCCGGTGGAGAAGGTCGCGGGCAAGCTCAAGGACACCCTCAAGAGCGAGTGAAGGGGAGTAACACGATGAGCACGAACGACACCGGCGGACGAGCCGCCGCGGCAGCGGGCACCGCCCGCGACGAGGCGTCGGGCCTGGCCCACGCCGCCGCGGGCAGCGGCCAGGACCTGCTGCACGAGGTGAAGGGACAGGCCGGCGACGTCGTCTCCGAGGCGACGGGGCAGGCGCGTGACCTGCTCGGCGAGGCCCGCGCGGGCCTCCAGGGGCAGGCCTCGAGCCAGCAGGCCAAGGCCGCAGCGGGCCTGCGCTCCCTGGGCGACGAGCTGGGGCGGATGGCCGACAGCTCGGAGCAGGGCGGCCTGGCCGCCGACCTCGTGCGCCAGGTCGCAGGGCGCACGGGCACCGTGGCCACCTGGCTCGAGGACCGCGAGCCGGGTGACCTGCTGAGCGAGGTCGCGAACTACGCGCGGCGCAAGCCCGGCACGTTCCTCGTCCTGGCCGCCGGGGCCGGCGTGCTCGCGGGTCGCCTGACCCGGGGCCTGAAGGACGCGTCCTCCGGCGGGAGCACGGGCACGACGGGCGGCACCGGCACCCCGGCGCGCGTCAGCGGCTACCCCGGCGGCTCGCCCGCGGCGACGACGCAGGACCTGTCGGGGGCGCTCGGCGCCGCCGGCGGCCCGGGCGTGGTGGCCGGCGGCACGGCGGTCGTCTCGGACATCGACGCCGAGTCCGGCGGGCAGCACCGCGAGCCCGGCCCGGCCCTCGGCGACACCTGGGCGCCCGTGGCACCGAGCGAGGAGCAGGCGTGGGAGGCCGCCGGCGGCGACGCCCCGGTCGCGACGACGCCCGGGTACCTCCCGGACGCCGACGACGCGGGCACGGCCGGCGGCGACCCGCTCGCGGGCGTCCGTCGTGAGGACCAGCCATGACCGGGCCGGGGGACCCGACCGTCGCGGCGAGCCCGGGGGCCAACCCCCTCGGCGCGACCGGCACGACCGGCGCAGCGGGTGCGACGGGTGCGACCGGTGCCGCCGGCACCGTCCCGCCCGCCGGACCGGGCCCGGACGCGACCGACGACCGCCCGTCGATCGGTGACCTCATCAGCGCGGTCACGGAGGACCTGTCCCTGCTCGTGCGGCAGGAGGTCGAGCTCGCGAAGGCCGAGCTCACGCAGAGCGCCAAGCGCGCCGGGACCGGCAGCGGCCTGCTCGCGGGCGCGGGGGTGGCAGGGCACTTCGTGCTGCTGTTCCTGTCCGTCGCCCTGTGGTGGGGGCTGCCGATCGGCAAGGCCTGGTCGGCCGTGGTCGTCGCCGTCATCTGGGGCATCATCGCCGCCGTCCTCGCCCTGCGGGGGCGCGGCGAGCTCCGCCGGGTGAAGGGCGCGCCCCGCACCGCAGACACCGTCAAGAAGATCCCGAACGCCCTGAAGGGTGACGAGGAGGCGAACCATGAGTGAGGACCCGGAGCAGATCCGCCAGCGGATCGAGGCCACGCGGGCGGACCTGTCGGCGAACGTGGACGCGGTCGGCGACGCGCTCGACCCGCGGCAGATGGCGCAGCGCCAGGCCGACAAGGTCAAGGGCCGCGTCAGCGCCGTCAGGGAGCGGGTGATGGGCACCGTGCAGGACACCCGCGAGTCGGTCTCCGGCAGCGCGCACGGCGCGGCGCACGGCGTGCAGGGCTCGGCGCAGTCGGCGGTCGACTCCGCCCGGTCCGCGGCGGGCTCCGTCGCGGCCGGTGTGAAGGGCGCCCCGTCGACGGTGGCGCAGAAGGCGGAGGGCAACCCGCTCGCCGCCGGGCTCGTCGCGTTCGGGGTGGGTCTGCTGGTCTCCTCGCTGCTGCCCTCCTCGCAGAAGGAGCAGCAGGCGGCGCAGGCGGTCAAGGACCAGGCCCAGGCCGCCGTCCCGCAGGTCAAGGAGGCCGCGCAGAGCGTCGCCGACGACCTGCGCGAGCCGGCCCAGCAGGCGGTGCAGGCCGTGAAGGACCGCGCCACCGAGGCGGCCGGAACGGTCAAGGAGCACGGCACCGAGGCCGCGTCCGACCTGCGCGACCAGGCGCAGTCGTCGGCGCAGACGGTCCGGGAGGCCCCGCAGCAGGGCTGAGCCACGACACCGACGCCCCGCCGGAGCAGCTGTCCGGCGGGGCGTCGGCGTCCCCCAGGAGGAGGTGCGGCATGACGGTCGAGGGCGGGGCGGACCTCGCTCTGGTGCAGCGGCTCGACGAGCTCGTCGAGCTGGTCGAGGTGCTCGGGACGACGGCGTACGTGCGGGTCAGCGCGGGCCCCGAGGCGGACGCGGGCAGCCCCAGCACGGACGGCGAGAGCGGGGCGACGCTGCCCGGGCTGAGCGTGAACCGGCTGACCCCGGAACCCTGGTGGCAGCGCCCGGTGCGCCAGTGGGTCGCGCGGCAGATCTGCCAGTACGTGCACCTGGCCGGCGGCGAGCGGTACCCGTGGGTGCTGACGGGCCGGGAGGTCGGCCGCGGGCCGGACAGCGAGCCGCTCGTGACCGACGTGCACCCCGTCGCCCGGCTGGCGCTCCCGCTGGTCGAGGAGGCGGTGCGCGAGTACCACGCGGCCCTCGACGCCGGACGGATGCCCGGCTGACCCTGCCGGTGGCGCGCGCCGGGCGGTAGTGTCCGCGGCGTCGCGTCGATGGAGGGCACCGTGCAGCAGAGCGTCGTGGAGCGGCTGGGCGCGGGCCTGGCCGCTCCCGCCGAGTTCGGGCGCGAGGCGCTGGTCGTGTGCGACGCGGTGGTGCGGATCTTCCGCTCGGGCGGGGTCGAGGTGCAGGCGCTGCAGGGCCTGGACCTGCTGGTCGAGGCGGGCGAGATGATCGCCGTCGTCGGGGCGTCCGGGTCCGGCAAGTCCACGCTCCTGCGGATCCTGTCGGCGGCCGACGCGCCCAGCGCCGGGCGGGTGCGCGTCGGCCCCTGGGACCTCGGCGCGCTGAGCGCCGCCGACCGCGTGGCGTACCGGCGGACGGTCGTGGGCTCGATCCGCCAGCAGACCGCGCGGAACCTCGTGCCGTACCTGACCGCCCGGCAGAACGTCGCGCTGCCGCTGACCCTCGCCGGCCGGTCGCGGCGCGCGGCCCGGGACCGCGTCACCGACCTGCTGGAGCTCGTGGGGCTCGCGGACGCCGCGGAGCGCCGGCCCGGTGAGCTGTCCGGCGGCGAGCAGCAGCGCGTGGCCATCGCCGTGGCGCTGGCCAACGCCCCGCGGCTGCTCCTGGCGGACGAACCCACCGGCGAGCTCGACACCGCCACGGGGCAGCAGGTGTTCGACGCGCTGCGCGCCGCCCGGCGCGAGACCGGCACGACCGTCGTCGTCGTCACCCACGACCCCGCGGTCAGCGGCCAGGTGGAGCGCACGGTGGCGATCCGCGACGGTCGCACCAGCAGCGAGGTCCTGCGGCGGGAGCACGTCGCCGAGGACGGCGTGCGGGGCGTCGTCGCGGAGGAGTACGCGGTGATGGACCGCGCCGGCCGGGTCCAGGTGCCGCGGGAGTACCGGGAGGCCCTGGACCTGACGCGCCGCGTGCGGCTGGCCCTGGAGGCGGACCGGGTCGAGGTGCGGCCGGACGGGTCGGGGCACCGGGACCCGGGTCACCGCGACGGGCCCGCCGCACCCACCGCCCCGGGGGAGCGCCGCCCGCGCGACGGCCGCCGCCGCGGCCGCCGAGGCGCCGCGTGACCGGCCCGGCGCCCCTGCTCCCGGCCCCGTCGGCCGCGGCACCCGTCCCCGCCGGGACGGCGCCGCTGGTCCGCGTGCGCGGCGTGACGCGCACCTTCGGGTCGGGACGGTCCGCGGTGCACGCCCTGCGCGGCGTCGACCTCGACGTCGCCCCCGGCGAGCTCGTGGCCCTGGTCGGCCGGTCCGGCTCCGGCAAGACCACCCTGCTGAACGTCGTCGGCGGCCTCGACCGCCCGGACGCGGGGACGGTGCACGTCGACGGCACGGACGTCACGACGCTGGACCGGGCCGGTCAGGTGCGCCTGCGCCGCGACGTCCTGGCGTTCGTGTTCCAGACGTTCGGCCTGGTGCCCGTGCTCAGCGCGGCCGAGAACGTCGCCGTCCCGCTGCGGCTGCGCTCCCTGCCCGTGGCCGACCGGGAGCGCCGCGTCGCGCTGCTGCTCCGGCTCGTCGGCCTCGAGCACCACGCCGGCCTGCGCCCCGACGAGCTGTCCGGCGGGCAGCAGCAGCGCGTCGCCATCGCCCGCGCGCTGGCGGGCTCGCCGCGGCTGCTCATCGCGGACGAGCCGACCGGCCAGCTCGACACGGAGACCGGCCTGGCGGTCATGGCGCTCATCCGGGCGGTCGTGGAGGCGGAGGGGATGGCCGCGGTCGTGTCGACGCACGACCCGGTGATGATCGACCTCGCCGACCGAGCCGTGCGCCTGGTCGACGGGCACGTGCTGCCCGCATGAGCGCGGCGTGGGCGGCCGCCGCCCCCGGCACGGTGCTGCGGCGCGCCCGGTCCCAGCGCGGGGTGCTGCTCGCCATGACGGCGACGGCGCTGGTGGCGCTCACGGTGCTGGCGACGTGCGGCCTGCTGCTGACCGCCGGGCGCCGGGACGCCCTCGACGCGGCGCTGGCCGAGGCCGGGTCGGGCCGCACCGACGTGGTCGCGCGCCTGGTGCCCGCGCCGGCGGGGTCGGACCCGGTGGCCGCCGCCGGGCTCGCGGCCGACGCCGGCGCCGTCGTCGCGGACGTCCTCGCGCCGCTGCCGGCGCGCACGTCGACCTGGACGGAGTCGCCGCTGCTCGCGCTTCCCGGCACGGTGGCCGGCACCGGCGGCGAGCAGGCGTTCGCGTACCTGGTGGACGCACCGGGGGTGCAGGACGTCGCCCGGCTGGTCGACGGCGCGTGGCCCTCCGCGGCCGGGGAGCCGTGGCCGGTCGCGGTGCCGGCGGCCACCGCACAGGCGCTGGGGCTGCGGGTCGGCGACACGCTGACGCTCGCCGCGTCGGCCGACTCCGGCCCGGGCGCCCTGGCCGCGACCACGGTGCGGGTGACCGGGGTGTTCGTGCCGGTGGCTCCGGGCGGCGGCACCTCGCCGTGGGAGCGCGACCTGCTCGGCGGCGCGGGCGTGGACCCGGACCACGACCGCCCCGGCACCTCCGGGCGCCGGCAGTCGCCCGCGACCGGGCCGTTCGTGCTGCCGGAGGGATCCCTGGCGGCGCCCGCCTCGGCACCCGGCGCGCCACCCGGCCCGGGGCCCGGGACGGGCGTCGGCGCGGTCAGCGTGCTCGCGCGGCCCGACGCCGTCGGCGCGTCGACCGCCGCCCTCGCGGACGTCGCCCGCAGCGCGCCCGGGCTGCGCGCGCTGCTGTCCGAGCGGCTGGCCGAGCGCGCGACGCGCGTCGTCGTGCGCACGTCGCTGCCGGCGGAGCTCACCGCGGCGGCGGCGCAGCACCGCGTCACCGGCGCGGCCGTGCTCGTCGGCGGGCTGGTGTGCGCGGCGCTCTGCGCGGCGGCGCTGCTGCTGGCCGGGCGGCTGCTGGCCGTCCGGAGGTCGGCGGAGCGCGCGCTGCTCCTCGACCGCGGCGCCGGGTCCGGTCAGGTGGCGCTGCTCGCCGTGGTCGAGGCGGGCGCGCTCGTGCTCGTGGCGGCGCTGCTCGCCGTGCCGGCGGCGCTGGGTGCGTACCGCGCGCTCACGGCGCTGCCCGTGCTCGCCGACGCCGGGCTGCGGCCGGTCGACGCGCCCACCGGGGCCCTGCTGGGCACCGTGGCGTGCGGCGCCGTGGCGCTCGGCGTCGCCCTCGTCGCGCCCGCCACCCGCACCCCGGGCGGCCGGCGGGGAGCCGCGCGGGCGGGGCGGCGGTTCGCCCGGTCCGGGGGCGACGTGCTCCTGCTGGCCCTGGCGGTGCTCGCCGGGCTCCGGCTGCGCGCCGCTGACGGCTCGAGCGACGCGGTGCGGGTGCTCGCCCCGGTGCTGGCGCTCGTCGCGGTGTCCGCCCTCGGGCTGCGGCTGCTCCCGGTCCTGGCCCGCGGGGCGGAGCGCCGGGCGCGGGCGTCGCGGGGCTTCGTGCTGCCGGTCGCGGCGGTGGACGTCGCCCGGCGGCCCCGGGCGGCGACCGCCCTGCTGCTCACCGTCCTGGCCACCGCCGGCGCCACGTTCGGTGCGTCGTGGGCGGCGACGTGGGACCGGTCGCAGCAGGAGCAGGCCGACGCGGGGGTGGCCGCCGCGGTGGTCGCCGCAGACGTCCCCGGGACGCTGCTCGACCAGGGCGCGCTCGCGCGGTCCGTCGACGGGTCCGCCCTGCCCGCCACGGACCGCGTCACCGCGCTCGGCACGCTCGTCGGCGCCGGGTCGGGGGAGGCCGCGACCCGGCTCGTCGCCGTCGACACCACGACGGCCGACCCGGCCGGTCGCCTGCCGGCCGGCGAGACGTGGGCCGGGCTCACCGCGGGGCTCGCGCCGCAGGGTCCCGCCGACGCGGTGCCCGTGCTCCGGGACGCCGACGGCGTGCCCCTGGAGGTGACGGGGTCCGCGACCGGTGCGGTCCCGCTGTCCGTCACCCCGACCGTGGTGCTGGACGACGGGCACGGCGCGCGCGTGGCGGCCGCCGGGGACCCGGTCCCGCTGGACGGCGCCACCCACCCGCTGCACGCGGTGCTGCCGGGCGCGAGCGACGCCCCGGGCACGGTCCACGTCGTGGCGGTGCTGCTGCGTGTGACCGCGGACGTGCCGCCCGGCGACGACGGGGCTGCGCCCGCGGACGCGACGGTGACCGTGTCCTGGCGGCCGGCTCCCGGGTCCGGCGACGGGCCTGCCGGCTGGTCCGGCGTCCCGACGACGGCGGCGTCGGAGACGCTCGAGGCCGTGGCGGCCGACGTCGACGCGGCGGGCGTCACCGCGTCGACCACGGTGGACGTCACCCGCGCCGGGCTCGCACCCGCCGACCTCGTGGTCTCCGGCCTCGGGCGCCCCGGCTCGCTGCCGGTCCTCGTCAGCGCCGACCTCGCGCGTGCCGCGTCGCTCGAGGTCGGCGACGCGCTCGACGTCCTCGCGGGCACCGCGGCGCTGCCGGCACGGGTCGCCGGCGTCGCGCCGTACGTGCCGGGGGTCCCGCGCGGTCCGGCGCTGCTCGCCGACCTCGACGCCCTGTCCCGCGCCGCGCTCACCCAGGCCGACGCGTCCGCGCTGGTCGACCGCTGGTGGCTGGACGGGACGCGACCGGCGGCCGCGGCCGCCGAGCTGCGGGACGCGGGAGCGACCGTCACGGCGCGCGCGGAGGTCGCCGCGGACCTGCGGGACGGCCCGCTGCGGGTCGGGGTGCTCGCTGCCCTCGGGCTCCTGGTGACCGCCGCGGTGGCCCTCGCCCTGGTGGGCGCGGTGCTGCACGCCGCCGGGACGGCCGACGACCGGGGCCCGGAGGTGGCGCGGCTCCTGGCGCTCGGGGCGTCGCCGCGGTCCGTGGTCGGCGTGCACCTGGTCCAGCACGCGGCGGTGGACCTGCTCGCCGTCGCCACCGGGGCGTGCGCGGGAGCGGTGGTCGCCCGCGCGCTCGCCCCCGCGCTCACGGTGTCGGACACCGGTGCGGCGCCCGTCCCCGGCGCGCTGCCCGTGTGGCCGTGGCCGGTGGAGGCCGGCGTGCTCGCGGTCGTGCTGGCCGGGTCGACGGTGGTGGTGCTCCCGGTCGTGCTCGGCCTCGTGCGCCGGGCGACCGCGTCGCACCTGCGGCTCGGGGACGCCGAGTGACCGGGCGGCACCGTCGCAGGCCGGCGTCCGGCGCGCGCGGGCCGGTCTCCGGGCTGGACCTGGCGACGCTCCCGCGCCGCGCTGCGGCGCACGCCGGTCCGCTCGCGCTCGTCGCCGTGCTGGTCGCGATCGCCACCGCACTGGGCTCGGCCGCCCCGCGCGCGGTCACCCGGGTGGCGGACGACGCTGTCGCGTCCGCGGTCGAGCGCGCGGGCACCCGCGCGGACGTCGTCGTCACCGCCGCGACGGGCTACGAGGACACCGCCAGCGCGACGAACCCCGACGCGGCGGCGGACGCGACGACCGCCGCGAGCCAGCTCGAGGCGGGCCTGCGCGCGCGCCTCGGCGACGTGCTGGCGCCGCCGGTCGCCGTCACCGCGTCCGTGCCGCTCGCGCTGAGCGGGCCGAGCACGCCGGGCGCGGCCGCCACCGGGTCCACCACGGTGCGCCTCGCGTGGGCGCACGGCGCCGGTGACGTCCGGTGGACCGCCGGCACCGCCCCGCAGGACGAGGACGACGCCGTGCAGGTCGGGCTGTCGGAGGCCGTCGCCGAGGCCGTCGACGCCGGCCCGGGCAGCACCCTCCTGGTCAGCGACGCCGACGGCCGCACCGTCACGCTCGCTGTCAGCGGGGTGTTCCGTGCACCGGAGCCGGACGACCCGCGGTGGACCGACCTGGGCGACCTCCTTTCACCGAGGACCGCCGTCGTGGGTCCGGCGACCAGCACCGCGGTCGCGGCGCTGCTGTCGGACGCGTCCCTGCCCGGCGCGCTGGCGGCGCTCGACCCGCGCACGGTCGTCCGCACCGTGCGGTTCGCGCCGCTGCCCGCACGGATCGGAACCACGGAGGCCCGGCTCGCGCTGCGGGAGCTGCCCGCGGTGCAGGCCGCCCCGGCGGTGCTCGGCTACGCCGCCGCGCGCGCGAGCGTCCACACCGACCTCGACGGGACGCTGGCCGCGGCCCTCGCGGCCGTCGACGACGCCCGGGACGCGACCGCGGGCCTGGTCATCGGGGCCGCGACGGTCACGGCGCTGCTGCTCGCCCTCACGGCCGGCCTCCTGGCGCGGCGCCGCACCGACGACCTCGCGGCGCGGCGCACCCGCGGCGCCACGCTGCCCGCGCTGACCGTCGAGCACACCGTCGAGGCCGTCGTCGTCGCCGCGGCCGGCGGGGTCGCGGGCGTGCTCCTCGCGCACGTGGTGGTCCCCGGCCCCGTGGTCCTGGCGCAGGTGCTGCCCGTCGCCGCCGTGGCGGCGGTGGCCCTCCCCGTCGCGGTGCTGCACCGGGCCCGATCCGCCGCCGACCCGGTGCCGCGCCGGGAGGACGACGTCGGCCGAGCGCACGGCGGCAGGGGAGGCGGCGGCAGAGGACGCGGCGCCGATGCCGGCGGCGGCGGTCCGCGCGACGGTCGCGGCGCGCGGCGTGCGGCGGCCGAGCTGGCCCTCGTCGCGCTGGCGGCGGGGGCGCTCGTCGCGCTGCGGGGCCGCGAGCCGGGCGGCGCCCCGGACCCGCTGGCGTCCGCCGCGCCCGTCACGACGGCCGTCGGGGGGGCGCTGGTCGTGGCGCGACTGCTGCCCCTGGCACTCCGGCGGCTGGCCCCGGTGGTGCGGCGGGCCCGCGGCGCCGTGCCGGTGCTCGCGCTCGCCCGCGCCCGGTCGGACGGCCCGGGCGCGCTGCCCCTCCTCGCGCTCGCCACGGCCGCCGCCCTCGTCGTGGTCGCCGCGTCCGGGGCGCAGCAGGTGGGACGCGACCAGCAGGCGGCGGCGCTCGGGGCCGTGGGGGCCGACGTTCTCGTGCACGGTGCACCCGACGCCGGGCTGGCCGCGTCCGCCGACGCCTGGTCCCGGGCGGCGGGCGTCACCGCCGTCGTGGCCGGGAGGGTCGCGGACGACGTGCCCGCCGTGACGGAGGCCGGCCGCACGCGGGTGCGCCTCGTCGCGGCGGACCCGGCCGCGCTCCGGCACCTCGCGGCGCTCATCGGGGACCCGTCGACCGGCGCGGGCGCCGCGCCCGAGGCGACGGGCGCGGGGGCCGTCGAGGTCACGTGGGACGGGCAGGGCCGCACCGTGCACCCGCTGGCCGGCGTCGGGGCGCCCGGCTGGGACGCCGTCGCCGGCGCGGCGGGGGACCGTCCGGTCCTCGTCGTCGACATCGCGGAGCTCGGCGGCGCCGAGCAGGCCGCCCCGGACACGGTCTGGCTGGCCGGGCCCGGTGCGGCGGCGGCGGTGCGCGCGCAGCCGGCGGACGGCGAGGCGGAGGTCGTGCAGCGGTCCGCCGTCCTCGCCGGGCTGGCGTCGGAGGTGCTGCCGCGCGCGCTGGTCGTCGCCGGCCGGCTGACGGCGGTGCTGCTGCTCGTGCTCGTCGGGCTCGCGGTGCTGGTCTCGTCGGCCCGCGGGGGCCCGGGGCGCCGGCGGGCGCTCGACACCCTGCGCACCGTGGGCCTGACCGACCGGGAGGCGGCCGCCGTGGCGGCGGGCGAGGTGCTGCCGGGCGTCCTCGTGGCGACGCTGGCCGGGGCCCTCGTGGGGGCGGGCGTGTCGGCGTTCGTCGTCGGGAACGGCACCGGCGCGGCACCGGAGGTCGCGTGGGCGTGGGCCGCGCTGCCGGTGACCGTGGGGGCCGCCGCTGCGCTGGCCGTCGTCGCCGTCGAGCAGGTCCGGGGCGGGACGCACCGGCTGGGCGACGTGTTGCGCGCGTCCGGCTGACCGGCGCGGGCCACGACCCGGTCGCCACCCAGTCGCGGACCCGGCACCACTCACGCGATCCCGAATCCGGCCCCCTAGTGACCACTCAGAGGGCGCCCCGAGAGCACTCGGGACCGGGGTCGGCGAGCACTCAGCCACCCGTGCGGCGACCACGATGGACGGCGACCCGCGGCCGCTGGGCGGCCGACCCCCTACCCACCCGGGAGCGCCCCATGGGAGCACGGCCCGGCACGTCGCCCGTCCTGGCGGGCTCCGCCGCCCCGCTCACGCAGGCCCGCCTGCTGGCGGCCCTGCTCGCCGGGCCGATGCCGGGCGAGGAGGTGGACCGGTGGGTGCGGCGGAACGACGGCGTCGCCGCGGTCGACGCGCTGCTCGCCGCGGGCTCGGTCCGGCGCACCGCCGGGGGCGGCCTGGCGCTCGACGGTCGCCGCCGCAGCGCGGCTCTGGACGCGCTGGCCCGCGACCTCCAGCTCTGACCGCGGCTCTGACCGCGCGGCGGCGGCCGCAGGGGTGGGCTGGCCATCGGCACCCGTTCCGACGGACACTGGGGTCGACCCCGCCCGCCCGTGACCAGGAGCACCGCCGTGACCTCGCGCCCGCAGCACGCCCGCGGACGGGTCGCGGGCGCGCACCGGAGGCACCAGGGCGCGCCGCGCGCCGTCGCCCGGGCCGGTCAGGTCGCCTCCACGGTCGTCGTCGGCGTCCTGGCCGTGGGGTTCGCGCTGCAGGGCGCCCCGGCGGACGAGCCCGACCGTCAGGCGCCGGCCTCGGCCGCCGAGGCCCCGGTCGCCGCGGCGCCTGCCACCCCCGGACCGACGCGGTCGCCCGAGGCCTCCGCGAGCCTGGGACCGGTGCCGCAGCCCACGGGGCCCGTCGACCCGGCGCGGGACCGGCTCGCGGGTCCGGCGCCCGCGCTCGTCGTACCGAGCGCGCCCGCCACGCCGCTCACCCCACCCGCCGTCGCCGGGCTCGACCTCACCCAGCAGTCGACCTCGGACCCGGCCAGCCCCTGGGTCGTCGTCAACAAGGCGCTCCCGCTCGCACCGGCGGAGTACGCCCCGGCGGACCTGGTCGCCGTCGCGGGGTACGAGGTGCGGGCCGCCCTGCAGGACCCGCTGAGCCGCATGCTCGCCGCCGCCGCGGCCGACGGCGTCCGGCTGGAGCTGCGCAGCGGGTTCCGCTCGTACGCGTACCAGGGTGCCGTCCACGCCGACTGGGCGGCGCGTGTGGGGCAGCCGCGCGCCGACGAGGTCTCCGCCCGCCCCGGGCACAGCGAGCACCAGACGGGCCTCGCGGTCGACGTGGGCAGCGGGACCCGGCCGGACTGCGACTTCCAGGCGTGCTTCGACCAGACGCCCGAGGGGCAGTGGGTCGCGGCGCGGGCGACGGAGTTCGGGTTCCTCGTCCGGTACACGGCGGCGAACCAGGCCGTCACCGGCTACGCGCCCGAGGGGTGGCACCTGCGGTACGTCGGCACGGACCTGCTGGCCGAGATGCAGCGGCGGGGCGTGACGACGCTCGAGGAGCTGTTCGGCCTGCCCGGCGGACCCAGCTACCCCTGAGGCTCCTGCGTCGCCTGCGCCCGGGGCGAGCCCGGGGTGCTCGTCCCCGCCCCGCCGCTGCGCAGCCACTGGGAGTCGTCGTTGACGTACGCGTAGTAGAGCCCGATCAGCAGCCCGCCACCGATGAAGTTGCCGACCAGCGCGATGCCGACGTTGCCTGCGGCCGCCGCCAGGTCCAGGCCCTCGCGCAGGCCGACGATCGAGAACAGCACCGTGTTCGCGACGGAGTGCTCCAGCCCGAGGAACGCGAAGATGAACACCGACGTGATCATCACGAGGCACTTGGTCACGTCGTCCTTGATGAGGCCGTTGTAGACCAGCAGCATCGCCACGTTGATGCAGAAGTTGCACAGCACCGCCCGGATCAGCAGGTCCACCCAGCCGGCCGGGCCGTCCGTGACGTACGCGAGCTTGTGCGCGACGGAGTCGACCATCTCGTCCAGCGGCGCCCCCTCGACCAGGGTGGAGAACCGCAGCAGCACCGCGACGAACAGCCCGCCCAGCAGGTTGCCGAGGTAGCACAGGCCCAGCAGCCGCAGCGCCCGCACCCACGAGGTGCGGCGGTGGTAGGCGCCGATCGAGACGATCATCATGTTCGAGGTGAGCAGCTCGGACCGCGAGTAGTAGATGAACACCAGCGCCCAGCCGAACGCGACGGCGCCGACGAGCCGGCCGAACGGGCGCAGGCTGGAGTCCCCGACCTCCACCGCCGAGAAGGCGGCGAGCACCGCGTAGAACGTCGCGTACAGCAGCCCGATCAGCACGCCGGCCATCGCGGCCCGCTGCAGGTACCGGCGCGCGAGGCCGCCGGACATCGTCGTCTTCGTCTCCAGGACCTCCAGCGCGGTGCTGATGAACTGCTTGCCCGGGAAGAGGGACTGCGGGTCGGGGGTGCTCACGCCGGACACCGTGCCACAGGTCCGGGTGAAGAGCGCGTGCCGGGCTCATCTGCGCTGGTCCGCGGCCCGATGAGGTGATCGACCCCGCGACGGACCGCGGGCGAGGAACGAAGGACCATGACGGCCGACGCGATCGAGACGGGCACCGCCGCACCCACCGACTGGGAGGCGGCCGTGGACCGGCTCGCCCTCCTGGCCGACTCCGACGCCGAGGCGTGCGTCCGCCGCGCGGAGCAGCTGCTCCCGGTGGCCGTGGCCCAGCGCGCCGCCGGTGCGGAGATGCGCCTGAGCTACCACGCGTCCGTCGCCTACCACGCCCTCGGCCACGACCGGCGCGCCCTCGACCACGCCCGGCGGGCGGAGCACCTGGCCCGCGAGCGCGGCGCCCTGGTCTGGGAGTCGCGAGCCCTGTCCCGGCAGGGCGTCGTCCACCACGACCTCGGGCACGTGGAGGACGCCGTCGACCTGCTCACCCGGGCCGCCGAGCTGCGGCGGGAGGCCGACGACGTGGCGGGCACCGCGGACGTCCTCACGGTGCTCGGCTCCGTCTACACCGCGATGCCGCACTTCGCCCCGCAGGCCGCGGGGGTGCTCACGCAGGCGCGGCGGCTCTGGCTGCAGGCCGGCGACCCCGACCGCGCCTCGATCGCGCTGGCGAACCTCGCGCGGACGTTCGTGGAGACGAGCCGCCGCCTCGCGGCCGACAACCCCCGCGGGGCGCGGGCGTCGGCGCGGCGCGCGCTCGCGCTGGCCCTGGAGGCGGTGGACGAGGCCGACGCGGCCGGGCTCAGCCGCACGGCGCTCGACGCCCGGTTCACCGCGGCGGTCGCGCACGCCCTCGCCGGGGACGCCGACGCCTGCTGGACCGTGCTTGACGCGGCCGCGCTGATGCTGGCGCGGTTCCCGTCGACCGGCCAGCAGCTGACCCTGCACCGCATCCGCGCCGTCCTGCTGGCCGCGTCGGGCGGCTTCGACGAGGCGGTCGCGGAGGCGCGCGCCGGGATGGTGCTGTGCGACGGCCTGCGGCGGCCGGCGGAGCGGATGGAGCTGCTGCGGGTGCTGGCGGACGCCCACGAGGCGCTGGGCGACCCGGTGGCGGCCCTCGCCGCCCTGCGGGAGCTGCACGCCCTGACGTCGCGGCTCGGGGACGCGCAGGCGGAGCGCCGCGCCGCGCTGCTCGGGGCCCGGATGGAGGTGGAGCAGGCGGAGCGCCAGGCGGAGGCGGAGCGCCGGCGGTCGGAGGCCCTGGAGGAGAGCAACGCCCGGCTCGCGCACGAGGCGGCGCACGACGCCCTCACGGGGCTCGCGAACCGGCGCACGCTCGACGTCGAGCTCGAGCGCTGGTCCGTCGAGCGCCCGACCTTCGCGGTCGCCCTGCTCGACATCGACCACTTCAAGCACGTGAACGACACCTGGCCGCACCAGGTGGGCGACGCCGTCCTGGCTCGGGTCGCCGACGCCCTGCAGCGGGCCCTGCGGCGCGACGACCTGGCCGCGCGCTACGGCGGCGAGGAGTTCGCGGTGCTCCTGGCGGGCGTGGGCGGGGCGACCACCGCGGACGTCTGCGAGCGGCTGCGGGCCACGGTGGCCGGGCTGCTCTGGGACGACCTGATGCCGGGTCGCGGGCTGACCGTCAGCGTCGGCGTGGCGGTCCGGCAGCCGGGGGAGCCCGTGGCCGGCGCGCTGGCGCGGGCGGACGCCGCGCTCTACCGCGCGAAGGCGGACGGCCGCGACCGCGTCTGCGTGGCGGGCCCGCTGCCCTGACGTCCGGGCCGGACGAACCACGCCGACGGCCGAGCCCGACGACCGGCCCTGACCGACGGCGCCGAGGACCTGCCCCGGCGGGCGCACCGCGCCCGCACACCGCAGACTGCGACGCATGGAGCAGCGGGACATCGTGGTGACCGGCGGTGCCGGGCGGATCGGCGGCTACCTCCGCTCGGCGGACGGGGGACTGGCGGCGCGCGGGTGGCGCCTGCGCCTGGTGGACGCGGACCGGCCGGATCCCGCGCCGGGCCCGGACGAGACGTTCACCGCCGCCGACCTCACCGACGAGGACGCGCTCGACCGGCTGGCTCCCGCGATGGCCGGCGCCGACGCGGTCGTGCACCTCGCCGGCATCCCGAGCGAGGACACGTGGACCCGCATCCGGCGCGCCAACGTCGACGGCACGTACCGGGTCCTGGAGGCCGCCCGGCGGGCGGGCGTGCGCCGGGTCGTGCTGGCCAGCTCCAACCACGCGGTCGGCTACTACCCGACCGGGCAGGAGGCGCCGGTCGACCGCACGCCCCGTCCCGACTCGTTCTACGGCGTGTCGAAGGTCGCGGGCGAGGCGCTGGGCAGCCTGTACGCCGACAAGTACAGGCTCGAGGTCGTGTCCCTGCGGATCGGCCTGTGCGACGAGCGGCCGCGGACGACGTTCGACCTGGGCATCTGGCTGAGCCCCGGCGACGCGGTCCGGCTCACCGACGCGGCGCTGCGCGGCGCGGTGACCGGGCCGACGGTCGCGTACGGCATCTCCGGCAACACCCGGGCGTGGTGGGACCTGTCCACCGCGCGGGCGCTCGGGTACGTGCCCGAGGACGACGGCGAGGCGTTCGCCGACGACGTCGAGCCGTACGACGGCCCGGAGGGCGTGCTCGGGCACGCGATGGTGGCCGCCGACCCCCTGGTCTGACGCGCTCCGTGACCGCTCAGCCCTCGTGCTCCCGCGTCGCCTGCTCCTGCGCCGCGGCCTCCCGCGCCGCCGCCTCGATCCGGGCGCGGTGGGCGGCCCAGGCGGCCGCGCTCCGGCCCGGCATGTTCGGGTCCTGCGGGCCGTTCCCCATCGCGCCGTCGATCGTCTCGCGCAGGATGTCCGCGTGCCCGGCGTGCCGGGCCGTCTCGGCGATCAGGTGCACGAGCACCCGCTGGAGCGTCACGTCGGCGTTCTCCGGCCGCCACCACGGCACGTGCCCCGGGGCGTCGAGCGGCAGCGCCTCGACCGTCGCGTCCGCGTGCGCCGCGGAGAACGCGTGCAGCTCCCGCACGGACGCGAGCGACTCGTGCGCCGGGACCCACATGTCGGCCTCGGGCTCCGCGTCGTCCGCGAACCAGGGCAGGTCCCGCCCCGACGGCCGCCCGAACACCACGCCGAGGTAGTCCAGCTGCACGCTCGCCACGTGCTTGACGAGCCCGGCGAGGTTGGTCCCGCTCGCCGTCATGGGGCGGCGGGCGTCGTACTCGCCCAGGCCGTCCAGCTTGGCCAGCAGGTCCTGGCGCTGCCGGCGCAGGTAGTGGTGCAGGGTCGCCTTGTCGTCCATGACGCGAGTCTGCCCGCCCCCACCGACACGCCGCCGCTAGCGTGACCTGCATGTCTCCCGTCACCGTCGACCACGACCAGCTGCTGCGCGACGCCCTCCCGGCGGTCCTCGCGCCGATCGGCGAGGTCGTGCAGCTGGAGCCGCTCACCGGCGGCCTGTTCGCGACCACCTACCGCGCGACGCTGCGCGACGGCACCCGCGTCGTCGCCAAGACGGCGCCCACGGCCACCGAACGCCTGCTGACCTACGAGCGCGACCTGCTCCGCACCGAGGCCGAGGTCTACCGCCGCGCCGCGGACCGGCCCGACCTCCTGATGCCGCGGCTGCTCCTCACGGACTTCACGCGCACCGCGGTCCCGTCCGACGTCGTGGTCGCGAGCCACCTCGACGGCGTCCCGCTGACCGCGCTCGCCGAGGACGGCCGGCTCCCCGACGCGGTCCGGCAGCGCGTGCAGCCGCAGCTGGGCGCGCTCATGGCCCGCCTGCACACCGTTCCGGGGGAGCGGTTCGGCTACCCGAACGCCGACAGCGGGCTCGTGGGCAGCACCTGGCCCGAGGCGTTCGGCCGGATGGTGCAGGCGCTCCTGGTGGACGCCGGCCGGTGGGGCACGCAGGTCCCGGCGGACGAGGTCCGCGCGGCGCTCCACCGGCACGAGGGCGCGCTCGCGGAGGTGGAGCGGCCGGTCCTCGTGCACACCGACCTCTGGGCGGGCAACCTCTTCGTCGACCCCGAGACGCTCGCGCTCACGGGCGTCATCGACCCCGAGCGGGCGGTGTGGGGCGACCCGCTCCTGGAGCTCGCCGGCGCCGACCAGACGGGCCGGGGCCCGGTGCCCGCCGGGCTGCTGGCCGGGTACGCCGAGGCCGGGGGAGCGCTGGCGCTCGGGACCGCGTCGGGCGAGGCGCGGCTGCTGCTGGCCCGCCTGTACCTGGCGCTCGTGATGCTCGTCGAGATCGCGCCCCGCGGGTACACCGGCGCCGGGGCCGACGCGCACCGCGCGACCTGCGCGGGGAACCTCCGCGCGGCGATGGACGCGCTGGCCTGACCCGCTGGCCCGGACCGCAGCCCGGCCCGCACGGGCGCGCCCGCGTGCGGGCGGCGGCGAGCGACCCGAGACTGGCCCCGTGACCGAGCGCGTGCACCTGCTGCGGGCGTTGGCGCGGGCCGTCGCCGACCAGGGCGCGGGTCCGGTCGCCGCGCGGATGTGCCGCGCGGCGGTCGAGCTGCTGGACGGGGACGGCGGGGCCCTGACGTGCTCACCCACGGAGCCGACCCGGTTCACGGCGTGCGCGACGGACGAGCTCGCGGCCCGCCTGGACGCGGCCGAGGAGGTCGTCGGCGACGGCCCCGGCCTGCGCGCGTTCCGGGAGCAGCGGTCGGCGCGGTGCTCGGGCGCGGGCCCGCGTCCGGCGGCGGCAGCGGGAGCGGGGGAGGCGTCGAGGACCTCCCGGTCTTCGAGGTCCTGGCCGGCGAGGTGACCCCCGGCGGGGTCCGCGTGCGCGCCTGGCCGGTCCGCGCGTGGCCGTCCCCCGCCTGGCCTGCGCACGGCACGCCGGAACCCGTCGCGGTCCTCACGGTGCACGGGGTGCCCGCGCAGCGCGGCACGGACCTGGTGGCGGACGGGCAGGTCCTCGCGGACGCGCTCGCCCCGGTCCTGCTCGGCGTGGCGGCCCTGGGTGCGAGCGACCGCGCGGACCTGCACCTCGCGATCGGGATGGTCGTCGGGCAGACCGGGCTGCCCCCCGAGGACGCGCACGCGCTGCTCCGCGGGCGCGCCTGGTCGCAGGACCAGCGGCTCGCCGACGTCGTGCGGCAGGTGCTCGACCGGCGTGTCACGTTCCCCCGGCCGGACGGCCCGGACCGGCCCGCGGGCTGACCGCGGGGCGTCACCCCACCGGGCGACACGGCGCGGCCCGCGGGCACGTCGCGGGTCGAACCGTGGTTGGCGACGCCTCCCCCGTGCCACCATGGCGATGCGTGCCGGCAGCGCACGCATCTGCAGCGGCCCTCGGCGAGGAGGCCCGCACCTGCTGCCGCTCAGGGGGCGTACGACATGGCCGAGGTGTGCGACGTGTGGCCGGGCACGGAACCGGCGAGGAGCGTCCAGGCGCTCCTGGACGACCTGGTGGAGATCGTGGCCGGTCGGACCGGGAGCGGCGTGGAGGCGTCCGCCTGGGCGAGACGGCGCGGGACGGACTGGCTCATCACCAGCTCCGGCGAGCGCGCGGACCGGTGCGACGCGGTCGTCGTGGGGTCCGACGGGCCGTGGCGGGCGGTGCTGGACACGGCGACCCCCGTGGTGGTGCCCGACCTGCGCGCGTCGCAGGAGTGGCACGCCTGGCGCCGCACCGCGTTGGGCGAGGGCTTCGGCTGCGTCGTCGCGGTGCCGGCGCCGCTCGCCCGGGGCGGGCACGCGGCGCTGTCGCTGTACCTGGAGGAGCCCGGCAGCTCCGGGCCGGAGGTGGTGCGCCGCGTCGACGGGCTCGCCCAGCAGATCGCGTCCCTCATCGACCTGCACAGCACGATCCCGGCGCGCGAGCCCGTGCCGCCCGCGTCCGCGGCCACCCGGCGCACCCGCGCGTCGGTGCAGCACGCCGTCGGCGTCCTGATGGAGATGCGCGGCTGCGACGAGGGCGAGGCGCGGCGCGTGCTCGGCGCCCTGCAGCGCGCGCAGGGCCGGCCGCTCGACGTCGTCGCGGCGGCCGTCGTCGCCCGGACCGTGCACGAGGTCGGCGGCCGGCCGGTCCCCGCGGCGGACTGAGCGGGCCCCTCCTCACCCGGGACCGTCGACCCAGGTCGCGCGGCGCAGCCGGGCCTAGCGTCCTGAGCGGAGCCGGTGCGACGGCGCACCCGGCCGGAGCGCGACGCGGGAGGCGCCATGCGGGCGCACGTGGTGTACGAGAGCATGTTCGGCAACAGCCAGGCGGTCGCCGAGGCGGTGGCCCGGGGGCTGCGCGCGGCGTCGCCGCACCTCACGGTCGAGGTGGTGAACGTCCTCGAGGCCCCGGACGCCCTGCTCACCGACCTGCTCGTCGTGGGCGGGCCGACGCACGCGTTCGGGATGAGCCGGCCGCAGACCCGGTCGAGCCGGCCGGAGCACCTGACGACGCCGGAGGCCCGGGAGCGCGCGGAGTCGCTGCCGGGGGCGGACACCGGCCGCGGGGTGCGTGAGTGGCTCGAGCAGCTGACCGGCCTCGACGGGGTCCCCGCGGCCACCTTCGACACGCGGGTGGACCGGCCGCTCCCGAAGCGCGCCGCCTCGGGCATGGCCAAGCGCCTGCGCGCCGCGGGGTGCCTCCTGGCCGCTCCGCCGGAGGGGTTCCACGTCGCGGGCATGCACGGTCCGCTGGTCGACGGCGAGCTCGACCGGGCGGAGGCGTGGGCCGGGGGGGTCGCCCGCACGGCGCTGCCCGGCTGACCCCGCGCGTACGCTGCGCGGAGGGCACGGACGAGAAGGAGCGCAGCGGTGAAGGACGTCACGTCGACGCAGTTCTGGGTGAACGGCAGCCTGGTCCCCGAGGCCCGGGCCACCACCTCGGCCCGCGACCACGGCTTCGTGGTGGGCGACGGCGTGTTCGAGGCCGTGAAGATCGACCACGGCCAGATCTTCGCGCTGTCCCGGCACCTGGAGCGGATGGCGCGCTCGGCCGCCGGGATCGGCCTGACCGGGTTCGACGTCGAGACGGTGCGCCGGGCGGCGCACGAGGTGGTCGACGCGAACCGCGACCTGCTGACCAGCGCCTTCGACCTGCTGCGGATCACGTTCACCGGCGGCCCCGGGCTGCTCGGCAGCGGACGCGTCGACGGTCCGCCGACGCTGGTGCTGGGCGTGACCCCGGGGCACGACCCGGAGCCGGCGACCTCCGTGATCACCGTGCCGTACCGGCGCAACGACGTCGGCGCGCTCACCGGGCTCAAGACGACCTCCTACGGGGAGAACGTGCTCGCGCTCGCCCAGGCCCACGCCGCCGGTGCCAGCGAGGCGGTCTTCGCGAACACCCGCGGGCAGCTCTGCGAGGGCACGGGGACGAACGTCTTCGTCGTCCGGGACGGCGAGCTGCTGACGCCGCCCCTGTCGTCCGGCTGCCTCGCGGGAGTCACCCGGGCGCTCGTGCTCGAGTGGTACGGCGGCCGCGAGGTCGACCTGCCGTACGACGCGCTGACCACCTCGGACGAGGTGTTCCTCACGTCGACCGGCCGGGACGTGCAGCCGGTGGTCGCGGTCGACGGCGTGCCCGTCGGCGGCGGTGCGCCCGGCCCGGTCACCCGGGCCGCGGCCGCGGTCTTCGCCGAGCGGCAGCGGGAGCGCACCGACCCCTGAGCCGCGCCGGTGGCCCCGCCGCTCACACCCGGTGCAGCACCGCCGCGAGCAGGGCGGACCGCTCGGCGACCGACCCCAGCAGCACGTGCTCGGTCGCCGCGTGCGCGCCGCCGCCGAGCGGCCCGAAGCCGTCGAGCGTCGCCACCCCGGCCGCCGCGGTGAGGTTGGTGTCCGCGGCGCCGGGTGCGGGCCCGCCGGTGACCCGCTGGCCGATCGCCCGGGCCGCCGCCGTGACCTCCGCGAGCAGGCGGTCGGACGCCGGGCCGGGCTCCCACGGGGGCCGGCGGGACAGCACCCGGGCGCTCACCCGCGCGCCGGCCCGCACCGGCTCCGGCGCGGTGAGGCCGGCGAGCACCGCGCGCTCGGACGCCGCCGTCACGAACCGCAGTCCCAGGTCGGCGTGCGCGTGCGCCGCGACGACGTTGGTGCGACCGCCGCCCTGCAGGGTCCCGACGTTGACGAGCACGGACGGGTGCCCCGCGAGGTACCGGCGCGCGGCGAGGAGCTGGTCCACCAGCTCGTCGGTGGCGGACACGCCCGCCCCCGGGTCGACCGCGGCGTGCGCGGCTCTGCCCGTGACCTCGAGCCGCAGCCGGGTGGAGCCCCGGCGGGCGGTCTTGAGCCCGCCGTCCGGGGTCGGCGCCTCGAGCCCGAGCGCGTACGCCGCACCGGCGGCGGCCGCGCGGACCAGGTCGGCCGACGCGGGGGAGCCGACCTCCTCGTCGGGGGTGACGAGCAGCCGCACGGGACGGTGGTCGAGCCCGAGCCCGCGGAGCAGCGCCGCGGCGGACAGCGCGACGACGATGCCGGCCTTCATGTCGTAGGTCCCGGGCCCGTGCAGCACCCCGTCGCCGCCGCGGCGGACCGGGACCGAGCCGGCCGGGTGCACGGTGTCGTGGTGGGCGAGCAGCAGCGCGGGGGAGTCGCCCGCCCGCGCGCCGCGGCCCGGGAGCTCGAGGCGGACGGCGTCGGCGGTCGACCGCGCCGTCGGCACCCGTCCGCCGGCCAGGCCCGTCGCCGCGCCGTCCGCGACGACCAGGTCCGCGAGGGCGTCCAGCGCGGCGACGTCGCCCGTCGGGGTCTCCAGCGCCACGTAGCGCAGCAGGCGCTCGACGTCGGCGGGCAGCCGGTCCCGCGCGGCGCGGGGGAGCGCCGCGAGCCCGGCGGGCCCGTCATCGACGCCGGGGCGGTCCGTCATGCACGGGACGCTAGGCCCGCGACCCGGTCCCCGCGAGCCGGTGCCGGCGGCTCGACCCGCGCGGGCTCAGCCCCGCGACTCCGCCCCGAACCGCCGCAGGAGCGACTGCGCCGCCTCGGCCACCAGGCCGTGGTCGTGCGTGACGGCGAACTCGAACTCCCGCGCGCCGTCGGCGCGGTCGCCCGGGACGGTCCACGGGGTCGCGGCGACCTCCCGCCCGACGAGCGCGACGGACTCGTGCGCGCCGAGGACGACGACGGCCCACTCGCGCGCGAGCTGCTCGTCCGCGCCGACGGTCGCCCACCGCACCCCGTCCGGGACCGCGGCGGGCAGGCCGGTGCCGAGCGCCCCGACGAAGGGCAGCCGCTGCGCGAGGCGGCCGTACCGGTCCGCCGAGCGGCCGGTGAAGAACCGCTCGTCCTGGAACGCGCCGAGGAGGAGCGGCGGGACGCGGTGCGCGAGGGCGGCCTGCTCCAGCGTGCGGGACAGCGGCAGCAGCAGGTGCTTGGGCGCGAGCCGCACCGCCCGCCGGGAGGCGACGATCTCGTAGGGCGTCGCGCTCCCGCCGAGGGGGGCGTGCGGCCGGGGCAGGCGCCCGCCGTGCCGCTCACCCGCCGGGAGCTCCCGCGAGGGCCGGCCCAGGTACCAGCCCTGCCCGAGGTCGGCGCCGAGGACGAGGGCGCGCGTCAGGTCCTCGCGCGTCTCGATGCCCTCCGCGACGACCCGCGCGCCGGTGGCCTCGGCCCGTGCGCGGACCGCGCCGGCGACCGTGATGGTCTCCGGGTCCTCCAGGGTGCGCAGGAGCTGGAGGTCGAGCTTGATGATCTCGGGCGCCAGCAGCGGGATGAACGCCAGGGACTCGGGGACGGCGCCGACGTCGTCCAGGGCGATCGCGCAGCCCGCGGCGCGCAGGCGGCCGGCGGCGTCGAGCATGCCGGCGGGGTCCAGCGCGAGCGCGCGCTCGGTGATCTCCACGACCACGCGGACCTGCGGCCCGCGCTGGGCGAGCGTCGCGAGCACCAGGGGGAGGTGCCGGGAGAGCGTGCGGGGCTCGATGTTGAGGAACAGCGTGTGCGAGGCGCCGCCCGACGCGTCCGCGGCGTCGGCCAGCGCCCGGGACATCGCCGCCTGCTCCAGCTCGCCCAGCAGGCCGTCTGCCTCGGCGGCGTCGAGCACGTCCAGGGGTGACGCCCACCCGGAGCCCTCGGGGGTGCGGAGCAGCGCCTCCCGCCCGAGCACCTCGCCCGTGGCGAGCTCGACCACCGGCTGGTACGCGCAGCTCCCCCCGCCGGTGCGCAGCAGCTCCGGGACCGGGAGGCGGCGCGGGCGCTCCGGGGCGGACAGGAGGGTCACGCCCAGCCCATCGGCTGACCGCGGGGGGATGTGAGGGCTCGGCGGGAGAAGTGTCTGTCCGATGCAGGTGTCGGCCCGGAGGTGTCGCGACCGTGCGCCGCACTGGTCCCGCGCGCCCCGACGGGGTACAACCGGAGCATGACCTCGCGCCCCCGCAACCTCACCTCCGACCCCGCCGCCGAGCACCTGGCCGAGCCCCGCACGTCGGAGGCCGAGCTGCGCGCCGCCGACGCGCGCTCCGGCGGCGACCCGCGCCGCGCACCGCGCTCCCTGCGCGACAGCGAGCTCGTCCCCGACGACGAGGCGATCGCCGCCTCGGACGACTGGGACCAGGCCGAGCGCCTCTGACGGGCACCGGACTCCGCCGGGCAGCACGAGGCCCCGGTCACCCTGCGGTGACCGGGGCCTCGGCGGTCCCTGGGGGTCCTGGGGGCGTCAGCGCGAGGCCGCACCCTTCGCCGCGGCGCCGGCCTGGCGCGCCGCCTCCTTCTCGCCGTGCGCGGCGTGGGTGGACAGCTCGCCGCCCGCGGACTCGAGGTGCGCCCGGACGAACCAGTGGAACAGCTCGAGCTCGTGCAGGTGCCCGACCAGCAGGTCGTTGGTGACGGTGTCGAGGTCCTCGGTCTCGTCGGCCGCGGCCCGGTGGTCCTCGATGATGCCGACGTAGACCTCGTCCAGCGCGCCGAGGTGGTCGATCGCACCGGCGCGGCCGATGGAGTAGTCGTCCCAGGTGCGGTCCTGGACCAGGGCGCCGGGGGTCCCGACGGGCGCGACGCCGAGGGTGGCGATGCGCTCGGCGATGGCGTCGACCATCGCGCGCACGGCGTCGACCTGCGGGTCGATCATCTCGTGCACCGCGATGAAGTGCGGGCCGGTCACGTTCCAGTGGATGTGCTTGAGGGTCAGCGCCAGGTCGTTCAGGGCGTTGAGGCGCTGCTGCAGGACCGCGGCGACCTTTCCGCCGTCCTCGACGGAGAGCGTCGGGACGGTGTACTTCGGCGTTTCGGTGCGGCGAGCCATGTCGTGTCCTCCTCGTGAGTCTCGGCGTCCGACGACGCCGGCCGCACCCCACGCTGCCGCAACCCGCGCCCCGCCGCAATCGCTGGTCGCGGCGGCATCAGGCCTGGTCGAAGGGGTCGCCCTCGGTCTCGAGCCGGTCCAGCACGTCGGCGGGCGGCAGCTGCGTCAGCCCGGGCCCGATCTCGTCCCACCAGCGCGGCGCCGCCACCGCCGGCTGCTCCCGCCCGCGCAGCGAGTACGGCGTGATCGTCGTCTTCGCGGGGTGGTTCTGGCTCCAGTCGAGCAGCACCTTGCCGCCGCGGAGCTCCTTGCGCATGACCGCGACCACGAGGTCCGGCTGGGCGGCGGCGAGCTCGTGCGCCAGGTCGCGCGCGTACTGCCGGACCTCCATCGCGGTCCGCCGCCCGGGCAGCGGCGCGTACAGCTGCATGCCCTTGCTGCCCGAGGTGACCGGGACGGTCGACAGGCCGTCCTCGCGCAGCCGGTCGGCCACCAGGTGCGCGACGCGGGCGCACTCGTCCAGCCCCGCCGGCGCGCCGGGGTCGAGGTCGATCACGAGCCGGTCGGGGTTCCGCACCCCGCCGCGCGGCCCCACGGTCCACTGCGGGGTGTGCAGCTCGATGGCGCCGGCGTTGGTCGCCCACACCAGCGACGCGACGTCGTCGAGGAACGGCAGGTCGAGCTCCTTGCCCTCGTCGTCCTCGTTGCCCGGGGCGGCGGGCAGGGTCTGCCGGCGCAGCCACGGCGGGGCGCCGCGCGGGGTGTTCTTCTCGAAGAACGTCTCGCCGCCGACGCCCTCGGGGAACCGGATGCGGGTCACCGGCCGGTCGTGGAGCTGCGCGAGCAGGGCGGGCGCGACCCGGACGACGTAGTCGATCGCCTCGGCCTTCGTCATCCCCGTGGACGGGTAGAGCACCCGGTCCAGGTGCGTCAGCCGCACGTCCCGGCCGTCGATCCGCACGCGCTGGGGCGGCTCCCTCGGCGTGGTGGGCGGGGTCATCAGGCCTCCCAGGGGTCGACGCCGGCGTCCTCGCGCCGCCCACGGATCACGGGCTGGCGCAGCCGTCCGGACGGCGTGCGGGTGAGGTAGCGGACGTCGAGCACGATCTCAGGCTCCACCCACACGGTGCCGCGGGTGTCGACCGGCTCCAGCCGGTCGGCGAACGGGGAGGTGGCGCGCTCCAGCGGCCGGAGCAGCGCCGTGAGCTCGCGCGCGGTCGCCCCGGCGAGGCCGCTGCCGGCCCGGCACAGGAAGTGCAGGTCGCCGTGCGCGTCGGGCGCACCGAGCAGCACCGCGCCGAGCCGCCCGCTGCCGGTGGTCTCCGGCCGCCAGCCGCCGACGACGGCCGTCCGGGTGGTGTGGTGCACGGCCTTGAGCCAGTCGGCCGAGCGCCGCCCCGCCTGGTAGGTCGACCGGGCCCGCTTCGCCACCACGCCCTCCAGACCCTGCCCGCGGGTGGCCTCCCAGATCAGGCCCCCGTCGGCGTAGACGGGGGAGAGCTGCACGTGGGCGGGCAGCTCCAGCCCCTCCAGCGCGTCGCGCCGCTCGGTGAACGGCAGCCGCGACAGGTCCTCGCCCGCCAGCGCCGGCACGTCGAAGACCAGGTAGCTCACGGGGGAGCGCGCCGCCAGCGCCGCGGCCCGCGTCCGGTCGCGCACGTGCATCCGCTCGGCGAGGGCCGGGAACGACGGGACGCCGTCCCGCATCGCCACCACCTCGCCGTCGAGCACCGTGCCGGCCGGCAGGTCCGCCAGCCCGCCGAGCTCGGGGTACGCGATCGCGGCGTCCCGTCCGTTGCGCCCGAGCAGCCGGAGGCGGTCGCCCGTGGTGTCTGCCAGGATGCGGACGCCGTCCCACTTGACCTCGAACAGCCACTCCGGGCCGTCGGGGAGGTGCCCCGGAACGGGCACAGGGGTGGCGAGCATGGGCAGCACGGGTCCATCCTGCCCAGAGCACGACGTTTCGTCGCGGGGGACGGCCCCGCCGGGAAGGTGGTAGCTGTGCGCGCGATCTGGAAGGGCGCCGTCGCGTTCGGGCTGGTCAACGTGCCGGTCAAGCTGTACGCCGCGACGGGCGAGCACGAGGTGCCGCTGCACCAGGTGCACAAGAAGGACGGCGGCCGCATCCGCTACAAGAAGTTCTGCAGCATCGAGGACGAGCCCGTCGAGTACTCCGAGATCGCCAAGGGGTACGAGACCGACGACGGCCGGCTGGTGGTGCTCACCGACGAGGACCTCGACCAGCTCCCGCTCGCCACGGAGCGCGAGATCGAGGTCATCGAGTTCGTGCCCGGGGACCAGGTGGACCCGATCCTGCTCGGCAAGACGTACTACCTGGAGCCGGACCGCACGGCCGCCAAGCCGTACGCGCTGCTGCGCGAGGCGCTGACCAGCACGGAGCGGATGGCCGTGGTCAAGGTCGCCCTGCGCCAGCGCGAGTCCATGGCGGTGCTGCGGGTGCGCGACGACGTCATCTGCCTGCAGACGCTGCTGTGGCCGGACGAGGTGCGCGAGGCCGACTTCCCGATCCTCGACCAGGACGTCACCGTGCGGCCCCAGGAGCTGGCGATGGCGTCGTCGCTGGTGGAGTCCCTCGCCGGCGACTTCGACCCGTCCGGGTTCGAGGACCGCTACCGCGCCGCGCTGGAGTCCGTGATCGAGGCGAAGGTGTCGACCGGCAGGACCCAGGAGGTCCCGCAGAAGGAGGACGACGGCGAGGCCGGGAAGAGCGGCGAGGTCGTGGACCTGCTGGCCGCCCTGCAGCGCAGCGTGGAGAAGGCGCGGGCCGGCCGCGGCGACAGCACAGACGAGTCCGCCGACGCCGCGCCGGAGAAGCCCGCCGCGCGCCGGTCCTCCGGCCGGAAGAAGGCCGCGGACGACGACGCGGACGAGGCGCCCGCCAAGAAGCCCGCCGCCCGCAGCGCGTCCCGCGCGAAGAAGGCCGAGCCGGAGGAGGCGCCGGAGGAGAAGCCCGCGCGCCCCCGCCGCAAGCGGGCGTCCTGACGCGTGGCGGGCACGACCGGCGCCGACGCCGCCCGGGTGCAGGCCGACGTCGTCGCCGCGCTCCGGCGGGCCGCGTTCCTGCTGGAGCGCGGCGGGGCGACCTCCTACCGGGCGGACGCGTTCCGCGCGGCGGTCCGGACCCTGGAGCGCACCGGCGCGGCCGAGGTGGAGGCGCGGCTCGCCGCGGGCACGCTGACCGACCTGCCGGGCGTCGGGGCGCGGACCGCCGAGGTGGCGACCGCCGCGGCGCAGGGCGGCCCGGTCCCGTACCTGGCGGACCTGGAGCAGCGGTACCCCGCGGCGGAGGCGACCGGACCCGGCGCGGAGCTGCGCGCGGCGCTGCGCGGGGACCTGCACGCGCACAGCGAGGCCAGTGACGGGTCGACGCCGATCCAGGAGATGGTGCTGGCCGCCATGGACCTCGGCCACGAGTACCTGGCGATCACCGACCACTCGCCGCGCCTGACCGTCGCGAACGGCCTGTCGCCCGCCCGGCTGCGGGCCCAGCTCGACCAGGTGGAGGCGCTGAACCGCGCGATCGCGCCGTTCCGGGTGCTGACCGGCATCGAGGTCGACGTCCTCGACGACGGCGCGCTGGACCAGGAGCCCGAGCTGCTGGACCGGCTCGACGTGGTGGTCGCGTCGGTGCACTCGAAGCTGCGGATGGACGCCGCGGCGATGACCCGCCGCATGCGCGCGGCGGTCGCGAACCCGCTGGTGGACGTGCTGGGGCACTGCACCGGCCGGCAGCTCACCGGCAGGCGCCAGCGCCCGCCCAGCGAGTTCGACGCCGAGGCCGTGTTCGCCGACTGCGCGGAGCACGGTGTCGCGGTCGAGGTGAACTGCCGGCCCGACCGGCTCGACCCGCCGCACGCCCTCCTGGACGTCGCGGTGGCCGCCGGCTGCCTGTTCACGGTCGACACCGACGCGCACGCGCCGGGTCAGCTCTCGTGGCAGGCGGTGGGCTGCGACCGCGCCGCGGCGCACGGCATCGGCCCCGACCGGGTGCTCGACGCGTGGCCGCTGGACCGCCTGCGCGAGCACCTCGACGGCCGCCGCACCGGTCGCTGAGCGGAGCCGGGCGGGCCACTCGCGGGACACGCGGCCCGACACGCCGCCCGACACGCGGGGGTGTCGCGTTGCAGGAAGCGGCCCACCTGCCGTTATGGTCGTCCGCGTCGGTCCGCCGGATGCTGACGCCCCGAACCGGGGCCACGAGCGGCCCGCACGCCAAGTTCGATCCACAAGGAGCACATCCGTGAGCGTGAACCGCACCGAGCTCGTCCAGGCCATCGCCGCCAAGGCCGGGCTCACCAACACCGCTGCCGACGCGGCCCTCAAGGCCTTCCAGGAGGTCCTCGTCGAGCAGCTCAGCGCCGGCGAGAGCGTGACCATCCCGGGTCTGCTCGCGGTGTCCCGCGCCGACCGTGCCGCGCGCACCGGCATCAACCCCCAGACCGGCGAGAAGCTCGACATCCCCGCCGGCTTCCGCGTGAAGCTCACCGCCGGCAGCGCCCTCAAGCGCGCCGTCGCCAGCTGACGACGCACGCAGCACCGCGGGCCCCGCGCCCGTGACCCCCGCGAGCCGGGGACCCGCACCGGGTCCCCGGCTCGTGGCCTAAGATGGTCAGCCGCCCGCACCAGACCCTGGTGGGCGGGGCGAAGGGAGCACGCACGATGGCCGTCACGCAGCGCACCACCCGGCAGCGCACGGAGATCCTGTCCCTCCTCGACGACCTCGACGAGTTCCGCAGCGCCCAGCAGCTGCACGACATGCTGCGCGGCCGCGGCTCCACCACCGGCCTCGCGACGGTGTACCGGGCCGTGCAGACCCTGGCCGACGCCGGCGAGGTCGACGTGCTGCGCTCGCCCGACGGCGAGGCCGTGTACCGCCGCTGCGTCCGGCGCAGCCACCACCACCACCTCGTGTGCCGGTACTGCGGCAAGGCCGTCGAGATCGACGGGCCCGGCGCCGAGGCGTGGGCGACGCAGGTCGCGTCCGCGCACGACTTCTCCGACGTCGAGCACACGATCGAGCTGCTCGGCACCTGCGCGGAGTGCCGCGCCCTGCGCGCCGGCTGACCGGCGGACGGCCGGACGCCGCACCCCCCGGGCTGCGGCAGGATGGTCGGCGTGGACAGACTGCACGACCCCGACCGACGCGAGCTCGGCTCCGACAACTACGCCGGGGTGCACCCGGAGATCCTCGCGGCCCTGGCCGCCGCCAACGAGGGGCACGTCCCCGGGTACGGCGCCGACCCGTACAGCGCGCACCTGCAGGAGGTCCTGCGGGCGCACTTCGGCCCCGGCGCGACCGCGTACCCGGTGTTCAACGGCACCGGCGCGAACGTCCTCGCGCTGCAGACGATGCTCCCGCGGTGGGGGGCCGTCATCTGCGCGGAGACGGCGCACATCAACACGGACGAGAACGCGGCGCCCGAGCGCGTCGGCGGCCTCAAGCTGCTGACGGTCCCGACGCCCGACGGCAAGCTCACCCCGGAGCTCGTGGCCCGGCACGCGCACGGGTTCGGCGACCAGCACCGCGCCCAGCCCGGCGTCGTGTCGATCACGCAGGCCACCGAGCTCGGCACCGTCTACACACCCGACGAGATCCGCGCGATCACCGAGCACGCGCACGCCCTCGGCATGCGGGTGCACCTCGACGGCTCCCGGCTGGTCAACGCCGCGGCGTCGCTCGACCTCCCGCTGCGCGCCCTCACCACCGACGTGGGCGTCGACGTCCTGTCGCTCGGCGGCACCAAGAACGGCGCGCTGTTCGGCGAGGCGGTCGTCGAGCTGACGCCCGGGTCGACCCCGGGCATCGAGTTCCAGCGCAAGGTCGACATGCAGCTCGCGTCGAAGATGCGCTTCGTGTCCGCGCAGCTGATCGCCCTGTTCGAGGGCGACCTGTGGCTGCGCTCGGCCTGGCACGCGAACGCCATGGCGGCCCGGCTGCGCGCCGGCGTCGAGGGGGTGCCCGGGGTGCGGGTCACCCAGCCGACCCAGGCGAACGCGGTGTTCGCCGCGCTCCCGGTGGGCGTCGCGGACGAGCTGCGCGCGGTGCGGCGGTTCTACGACTGGAACGCCGCCACCGGCGAGGTGCGCTGGATGTGCGCGTTCGACACCCGCGAGCAGGACGTGGACGACTTCGTCGCCGCGGTCCGCCGCGCGGTCACCGCCGCGGCCTGACCCCACAGCCTGACCCCCGCCGCCGGAGACGGCGCCGCCCCGCCGGCCTCGAGGGTCGACGGGGCGGTGCTGTCGTGCGTGGCGCGGGGCGCCGTCAGCGCGGCGTCGAGGTGTGACGGGGGCGCGCGTCGCGGCCGCCGTCACGGTAGCCGCCGTCGCGACCGGCGGGGCGGCCGGCCGAGTGGTGGCTCGTGCCGCTGTGCGGGGGCCGCGAGGCGCCGGTGCTCGGGCGCGGGGCCCGCGGGCCCTCGTCCACGCGGATGCGCAGCGGGCGGCCGGCGACGCGGGCGCGGCCGATCCGGTCGAACGCCTCGGTGGAGAGGCCGCCGGGGATCTCGACCAGGGAGAACGTCGAGAAGATGTCGATCTTCCCGAGGTCCTTGCCCGTCAGGCCGCCCTCGTTGGTGAGCGCCCCGACGATCGCACCGGGCTGGGCCCCGTGCTGCTGGCCGACCGCCAGGCGGTACCGGGGGCCGGTGCCGCTGGTGCGGGCGGCGCTGCGGCGCCCGTCACCGGCGGAGTCGCGGCCGCGCGGGGCGCCACCGCGCTCCGGGGTGAGGTGGGCGCGGGACAGCGCGTCGTCCAGGTCGTCGCCCTCGGTCGGACGGGGCGCGGGGCCCTCGTCGCCGACCGCCAGCGCCGCGAGCACGGCCACGAGCTCGGCGGTGTCCACCTCGGGGTGCGCGGCGAGGAACTCCGCGGCCGCCGTGCGGTAGAGGTCCAGGCGGCCGAGCTCGCTGCGGGCGGGCACGCGGCCGAGCAGCTGCGTCACCCGGTGCGCCGAGACGTCGGCGGGGGAGGGGATCTGGATCTGCTCGAGCTGCTGGCGGGTGGTGCGCTCGATGGCGCGCAGCTTGCCCTGCTCGTTCGGCGTGACGAAGGTGAGCGCCTCGCCCGTGCGTCCGGCGCGGCCGGTGCGGCCGATGCGGTGCACGTACGCCTCGGGCTCGCCCGGGACGTCGAAGTTCACGACCAGGCCGATGCGGTCGATGTCGAGGCCGCGGGCCGCGACGTCGGTGGCGACCAGCACGTTGATCGCACCGGAGCGGACCCGCTCGACGATCTTCTCGCGGTCGCCCTGGGCCACGTCGCCGGAGATGTAGGCGGCCGCGACGCCGCGCTCGACGAGCGAGACGGCGACGTCCTCGGCGGCGCTGCGGGTCCGGACGAACACGATGGCGGCGTCGGCCTCGGAGACCGCGAGCACGCGGGCCAGCGCGCCGGCCTTGTGGCGGAACGGCACGACGGCGTAGGTCTGCCTGACGCTCGTGACGGTCGACGACTGCCGCGACACGGTGATCTCCACCGGGTCCACGAGGTGCTGCGACGCGACCCGGCGGATCGCGGGCGGCATGGTCGCGGAGAACAGGGCGACCTGCTTGCCCGCGGGCGTGGCGGACGCGATGCGGTCCACGTCGTCGACGAAGCCCATGCGGAGCATCTCGTCGGCCTCGTCCAGCGCGAGGAACCGCACGGAGTCCAGCTTGAGGCTGCCGCGGTCCAGGTGGTCGATGATGCGGCCCGGGGTGCCGACGATCACCTGCGCGCCGCCGCGGATCGCCCGCTGCTGCGGCAGGTAGGGGGAGCCGCCGTACACGGGCACGACCTCGAGGCCGGGCATCCGCGAGGCGAACGACTCGAGCGCCTCGGCCACCTGCATGGCGAGCTCGCGGGTCGGCGCCAGGACGATCGCCTGGACCTCGCGCAGCTCCGGGTCGACGGCGGCGAGCAGCGGCAGGCCGAACGCGGCGGTCTTGCCGGTGCCGGTCTGCGCGACACCGGTGATGTCGCGGCCGGCGAGCAGCGCCGGGATCGCCTCGGCCTGGATCGCGGTCGGGGTGGTGAAGCCGAGCCCGAGGACGGCCTCGCGCAGCGGGGCGGGGAGGTCCAGGTCGGCGAACGTGAGCCCGGCGGGCTCGGCGGTCGCAGTCGGCTGGGTGGTCTCGGGCATGGCGGGGTCGAGCACAGACGTCATCGGGTCAGCACCGTTTCGTGTCGCTGGGGGGAGCTGCTGGGCCGACCGGTCCGGTCGGCTACGCGGTCGCACTCCCACACCCACACATCACGAGGCCGCACCGCATCACGAAGAAGGGGGGTGGGGCCTCGGCACGCACATCACGGGACACTGCGACGAACTCCGAAGTGGTCCCAGCCTACCGCCCGGTCGGCCCGGACGCAGGGGAGGCGCGCGGTGACGTCGGGCACAGCGCCGCCCGGGGGAACGCGCCGGGCTCAGCCGAGACCGAGCCGGCGGCCCTCGATCGCCGGGCAGGCGTCCATCACGACGTCCAGCCCCGCGGCGGTCGCCCGCGCGGCGGCCTCCTCGTCCACCACCCCGAGCTGGAGCCACACGGCGCGCGCGCCGGACGCGACGGCCTGGTCGACGACGTCACCGGCCAGCGTGGAGTTGACGAACACGTCGACGACGTCGGGCGGGCCGTCCAGGTCGGCCAGGCGCCGCACCCCGGCCGCGCCGTGCACGGTCTCGGCCCGCGGGTGCACGGGGACGATCCCGTGGCCCAGCTGCTCTAGGTACGCCGACACGCCGTAGGCGGCGCGTGCCCGGTTCGTCGACAGCCCCACCACGGCCCACGTCCCGGGCGTGGTGAGCAGGCGACGGATCACGGCGGGGTCGTTGACGTGGGCCATGGGGTCAGCGAAGCACAGCGGACCGCCCGGCGCCCGGAGACGCCGGGGGCCGGGTGAGCGGCGGCTGCGTGGTCGCTGCGCCGTGGCTGCGTGGTGGCTGCGTGGTGATCTGAGGGTGGGACCCGGGTGCGTAGGATGGGGCGTTGATCAGGACTGACGAGGTGGGAGAGCCGTGGCGGAGCAGGACGTGGTGACCGACCGCGTCCTCACCGTGCCGAACGTGATCAGCCTGGTGCGGCTGCTGATGGTGCCGGTGTTCGCGGTGCTGATCGCCCAGGGGCACGACGGCTGGGCCCTCGGGGTCCTCGCGGTGTCCGGTGCGAGCGACTGGCTCGACGGCGTCCTCGCCCGGCGGCTCGGGCAGGTCTCGCGGCTCGGGCAGGTGCTCGACCCCGCGGCGGACCGGCTGTTCATCCTCGTGACGCTCCTCGGCCTGGCCGCGCGCGGCGTCGTGCCGTGGTGGCTCGTCGCGGTGCTGCTCACCCGCGAGGTCATGCTGCTCGTCATGCTCATGGTGCTCGCCCGGCACGGCTACGGCCCCCTCCAGGTGCACCTCGCGGGCAAGGCCGGCACCTTCGCCCTGCTGTACGCGTTCCCGCTGCTGCTGCTCGCGCACTGGGGTGGGATCACGGGTGCCACCGCGTCGGTCCTCGGCTGGGCGTGCGCGTGGTGGGGCGTGGCCCTCTACTGGTTCGCGGGCGCGCTGTACGTGCGCCAGGCCTGGACGCTGCTCGGCCGCCGCGGTGACGCGGACGCGGGCGAACCCCGCACGGTGGCCGTGTGAGCGCACGCGGCGCCGGCCGCCCCGGCCGGGACCCCGCGAGGTCGCCGGGCGGCCCGGCCGTGTGGCGGCGCCCGGACGCCTCGATGTCGCTGCTGACCGAGGTCACCACCCACCCGCTGGACCCCGAGTACGCCGACGCCGCGGCACGGCGCGCTCGGGCCGGCCGCACCCGTCGCCGCGGCGGGGCGGGCACCGCGGCCGTCGCCGTCCTGGCCGTCGCCCTGGGCGCGGCGACCACGTGGTCCGTCGTCGCGCTGCGCGCCCCGCAGCCGTCCGCCCTGGCCGCCCGCGAGGTGCTGGCCGGGCAGATCGCGGAGCGCACCGCCGAGCTCGACGAGCTGCGCGAGCGCAGCGCCACCCTGGCGGAGGAGAACGCCGCGATGCAGGAGGCGGCCCTGTCGGCCGCCGACTCGCCGCTGCTCGACCAGCTCGCCCGGGACTCCGTGCTGTCCGGCGCGTCCGCGGTCGTCGGGGACGGGCTGAGCATCACCCTGGAGGACGCCGAGCAGGTGGACGGCGAGGACGACCCCGACTCGCGCGTGCGCGACTCCGACCTGCAGATCGTCGTCAACGGCCTGTGGGCCTCCGGCGCGGAGGCGGTCGCCGTCAACGGCCAGCGGCTCGGCCCCACCACCGCCATCCGCACCGCGGGCGACGCGATCCTGGTCGACGTGGTGCCCCTGGTCGGGCCGTACACGATCCGGGCGGTCGGCGACCCGCAGGACATGCAGACGCGGATGACCCGGACGTCCGGCGGCCAGCTGCTCGCCGTCCTGCAGTCCACGTACGGCATCCGCACGCAGGTGTCCGCGCAGCGCGACATGGAGCTCCCGGCCGCCTCCACGGTGACGCTGCGCTCGGCGGAGCTGCCCGACGGGGTGCCGGTGGTGCCCGAGACGCGGGGCGCGGGGGAGACCGGCCTCGCCGCGCCGTCGGGCACACTGTCCTCCGGGACGGCGCCGCGCGCCGCCCCCGCACCCGGGTCCGCCGGGCAGGACGACAGCGAGGGGGACCTGTGATCGCGGTGATCGGGCTGGTGGTCGGCGTCATCGCCGGCCTCGTGCTGGAGCCGACCGTGCCGGCGGCGCTGCAGCCGTACCTGCCGATCGCGGTGGTCGCCGCGCTGGACGCGCTGTTCGGCGGCCTGCGGGCGGTGCTGGACGGGCTGTTCGACGACCGGGTGTTCCTCGTGTCGTTCCTGTCCAACGTCGTGGTCGCGGCCCTCATCGTGTTCCTCGGCGACCAGCTCGGCGTCGGCTCGCAGCTGTCCACCGGCGTGGTCGTCGTGCTGGGCATCCGGATCTTCTCCAACGTCGCCGCGATCCGACGGCACCTGTTCAAGGCGTGACGGCGATGTCGAGCGCGAGCGAGCCCGGGCCCGGGGAGGACGACGTGACGCCGGCGCAGCCCGCCGCGCCGGCGCAGCCCGCCGCGCCGACCCCGGTCGTCGGCTGGCGCGCGCTCGCCGGCGCCCTGCGACCCCGCGCGACGCGCGCGCAGGTCCTCACCGGCGTGCTGTGCGTGCTGCTCGGCTTCGCGATCGCCGTGCAGGTGCGGCAGACCGACACGACGACCCTGTCGACGATGCGCGAGACCGAGCTGGTGTCCCTGCTCGACCAGACCACCCGCCAGGCCGACGAGCTGCAGGACCAGGTGTCCGAGCTGGAGCGGACGCACCAGGAGCTGCAGTCCGGCTCGACCAGCCGCGAGGCGGCGCTGGAGGCCGCGACCCGCAGCGCCGCCGCGCAGGGCATCCTGTCCGGCCGGCTGCCCGCCGAGGGCCCGGGCGTCACGGTGACGGTCGGCGACCCGGGCGGGTCGGTCTCCGCGCTCACGCTGCTGAACCTGCTCGAGGAGCTGCGCAACGCCGGGGCCGAGGCCGTGCAGCTGAACGACCAGCGCCTGACGGCCTCCAGCTACGTGCTCGGCACGGACGCCGGGATCGAGGTGGACGGCTCGGTGGTGTCGCCGCCGTACCGCTGGGTGGCCATCGGGGACCCCGACACGATCGCGACGGCGCTGGCGATCCCCGGCGGCGCGCTCGCCAAGGTGCAGATCGACGGCGGGACGTCCTCGGTGCAGACGCAGGACCGGGTGGAGGTCACCGCGACGCGCGCGGTGCCGGAGCCGGAGCACGCCACGCCGCGGACCGCCGACGACGGCTGACGGCGGCCGCCGACGGCCCGGGCGCATCCGCCACCCGGCCGGCGGACTGTGCTCGGAGCGCCCGGGCGCATAGGCTGTCCGGGACCCCGGTGCAGGTCGGGGCCGGTGCGCACAGCAGGTCTGGGAGGGTGTCATGAGCGACGAGCAGCAGGTGCCGGGCGGCGGGAGCCGCCCCGCGCCCGACGGGGCGTCGGTGCCCGCGACCCCGGACACCACCATCAGCTTCGGCTCCCTGGGCGGGCTGGAGCACGACGCGGGCGGCCCGGTCGGGCTCACCGCCGAGCAGGCCGCCGCCGTCCAGGCCCTCCCGCGCACCTCGGCGCTGCTGGTCATGCAGCGCGGGCCGAGCTCCGGCGCGCGGTTCCTCCTGGACGCCGACCGCACGGTCGCGGGCCGCAGCCCGAGCGCCGACATCTTCCTGGACGACGTGACCGTCTCCCGCAAGCACGCCGAGTTCGTCCGCGAGCTCGACGACTTCGTGGTCCGGGACGTCGGCTCCCTCAACGGCACGTACGTGAACCGGGAGCGGATCGACGCCACCGTGCTGCGGGCGGGCGACGAGGTCCAGATCGGCAAGTTCCGCATGACGTTCCACCCGAGCCCCGCGGCCCGCCCCGGCCGGCCGGCAGGCGACCCCCCGCCGGCGGCCCCCCCCCGCCCGCACGACGCGACCTCCCCGCACGCCGCCCGCGCGGCCGAGGACGCCGCCCGCGACGAGGCCGCCGCCGGCGAGCCCGGGCCCTGGCCCCGGGGCCTGTCCCGGCAGGCGACCATGCGGATCTCGGACGTGCTGACCGCGCTGCGGATCGAGTTCCCGGCGGTGACGAACTCCAAGCTCCGGTTCCTGGAGGAGCAGGGCCTGGTCGAGCCGGTGCGCACGCCGTCCGGCTACCGGCAGTACAGCCCGGCGGACCTGGAGCGGCTCCGGTTCATCCTGCGCGAGCAGCGCGACCGGTACGTCCCGCTCAAGGTCATCGGCGAGCGGCTCGCGGCCCTGGACGCCGGCGTCGGCACCGAGGCGCTGTCGCCCGCGCTGATCGTCACGGAGGACGGCGTCCCGCGGTCCGGTCCCGTCGAGGCCCGGTACACCACGGCGGCCCTGGCGCGTGAGGCCGCGGTGGACGAGCAGGTGGTGGTCGACCTGGTGCAGGCCGGCGTGCTGCGACCGTCGGCCTCGGGGCACCTGGACGCGTGGGCGAAGGAGGTCGTGCTCGCCGCGGCGGCCCTCGCGGAGCACGGCATCGAGGCCCGCCACCTGCGCAGCTTCCGCAGCGCCGCGGACCGGCAGATCGACATGGTCGAGACCGTGGTGGCCCCGTGGCGGGGCCAGTCGTCGCCGTCCGCGCGGGGCCGCGCGAGCACCGTCGCCGCCGAGGTCGGCGAGCTCTGCACCCGGCTGCACACCGCCCTGGTGCGGGCCGGCGTCGCGGATCTCGCGCCGTAGGCGGCGTGTCGCGTCCCACCGGTGCACGGACCCGCCCGCGGACGTAGCGTGGGCGACATGCACGAGGACGACCTGGTCGAGCTCGAGGTGCTCGGCGTGCGCCGGCACCCCGGCGACGACGAGCTCGTCGTGCTGCTCCTGGAGCCGGTGGGGGAGCTGATCGTGCCGATCGCGATCGGCCCGAGCGAGGCGGGTGCCATCGCCACCGCGCAGGCCGGGGTGGTGCCGCCGCGACCGATGACGCACGACCTGCTGCGGGACGTGCTGGCGACGCTGCAGGTCCGGGTGCAGCAGGTCGAGATCACCGAGCTCGTCGGGGGCGTGTTCCACGCGGCCCTGGTCCTGGGCGACCGCCGGCTGCGGGTGGACGCGCGGGCGTCGGACGCGATCGCGTTGGCGGTGCGGGTGGGGTGCCCGGTGCTGTGCGCCACGGACGTCCTCGCGGAGGTCGGCGTCGAGGCGTCGCCGGTGTCCCCCGAGGAGGCGGAGGCGGCCGCGTCGGACGACACGCCGGAGGAGCAGGTGGCCCAGTTCCGCGAGTTCCTGGACCACGTCTCGCCGGACGACTTCGAGCAGCCGGGGCCCGGCGGGCAGGACCGAGGTTCAACCTCAGGTGGAGGTTAAGACACGCCGTGCGCGACACGCCGGAAACCGCGGGTGCCGCGGTCGTTGACCGCCCCTGGTGGCGGCCATAGCGTTGCACCCAGAACAGCAGAGACCGCGACGCCGCCCCGGCGACGACGGTCGCGACGAGTGGAGGACCCCCGTGACCGGCACCGAGCAGACAGCCCCGGCTGCCGGCGGCATCCCCCAGCGTGCCCAGGGCCTGCTGTTCGGCGACGACCTCCCCGACCTGGACGTCACCACCGGCTACCGCGGACCCACGGCCTGCCGCGCGGCCGGGATCACCTACCGCCAGCTCGACTATTGGGCCCGGACGGGCCTGGTCGAGCCGTCCGTGCGCCCCGCGACGGGGTCCGGCACGCAGCGCCTCTACTCGTTCCGCGACATCCTCGTGCTGAAGGTGGTCAAGCGGCTGCTCGACACCGGCGTCTCCCTGCAGCAGATCCGCGCCGCCGTCAGCCACCTGCGCGAGCGCGGCGTCGAGGACCTGGCGCAGATCACCCTGATGTCCGACGGCGCGTCCGTGTACGAGTGCACCTCCGCGGACGAGGTCATCGACCTGGTCCAGGGCGGCCAGGGCGTGTTCGGCATCGCGGTGGGCCGGGTGTGGCGCGAGGTCGAGGGCACGCTCGCCGAGCTGCCGACCGAGCGCGCCGAGGACGACGCGCCCGTCGGCACGGGCCACGACGAGCTCGCCGAGCGGCGCCGCGCCCGCACCGCCGGCTGAACCCCGCACGACGACCAACGGCCGGGACCCGCGCAGGGTCCCGGCCGTCCGTCGTCCGCGCGCGCCCGTGCGGCGGGCGTCAGGGGGACCCGTGTGCCGCGCCGCCGCTCAGGCGGAGCGTCGCGACGACCGGGTCGTGGTCCGACGGGAAGTGGCCGCCGGGCCGCGCGTCGAGCACCGCGTAACCGTCCACCACCACGTCGGGGCTGACGAGCACGTAGTCGATCCGCCGTCGCGCGCCGGGGACGGGACGGTCGGGGTCGGCCAGCGGCGTGAACGTCGTCTCCGGGCCGGACGGCGGCGTGACGCTCACGGCGCGCGCGTCGACGAGCCCGCCGCCGAGCAGCGCCCGCAGCGGCTCCGAGCCGGGCTCGGCGTTGAGGTCGCCGGTGACGACCACGCGACCGGTGCCCGCGACCGTGCGGATCCGGGCGAGCAGCAGCCGGGCCGACTCGAGCCGCGCCCGCGTGCCCTCGTGGTCGAGGTGCGCGTTGAGCACCACGAACGTCGCACCGGTGTCGAGGTCCAGGAACCGGGCCCACGTGCACAGCCGGCGGTACCCGGGCGCGTCCCAGCCGACGCTCGGCTCGTCGGGCGTCGGCGAGAACCAGAAGTCGCCGGAGTCCACGACGGCCAGGCGCGCGGTGCGGTACAGGATCGCGGAGTGCTCCCCGGTCGTCCCGCCGTCGCGCGACCGCCCGAGGGCGGCGAACCCGGTGCCCGCCGTCAGGACGTCGAGGTGCGCGCGGGTGCCCTCCTGCGTGCCCAGCACGTCGACGTGGTCGAGCGCGGCCCGCACCAGCGCCGACCGGTCGTACGTCGCGGTCGCGGGCCAGTGCGCGACCCAGAGGTTGTACGAGCCCACCCGGAGCGGCGGCGCGCTCACCGCGCGGACCCCGCGGGCGTCCGGACCTCCAGGGTCTGGGCGCCGTCGAGCAGGGCCAGGTCGAGCGCGGCGCTCGCCCACCGGTAGGGGTGCGGGACCGGCGTCGTCGGGGCGAGCTCGCCGTCCACCCGGACCTCGACGCCCGTCGCGGCCGGGTCGACGCGGTACCGCACGGAGCGCCTGGCACCGCCGAGCACGAGCGCGACCTCGAGGCCGTCGTCCTCGGGCGCGAGCGTGGGACCGACGACGAGGGTGTCGTGGCGCTCCTCCAGGCCGAGCAGCCCGTGCACGACCTGGCGCAGGTAGATCCCGGGACCCGAGGAGTAGACGCGCCACCCGTCGGCCGTCGGGACCTGGCCCGTGCGGAGCAGCTCGAAGTCGCGGGCGGCGGTGTAGCGGTCCGGGAAGGCGGCGTCCGAGGACGACGTGTAGCAGGTGCGCTGGCGGCGCATCACGCTCGGGACGCGCGTGCCCATGGTGATGGGGGACAGCCGCAGCAGCTCGTCGCCGACGTCGGCGCGGCCGAGGGCGGACAGCGCCTCGGCCCAGCGGATGTGGGCGTGGGCGTACATCAGGCCGACCTCGCGGCCGAAGAACGCCGCCTGCTCGGCGCGGCGGAACGACTCGGTCTCGCCGTCCGCGAACCGCGTCGGCCGGTCGGTGAGGCGCACGCCGTCCGGGAACAGGAGGTGCTCCCGGACGATCGCCTCGTGGCGGTCCGCCTCGTCCTGGTCGAGGATCCCGGCGAGCACGAGCTGCGTCATGGGGATCAGCCGGTAGGTCAGCCCCGTCGCCGTGTCGGCGGGGTGGATCACCGGGGTCGCGACGCCGTCGGTGACCGTCACGAAGCCCGCCGCCACGCCGTCCGGGAGCATGAGCCGGCGGAGGTCGGCGGTGATCGCGGCGGCGGCCGACACCATGCGCGCCACGAGCGCGGCGGCCTCCGGCACGGGGCGCAGCTGCTCCGCGGCGAGGCCGAGGGCCTGCGCGGCGAGCGCGGTCGTCCACGTCGACGCCATGGACTCCCGCATGTCGGAGCGGGCCGGCTGCAGCGTGTCGTCCCAGTCGCCCTCGCCGTAGGCCGGCAGCGCCGTGCCAGGGACGCGGTCGGTCTCGATGCGCGCGACCAGGGCGTCCAGGTGCTCGGCCACCGTCGCGGGCTCGCCCGTGCGGAACGGCACGACCGCGTCGAGGACCGCGACGTCGCCCGAGGCGCGCAGGTACTGGCCGAGCGCGAACAGCGGCCAGTGGATGACGTCGCCGTGCGCCTCGGGCTGCAGGATCTCGGCGTACGCGTCGAACATGAACCACTGCGGGAACGTGCCGTCGACGGCCTGCGCGGCCAGCACGCGCAGGACGATGTCGCGGCAGGCGTCGAGCAGGCCCGCGGCCAGCAGCAGCTCGAACGGTCCCTGGCACACGTCGCGCGTCCCCCACGCCGCGCCCTGGTACTGCTCGAGGCCGTGCGGGACGAGCCAGTGGACGCGGGCGTCGTTGGCCCACCAGGGCAGCAGGGTCTCGAGCTCCGCGAGGCGGGAGCCCGCGGCGACGTCCAGCCCGCGCGTGAGCCGCGCGAGCGTGGCGCGGTGCCCGGCCGCCTCGCGGGCCGCGTCGAGCCCGGCGGCGACGAGCTCGCGCGCGAGGTCCGCGGAGGCGCCCCCGGCGCGGTCCGCCGTGGTGGCGACCCGCAGCGCGGTGGTCGCGGTCGCCCGGACCGTGACGACCGAGGTTCCGCGCGCCGCGCCGTCCGCGAAGAGCGGGGCGTCGCCGTCGACCCGCGCGCCGGGCGTGGCGGCGAGGACGTAGGCGAGGTCGGGGTGGTGCCGGCCGGTGGGGCTGGACGGGTCGGCCGCCAGGACCACGACGCCGTCCCGGTCGCGGGCCTCCCAGCTGCCGCCGCCGAGCTCGACGGCGGTGGTCACCAGGAGGTCGACGGGCGCGGTCGCCGTGATGTCGAGCAGCAGCCCGTCGCGGGACGCGTCGGCGACGGTGCGCACCTCGACGCGCTGCCCGTCGAGCACGTAGATCCACCGGGCCTCGCCGACGTCGAGGACGAACGCGGAGGGCGCGCCCAGCATCGCCCAGTCCCCGTCGGTGCGGACCAGGACGCGGACGCCGTTGGACCGCAGCAGGTTGAGGTGGTTGCGGTGCACCGTCGTGAGGGTGTCGAACGTCGTGTTGCCCAGCACGGTGTGCGACCCGAACACGCCGTGCGCGAAGACCGTCGTCGACAGGACGGGCCGGTCCGGGGTGAGCGAGTCGCCCGCGAGCAGGACGTGGCCGTGGGGGCGCACGAGCTCCAGGTCCTTCTCGCCGCGGACCACGTGGATGCCGTCGTCGGTGAAGAAGGACAGGACCCGGCCGGACTCGTCGCGCTCGACGTACCGCGCCCCGGCCCCGAGCCGCAGCAGGTCGTCGTCGCTCAGCGGGCGGCCGCCCAGCAGCGGCGCCGTGGCCAGGAGGGAGCGCTCGTGCACGGAGCTCGTGGCGGGGCCGGCGTGGGGGGCGGCGGTCACCGCTGCGGCGGTCGCGTCCGCCAGGGCGACCAGGCGCGCCACGTCCTCCTCGACGTCCGGGAGCACGTCCAGCAGGGCGCCGCGGCGGTCGGCCCAGTACCGGCCGGCGACGTGCAGGACCGCCGGCTCCGCCAGGGTGGTCGGCCGCGACAGCAGCCCGGCCATCGCCATCTCGTGCTGGCGCACGCGGCCGGGCCAGGGCGCGCCCGTGAGGAAGGCCGGGGTGCGGCCGGCGCGGGCCGGCGGGGCGTAGAGGTCGAACCCGTCCGTCCCCGCGCCCACGGCGCCCTCGGCGACGGCGTAGGCGAAGAGCGGGAGCACCGGGGCCGACGCCATGGTCTGCCGGGACAGCACGACCGTGCCGAGCCGGGCCGACTCCGCGAGCCGGTGCGCGACGTACTGCGAGACGTAGGGCTCGGAGGACGACGCGGCCTGCGCGGGGGCGAGCGACAGGTCCTGGACGGCGGCGACGTCCCACCGGGTTCCGGGGGCCGCGGCGCCGGCGGCGGAGAGCTCCACCCGCCAGACCAGCGCCGGGCGGGACGGGTCGAGGACGAGGTGCACCGTCCAATCGGCGCCCAGCCCGGAACCGGTCCAGCGGACGACCCCGTCACCGGCCTGCCAGGTGGTGCCCGACCTGCCGCCGGTCAGCGGGACGTGGTCGACGGTGCCGTCCGCGGCCGTGCGGCGCAGGAAGAGCCCCGCGATCCCGGCGTCGTGGTCGCCGATCCGGTACTGGTTGACGAGGTGGCCGCCGGGGGCGCCCACCTCCGCGACGTCGCCCGCCGCGGTGAGCCGGACGGTGAGGCCGCCGCCGGCGTCGACGAGGTGCGTGCGGTCCGTGCGGTCGGGGTGGATGCGCGTCGAGAGGTCAGTCATGGTGGGGTCCCAGGGGTCGGGCGGGCGAGGGTGGCGGGGCGGTCCGCGAGGAAGCGGCCGGCGGCGTCGCGCAGCATCGGGGCGGCGGTCCGGTACCAGAGCCACACCCACACGCCGGCGAGGAGGGCGAGCAGGAGGTCCGACGTGGCGGTCGCGACCGCGACCGCGCCGACGACGAGCACGAGCGTCCCCAGCGACGTGCGCCACCGCGCGACCACGTAGAACGCGGCCGCCTGCACGGCGTCGGCCAGGGAGAGGTGGAAGAACGTCCGCAGCGCCAGGGCGTGCAGCGCGAGGACCACGAGCAGGACGCCGGCCCCGGGGGCGAGGCCCGCGGCGACGGGCGGGACGCCGGCGCCGCGGCCGGCCGCCGCGACGAGGGCGACGACGCCGACCAGGACGCAGACCGGCACCGAGACGGCCGCTGCGTCCCGCCAGCCGAGGCGGTACCCGCGCAGGAACGCCCGCGCGACGGGGACGTCCGGGTCCACGTAGTGCTCCCGCGCGGCGTACAGCCCGGCCGACAGTGCCGGACCCGCCGGGACCGCGGCGAGGACGACCAGCCAGGCGAGCGACGGGTCCGGGCGGAGCAGGAGCGCGAGCAGGACCAGCGGCAGGTTCGCCACCGTCAGCAGCGCGGTCAGGCCCGTGCCCCAGACGAAGGCGGTCACCGCGCGGCCGAACGGGCCGTCACCCACCTCGTCGCCCGGGCGGGGGCCGCCCAGCTCCTCGGCCCAGCCGCGCGGCCGGGCCGGGAAGGTCGTCGGGTCGACGGGGCCCGGCTCGACGCGGCCGGCCTCGACGGCGCCGGCCCCGACGGGGGAGGCGGTCACGAGTCCCCGCCCGGCACGACCCGGAACCCGGCGCGCAGCAGGTCCTGCGGGCGGCTGCTGGGCCCGACCAGCAGGTCGACGTCGCCCGGCTCGACGACGCGCCGGCCGGCGGCGTCGACGATCGTGCAGGCGCTCACCGGGAGGTGCAGGTCGACGCGGGTCCGCTCGCCCGGCGCCAGCTCGACCTGCGTGAAGGCCTTGAGCTCGCGGTCGGCCCACGACGCCGAGGTGATGAGGTCGCTGATGTAGACCTGCACCGTCTCGAGGGCGGGACGCCGCCCGGTGTTCGCCAGCGTGACCTGGGCCCGGACCGTGTCCGCCTCGGTCACGACGGGCGTCTCGACGACCAGGTCCGCGTACTCGACCGTCGTGTAGGACAGGCCCTGCCCGAACACGAAGGCGGGCTCCTGGGTGAGGTCGGCGTAGCGCACGCCGTGCTGCCCGCGCACCTGGTTGTAGTAGGTCGGCTGCTGCCCGGCGTGCCGGGCGAACGAGATCGGCAGGCGGCCGCTCGGCTCGATCAGCCCGAGCAGCAGCTCCGCCAGCGCGCGGCCGCCGGTCATCCCCGGGTTAGCGGCCCACACGATCGCGTCGGCGGTCATCGCCGAGGGCGGCAGCACCAGGGGCTTCGACGCCTGGAGCACCACGACGAGCGGCTTGCCCGTCGCCGCGAGGGCGTCGAGCAGGGCGACCTGCCCGCCGAGCAGCTCCAGGGTCGCCGTCGACCGGCCCTCGCCCACGAGCTCGATCTGGTCGCCGACCACCGCGACCACGACGTCCGCGGCCTGCGCGGCGGCGACGGCCGCCTCCAGCTCGGTGGCGTCGACGGGGGCGGGGACCGCGACGTGCGGGCGCGGCTGCCCGTCGGGGAAGAACGGGCCCTCGGGGTCCTCCTCGTGCGTGACGATCGAGGCGCCCCGCGCGTGCGTGACGGTCCAGCCGGCCGGGACCGCCGCGCGGATGCCGTCGAGCGCGGTCGTGATCATCTCCCGCGGCTGCCCGTGCGCCATGGCGGCGACCTGCCCGGAGGACCCGGCCCAGTCGCCCAGCTGGTTCTGGGGGTCGTCGGCGAGGGGGCCGACCACCGCGACGGTCGCCGGCCGGTCGGTGGCCAGCGGCAGGACGCCCTCGTTGCGGAGCAGGACGAGGGAGCGCCGGGCGATCTCGAGGTTGAGGTCCTGGTGCGAGCCGACGACCGAGGCCATGGAGGCGAGGTCGGGGCGCCGGCGGTCCTCGAACAGCCCCAGCTCGAACTTGAGCGTGAGGATGCGGGCGACCGCGACGTCCAGGTCGGCCTCGGCGACGAGCCCGCGGGCCACCGCCTCGAGCGCTCCCTCGAAGAACCGCGCGGTCGTCATGATCATGTCGTTGCCGGCCTTGACCGCCGCGGCGGACGCGGCGACGTAGTCCGGCTGCAGGTGCTGCTCCCAGACCATGCGCCCGACGTTGTCCCAGTCCGTGACGAGCATGCCCTCGTAGCCCCACTCCCCGCGGAGCACGTCGGTGAGGATCCAGTCGTTGACCGTGATGGGGACGCCGTCGATGGTCTGGTAGCCGAGCATGAAGGTGCCGCAGCCCTCGCGCGCGACCCGCTCGAACGGCGGCAGGAACCAGGAGCGCAGCTTGCGGGGGGACAGGTCCGCCTCGGAGGCGTCCCGCCCGCCCTGGGTCTCGGAGTACCCGGCGAAGTGCTTCGCGGTCGCGAGCACCGCCGTCGGGTCGGCGAGGCCCTGGCCCTGGTACCCGCGGACCGCCGCGCTGGCGAGCTCGCCGATGAGGAACGGGTCCTCGCCGAAGGTCTCGCCCACGCGGCCCCAGCGCAGGTCGCGGGCGACGCAGAGCACGGGGGAGAAGGTCCAGTGCAGGCCGGTCGCCGCGGCCTCGACGGCGGTGGCGCGGGCCATCCGCTCGACGAGCTCCGGCGACCAGGAGGCCGCCATCGCGAGCTGGGTCGGGAAGATCGTGGCGCCGTCGCAGAACGAGTGGCCGTGGATGGCGTCCTCGCCGACGAGCAGCGGGATCCGGAGCCGGGTGCGGTCGGTCAGGTCGTGCGCCTCGAGGACCAGCTCGGGCGAGGCGTGCAGGATCGAGCCGACGTGCTTCTCCAGCACCTGCTCGGCCAGCCCGTCCGGCGCGGACAGCTGCATCATCTGGCCGACCTTCTCCTCGAGCGTCATGCGCCCCAGGAGGTCGGCGACCCGGTCGGCGACGGGCAGCGTCGCGTCGAGGTAGTCCGTCATCACTTGATCCCCGTCATCGCGATGCCCTGCACGAAGTGCTTCTGCATGGCGATGAACACCACGAGCACGGGCACGATGATCAGGACGGAGCCGGCCATCTGGAGCCCGAACTCGGCGCCCTTGTCGCCCGTGGGGCTGGTGTAGAGCGCCAGCGCGACGGGCAGGGTGTAGAGCGAGTCGCGCTGGGAGACGATCAGCGGCCACAGGAACCCGTTCCACGAGCCCATGAAGGTGAAGATCGCCAGCGTCGCCAGGGGCGCCCGGCACAGCGGCAGGACGATGCGGGCGAAGATCCGGAACTCGCCGGCGCCGTCGATGCGCGCCGCGTCGAGCAGGGAGTCCGGGATCTCCAGCATGAACTGCCGCATGAGGAAGACGCCGAACGCGCCGACCATGCCGGGCAGGATCATGCCCCAGTAGGTGCCGACCATGTTGAGGTTCGCGACCAGCACGAACTGCGGGATGAGCGTGACGATGCCCGGCACGAACATCGTCCCGAGGACGACCGTGATGAGCACCTTCTTGCCGGGGAACTCCAGCTTCGCCAGGGCCCAGCCGACCATCGAGCAGAACAGCAGCGTGGTGGCGACCGCGACGACGGCCAGGAACACCGAGTTGAGGAAGTACCGCGTCATGTCGAACTCGAAGAACCACGCGCGGAAGTTGTCGAGCGTGGGCGCCTGCGGCCACCACGTGATGGGCCGCCGCATGATCTCGGCGTTGGTCTTGAACGCGCCGAGCAGCATCCAGGCGAACGGCAGCAGCGTGCCGGCGAGGCCGACGGACAGGACGACGACGAGGGCGATCCGTCCGGGCGTCAGGCGCTTGCGGCGGCGGCGGACGACGGGCGCGATCGGCACGGCGGTGGTGGCCGGCGCCAGAGGGGTCGAGGTGGTCATGGTCATGTCCTCTGCCGGAAGAACCGGAACTGGATGATGGCGAAGATGCTGATGATCGCGAAGAGCACGTACGCGCCGGCCGCGCCGACCGAGTAGCTGCCCCACTGGAACTGGTTGAACACGTAGAGGGCGATCGACGTCGTGGACTGCAGCGGACCGCCGTTGGTCATCACGAACGGCTCGTCGAAGAACTGCATGAACCCGGTGGTCGTGAGGATCGCGTTGAGCAGGATCGTCGGCATCATCATCGGGATGGTGATGCGGAAGAACCGCTGGACCGTCGAGGCGCCGTCGACCATCGCGGCCTCCTTGACCTCGGAGGGGATGGCCTGCAGCCCCGCGAGGAAGATGACCATGCTCGACCCGATGCTGCGCCACACGGCCATGAGGGTCAGCGCGGGCAGGGCGGTGCGGGTGTCGCCGAGCCAGTTCGGGCCGTCGACGCCGATGTCCGCGAGCAGCGAGTTGATCAGGCCGTTCGGCTGGTACATGATCCGCCAGACCACCGCGACGGCGACGATCGTGGTGACGACCGGCGTGTAGAAGCCGACCCGGAAGAACGTGGCGGCCCGGCGGCCGAGCGCGTTGAGCATGACCGCGAGCACCAGCGCCGAGAACAGCGACAGCGGCACGCCGACGACGACGAAGCCCAGGGTGTTGCGCAGGGCCCGCAGGAACGTCGTGTCGCTCAGCACCGTCGCGAAGTTGCCGAAGCCGATGAAGTCGACCGCGAACGGGTTCCGGATGTCGTTGACCCGCAGGTCGGTGAAGGCCATCCCGAACGAGCTCACCAGCGGGACGAGCCCGAACACGCCGAACGACAGCACGAACGGCGCGGCGAACAGCCAGGCGACCAGGGCGGTCCGGCGGCGCCGGGCGGTCAGGGAGACGGGCTTCCCCGACCGCCGCGGCGTCGCGGGCGGCGTGCGCCGCTCGGTGGTGGTGCTGGTCACCAGCCGAAGCCGATCTGGTCGGCCTCGGCCTGGATCGCCTTCGCCGCCTCCTCGGAGGTCAGCTCGCCGTGCGCGACCCGCTCGCTGTAGATGCCGATCTGCTCGGCGATCTGCGACCACGACGGGTAGCTCGGGGTCTCGACCGTGTGCGGCATCTGCTCCTTGAGCAGCGACATCACCGGGCTGTCCAGGATCGGCTGGTACTCGGCCGACTCGACGCGCGACGGGAACGAGCCCGCGATGTCGAACAGCGCCTTCTGCTGCTCGTCCTCGAGGAGCCACTGCAGGAAGAGCCACGAGGACTCCTGGTTGTCCGACGAGGAGAACACGCCGAGGTTGCCGCCGCCGATGTACGAGTCGTTGTTGGCGGGGCCGGAGGGCAGCGGCACGTACGCCACCGACTCCTCGGTGAAGCCCTCGGGCGCGGCGCCGGTGTCGATGAGCTCCTGGTAGGTGCCGACCATCCACGGGCCCGAGATCAGCAGGGGCTGGGCGCCGTTCTCGAACGTCGCCTCGGACTCGGACAGCGGCGCCTCGCCGCGCGAGAAGAAGCCCTGGTAGAAGTCGAGCGCCTCGACGAACTCCGGGGTGTCGAAGGTCCACTTCTCACCGTCGGTGACCTCGCCGCCGGCCTGGGACAGGAACGGGATGATCACCTGCGCCGGGTTCTCGATCGGCCGGGGCAGACCGAGCCCGTACGCGTCGCCCTCGCGCGCCGCGAACGCCGCGCTCAGCTCCTCGAGCTCCTCCCACGTCGTCGGGGCGTCGAACCCGAGCTCGGCCGCGAGGTCGGCCCGGTAGAACAGGAACCGCGTCTCGACGTACCAGGGCACCGCGTACCGGCCGTCCTCGCCCTCCACCGACGCGACCGCCGCGGGGTAGAACTCGTCGGCGTCGAACACGTCGTCCGGGACGGGCGCGAGCCCGCCCATGGCGATGACCGAGGCCGTCTGGTCGGCGCCGGTCATGACGATGTCGGGCCCCGTGCCGGAGGCGACGGCCGTCTGGTTCATCGTGATGATCTCGCCCCACGGGATCTCCGTGACCTTGATCGTGACGTCGGGGTTGTCCTGGGTGAACTGCTCGCCCAGCGTGGTGAGCGCGTCGCCGTTGCCGGCGGCCGCCCAGATCTCGATCTCGCCCGTGGCTTCGTCGGCGACGGTGCCGGCGCCGGCCTGACCGGCACCACCGCCGTCGTCCGAACGCCCGCACGCGGCGAGCGGCGCGAGCGCCAGGGTCGACACGGCGACGGCCGCAAAGGCGCGCCGGAACGTACGACGAGTCATGTGTTCCTCCTTGAACGATGTCTTCGCCAGTCCGACCGTCGGCGCCCTCACCTGCACGATCGGTTCGGAGATTGCTTGTAATGCGCTTTACAACACGGGGAATCTAAGCGTGTAGACTCCCGGTGTCAACCCGGTCTTCGCCACGTGCACCGCCGCGTGGGAGCCACTCGTCGTCGAGGAGCCTCGCGTGGCACGCCGCCCCACCGTGTACGACGTCGCCGAGCGCGCCGGGGTGTCCATCACCACCGTGTCGTTCGCCTTCCGGCAGCCCGGGCGCGTGCGGGCGGCGACCCGCGAGGCGGTCATGGAGGCCGCCCGCGAGCTCGGCTACGTGCCGTCCGGGAGCGCCCGGGGCCTGGCGCGGGGGAGCACGGGCGCCTTCGGGCTGTACGCGTTCGACCTCATGCTCGCCGACGCCGACCCGCGCACCACGGCGGTGCCCGCCGACGCGTCCGAGGTGAGCGAGGGCGACCCCCGCGTCTTCCCGCTCTACGTCGACGAGGTCGAGCGCGGCTTCGCCCTGGAGTGCCGCGAGACCGGCCGGGCGCTGCTCCTGGCCTCGGGCGCCCCCAGCGGCTCGGCCGTGTACGACATCGCCGGCCGGGTCGACGGGCTCGCGATCTTCCCCGGCACCCACAGCCTCGACGCGGTGCACGCCATCGCGCAGTCGATCCCGCTGGTCGCGTTCAACACGCCCGGGACGGACGCGTCGTTCAGCCACGTCTCCGTCGACAACCGCGAGGGCGTGACGCAGATCGTCGAGCACCTCGTGCAGGCCCACGGGGTGCGGGACCTGGCGTTCGTCGGCGAGGGGTCCATGTACGACTTCGCGGAGCGGCTCGCGGGGTTCCGGCACGCCGTCGACGCGCTGCTGCCGGACCGCCCCGCGAGCCCGCCCGGCCGCGAGGGGCTGGAGACCACGGAGTGGGCCACCGCGCTGCGGGACCTCGCCCTCGCCGACCGCCTGCCCGGGGCGCTCGTCTGCCAGAGCGACCAGGTGGCCCTCGTCGCCCTCGACCTGCTCGCCGAGCACGGCGTCGACGTCCCCGGCCGGGTCCGCGTGACCGGGTTCGACGGCATCCTCGCCGGCCGGCTCTCGACGCCCACGCTGGCCACGGTGCGCCAGCCCTTCGAGCACATGGGCCGCATCGCGGTGCGGCTGCTGGCGGACCGGCTGTCGGACCCCGAGGGCGCGACGGTGTTCCGGACGCTGCCCACGCGGCTCGTCACGCGCGGGAGCTGCGGCTGCGACGACCCGGTCGGGGCCTAGCCGGGTCCCGTCAGGTCCGCGGCGCGCGCAGCGCCCGGTCCAGCAGCTCCTCGAACACGCCGGCCAGCTCCCGGGCACCGGCGCCCGGCCAGGCGTGCACCGGCTGCGCCGCGCCCTGGGCCTGCTGCAGCGCCGCGCGCTCCGGCACGAACGGGGTGAGGACGAGCGGCCCGTAGAGGCCGCGCAGCTCCTCGAGCCGGAACGCCTGCTCGATCGACCGGGCCTTCACCCGGTTCACCACGACGCCGAGCGGCTGCAGCTGACCGGCCGGCCCGCGGCGCAGCTCGTCGATCGTCCGCATCGCCCGGCCGACGGCCGTCACGGAGAACAGCCCCGGCTCGGTCACGACGACGGCCCGGTCGCAGGCGGTCAGGCCGGTGCGGGTGAGGCCGCCGAGCGACGGCGGGCAGTCGACCAGCACGAGGTCGTAGTCGTGCACCCACGCGAGGGCGAACCGCAAGCGGTCGACGTCGGCGACCGCCCCGTCGTACGCGTCGTGCCGCGAGGAGGCGGCCGAGCCGACCAGCACGTCCAGGCCGGCCTCCGCCCACGCGCTGGGCGCGGTCGCGGCGGCGAGGCTCTCCGCGGTGGGGGAGTCGAGCAGGGAGGCCACGTCACCGGCGGCGGGCCCGGTGGCCAGCGCCAGCGTGCTGTCGCCCTGCGGGTCGAGGTCCACGACCAGCGTGCGGAGCCCGCGCTCCAGCGCCGCCGAGGCGAGCCCGAGGGTCACCGAGGTCTTCCCCACGCCGCCCTTGAGCGAGCACACTCCCAGCACCAGCACGCGGACACGGTAGCCGCACCCCGGCGGTTCGCGGAATCGCACCCGCCCGCGGCCCTGCCCCCGGTCGACGTGCGCGCCCACCTGGGGCGATGCTGACGCCCATGACCGACGCGATCACGATCACCAGCTGGGGCCACGCCTGCATCCGCCTCGAGCGCGACGGGCGGCGCCTCGTCGTCGACCCGGGGGCCTTCGGGGACCTCGCCGTGCTCGACGACGCCGACGCGGTCCTGGTCACGCACGAGCACGTCGACCACGTGGACCCGCCGAGCCTCGTCGCGGCGCTGCGGGCCCGCCCGCTCCTGGAGGTCCGGGCGCCGGCGCCGGTCGTCGCCCAGCTCGTCGAGGCCGGCGCCCCCGCCGACCGGGTGCACGCCGTGGCCGCCGGGGACGCCTTCACCGCGGCGGGGTTCGACGTCCGCGTGTTCGGCGAGCGGCACGCCGTGGTGCACCCGGACGTGCCGACCGCCGCGAACGTCGCCTACGTGGTCGACGGCGCCGTCGTGCACCCCGGCGACTCGTTCACGCCGCCGCCCGCCGGCGTGGAGGTCGACCTGCTGCTCGTCCCCGTCGCCGGGCCGTGGATGAAGCTCGCGGAGGCCATCGACTACGTGCGCGCCGTGCGGCCCCGGGTCGCGGTGCCGATCCACGACGCGATCCTCAGCGACCGCGGGCGGGCGCTGTCCGACCGGATGGTCGGGGGCCTCGGCGGCGCGGGGGAGTACCGCCGCCTCGTCCCCGGGGAGCCGTACCGGTGGGAGGCCCCGGCACGCTGAACCCGGGCGGGCAGGTCAGGCGGCGACGGGCGCGGTCGTGCTCGCCGGGGTGTCGGCCCCCAGCGTCAGCGCGGCCGCGCCGGCGGGGGTCGTCACGCGGTAGTCGCCGCGGAACGCGTCGATCGCGAACCGGCCCGACTCGTCCGTGCGGACCGTCGCCGGCGCCAGCCACCACTCGTCCCGCACCAGCGCCCGCAGCGCGTCGTACGCCGGCTTGGGCGTGCCGTCCGCGCGGACCAGACCGCACGGCGCGCCGAGCCACGCGCCCGCGTCGGACAGGCCCCAGTAGGTCGCGGACCGCACCGCCGGGTGCCCGAACAGGGTCCGGTAGTGCCGCTCGACCTCGTCGGCCTGGCGCGCCTCGCCGTCGGGCGTCGACGGCCAGGACGGGACCTGGAAGTCGTTGAGGTCCTCGATCTCGGGCGGCATGAGGTCGCCGGAGACGAGCGTCGTCTCGGTCAGGTGCAGGGGCAGGCCGAACCGCGCGAACCGGTCGAGCACCGCCCGCGTCCACTCCTCGCCGCGGTAGCCCTGGTGCATGTGGGTCTGCAGGCCGATGGCGTCGATCCGGATCCCGTCGGCCAGGCAGTCCTCGATCAGCCGCTCGTAGGCGGGGGACAGGTCGAAGTCGTTGAGCAGCAGCGTGGCGCCGGGGTTCGCGGCGCGCGCGGCGTCGAACGCGAGCCGCACCGTCGGCACCCGGCCGTCCCGCGCGGCGAGCCGGGTCAGGCCGTTCGGCTCCTTGTCGAACACCGGCATGATGACGACCTCGTTGATGGCGTCCCAGGTGTCGACCACGCCGCGGAACGCGGTGACGTCGCGGGTGATCCGCTCGCGCACCGCCGCCGCGACCTCGTCCTCCGGCAGGTCCACCAGCCACTCCGGCGCGAGGGTGTGCCAGGCGAGCGGGTGGCCCTTGACCGCCACGCCGGGATCGGCTGGTGGACGGTCGTCAGCGGCGGGTCCGTCTGGGCGGACTCCGGGATGTCGTCGAAGCCGATCACGGACAGGTCCTCCGGCACGGACAGCCCCAGGTCGCGGGCGACCTCGATGGTGGCGATGGCCGAGAGGTCGTTCGCGGCGAAGACGGCCGTCGGCCGGTCCGCGCGGGACAGCAGCTCGCGCGCCGGCTCGCGGGTCGACTCCTTGCGGTAGTCGCCGGCGCGGACCAGGGCCTCGTCGACCGGGACGCCGGCCGCCGCCATCGCCTGCCGGAACCCCTGCTCGCGCAGCCGCGACGACTCCAGGTCGGAGCGGCCGCCCAGGAACCCGATGCGCCGGTGGCCGAGCGCGAGCAGGTGCTCGGTGCCGAGCACGGCGCCCGTGAGGTTGTCGGAGTCGACGGTCGGGAGCCCGGTGGGGCCGGTGTGCGGGTCGATCGCGACCACGGGGACGCCGGCGTCCGCCTCGACGACGGTGGGGGTCACCAGGACCGCGCCGTCGATGAGCGTGCCGCTGAGCCGGGAGAGGTACCGCCGCTCCCAGCCGGCGCCGCGCCCCTGGAGGCCGCCGGTGTAGGCGAGCAGCTCGTAGCCCGTGTCGGACAGCGCGCTCGCCGCACCCTTGAGGATCTCGGCGGAGAACGGCTCGAACTCCGCGACGAGGATCCCGATGACGTGCGTGCGGTGCGAGCGGAGGCTGCGGGCGACGAGGCTCGACTCGTACCCGAGGTCGTCGATGACCTCCATGACGCGGGACGACGTGGCCTGCGCGACGCCGTACCGCCCGTTGAGCACCTTCGACACGGTCGCGACGGAGACGCCGGCGGTCCGCGCGACGTCGGAGATGGTCACTCGCTGCCCCATGCCGAGATCGTAGCGCGCCGAAAACGTTATCGATAACGATACGCGGCCGGCGTGGCGCTCACCGGGGGACCCGCCCCCTGCGCGGGTCCATCGCCGGGTCCATCGCGAGGCGCAGCGCCACGTCCAGCGGCAGCCGGGTCCGCGCCCGCCGGCGCCGGGCGAGCAGGGCGGCGCGCTCGCGTGCCCGGGTGTCGGGGAGCAGGTGTGCCGTGTCGTGCGCCATGCCACCACTGTGCCGCCGGGGACCGTGCCGCGTCGTCGGCCCTCCGACGGAGATCCACGTCCACCCGAAGGTGGACTCCCAGGTCGCGGAGGTGCCGCCCTGACCGTAGCGTCCGAGTCCAGGCACGGTGCGGCAGGAGGCGGGCGAGGGATGCGCGGGGCACGACGAGGAGCGGGCGAGCGGCTGCCGGGCGCGGCCGCCCGGACGGGGGCCGTCCCGCCGGGGGAGGTCACGACCGCGTCGAGCACGCGGCCCGGCGCCCGGACCAGCGGCTCGCTCTGGGCGGACAGCTTCGGGCGGATCGGCACCCGCTCGGTGCAGATCCTGGCGCTGCTGGCCGTGGTGGCGATCTTCACCTTCGCGATCACGCGCCTGACCCTCGTGGTGATCCCGGTGCTCATCGCGCTGGTGCTGGCCGCCGCGATCCACCCGCTGGTCTCGTGGCTGCGGCGGCACCGGTTCCCCTCGCTGCTGGCGACGTGGGTGGCGCTCGTCCTGATCGTCGCCGTGCTGGCGGGCGTGCTGACGCTCGTGGTGCGCGCCGTCATCGACCAGTGGGACGAGCTCGCCGACCAGGCGGTCGAGGGGTTCGCGCAGCTGCAGGACTCGCTCACCGCGCTGCCGTTCCAGGTGGACGAGGAGCAGATCGCCGGCGCCCGGGAGAGCGTGACGGACTTCCTCACGTCGAGCAGCTTCGGCGCGAGCGCGGCGGCCGGGTTCTCGGCCACGGCGAACTTCCTCACCGGCTTCTTCCTCATGATCATCGTGCTGTTCTTCTTCCTGAAGGACGGCCCGAAGATCTGGGAGTTCCTGCTGCGCCCGTTCGAGGGCGAGAGCTACGCGCGCGGCAAGCGCGTCGGGTCCCGCACGGTCAGCACGCTGGGCGGCTACGTCCGCGGGACGGCGATCGTCGCCGCGGTCGACGCGATCGGCATCGGGATCGGCCTCGTCATCGTGGACGTGCCCCTCGCGATCCCGCTCGCCGTCCTGGTGTTCCTGCTCGCCTTCATCCCGCTGGTCGGCGCGACGCTGGCGGGCATCCTGGCCGCGCTGGTCACCCTGGTGGCCAACGGCTGGGTCGACGCGCTGATCGTCGTCGCGATCGTCGTGGTGGTGAACCAGCTCGAGGGCGACCTGCTGCAGCCGATCGTCATGGGGCGCTCGCTCCGGCTGCACCCCCTGGTCATCCTCGTCGCCCTGACCGTCGGGACGGTGCTGGCCGGCATCACGGGTGCGGTGCTGGCGGTGCCGATCGCCGCGTCGATCTGGGGCGCCGTCCAGGTGTGGAACGGGGAGCACGAACCAGCACGGCCCGCGCGGCAGAAGAGACCCGAGACCGCAGAGGGCCACTGACCGGCGGGGGTGCGGCACGATGGGGACGCCCGCCGACGACGACGGAAGGACCGGCATGGACATCCAGCAGCTCGCCCACGACCAGCTCGCCCTCGCGCACCAGGACGCCCACGGACGCAGCGCCCAGATCGTGGTGCACGACGGTCCGCTGCGTCAGACGGTGATCGCCCTGACCACCGGCACCCGCCTCGCCGAGCACAACTCGCCGCCCGCCGGGAGCATCCAGGTGCTGCGCGGCACGGTGGGCGTGAGCACGGGGGAGCGCGTCGACACCCTCCCCGCCGGGTACCTGGTGACCCTCACGCACGACCGGCACGGGGTGGAGGCGCTCAGCGACGCCGTCCTGCTGCTGACCACCGTGACGAACGTCGACGAGCCGTCGCACGGCTGACCCGGACGTCCGCGGTGCCCGACGCCCTGTTCGCCCACCCGCGCCTGGCCGCCGTCTACGACGCGTTCGACGCCGACCGGTCGGACCTGGCGCTGTACCGGTCCGTCGCGCGGGAGCTCGGCGCCCGCGCCGCGCTGGACGTCGGCTGCGGCACCGGGACGCTGGCGCTGCTGCTCGCCGCGGACGGGCTGGAGGTGACCGGCGTCGACCCGGCCGCGGCGTCGCTGGACGTCGCGCGCGGCAAGCCCGGCGCGTCGGCGGTGACGTGGCTGCACGGCGACGCGACGACGCTGCCGCCGCTGCAGGTCGACCTGGTGACGATGACCGGCAACGTCGCGCAGATCTTCCTCACCGACGACGACTGGCTCGCGACGCTGCGCGGCGTCCACCGGGCGCTCGCCCCGGGCGGGCACGTCGTCCTGGAGACCCGCCGTCCGGAGCGCCGCGCGTGGGAGGGCTGGGCCGCGGCGGCCGGACGCGTCGAGGTCGTCGACGTCCCCGGGGTCGGGCGCGTGGAGCAGCGGCTCGACGTGACCGAAGTGGCGCTGCCGCTCGTCTCGTTCGGGTCGACGTTCCGGTTCGCGGCGGACGGCGCCGAGGTCACGTCGACGTCGACCCTGCGGTTCCGCTCGCTCGACGAGGTCCGGGACACGCTGGCCGCGGCCGGGCTGCGGACCGTCGACGTCCGCGACGCGCCGGACCGGCCGGGCCTCGAGCACGTGGTCCTGGCCCGGCGCCCGGCGAGGTAGGGCCGTGGGAGCGGACGCCGGGGCGGCGTGGCCCGGCGCGGCGTGGCCGGGTGCGGCGTGGCCGGGCGCGGTGTGGTCCGACCCGGACGCGGCGGCCGACCCGGGCGGGCGGCACCTCGTCGTGCTGCTGCACGGCGCCGGCGGGGTGCCGCACGACATGGTGCCGGTGTTCGACGTGCTGCCGCCCGGCGCCGTGGGCGTGTCGCTCGCGGGCCGGCTGGCGGTGCGGGACAGGCACGCGTGGGCGCCCGTCGACCGGTACGACACCGCGGCGTTCGAGACGTCCGCGCGCACGGTCGCGGGCTGGCTCACCGGGCTGCACGGCTGGTCGTCCGTGGGGCTGGTCGGCTTCTCGCAGGGCGGTGCGGTGGCCGTCCAGCTGTTGCGCGCGGACCCCGCCCGCTTCCGGTCCGTCGTGACGCTGTCGTCGTTCCTCGCGCCGGTGCGGGACGCCCGGGACGCCGCCGTCGCGGCGGTGCGGCCGCCCGTGCTGTGCTGCCACGGCGACCGCGACGACGTCATCCCGGCCCCGGACGCCGCGCGGCTCCGGGCGTGGGTCGACCGGTGCACCCGCGGCACGGTCCGCCGGTACCCCGGCCTCGCGCACACGATGGACGCGGCCGAGGTCGCCGACGTCGGCGACTTCCTGGCGGCACCCGGCTGACGCCCGATGTCGATCCGGAGGTTCCCCCGTTCGACACCGGGGTGAGAGGGTCCGGAGGGGACCCCCGGAACCAGGAGGAACGACCGTGAAGTACATGCTGATCATGCGGGCCACCGAGGAGTCGTACGCCGCGATGCAGGACGTCGACTTCACCGAGGTGCTGAACACGATGGGCGCCTTCAACGACGAGCTGATCTCCTCGGGCGTGCTCGTCGCCGCGGAGGGGCTCGACGACGCCGACAAGGGCGTGGTCGTCGACTACTCGAGCACGCCCCCGATCGTCACCGACGGCCCGTACGGCGAGGCCAAGGAGCTGTTCGGCGGCTACTGGATCCTCGACGTCGCGTCGCAGGAGGAGGCGGTCGAGTGGGCGAAGCGGGCGCCGATGGCCGGGCCCGGGATGAAGGCCGAGATCCGGCGGATCGCGTCGATCGACGAGTTCCCGCAGGACAACGAGTTCGTCCAGCGGGAGCGGGCGTGGCGCGAGGCGACCGGCCAGCTGTGACCCCGGCCCGCGCGGGCCGGGCCGCGGTCGAGGCGGTGTGGCGGATGCACTCCGCGCGCATCGTCGCGACCCTGGCCCGGTCCACCGGTGACTTCTCCCTCGCGGAGGACCTGGCGCAGGAGGCCCTCGCGGAGGCGCTCGTGCAGTGGCCGCGCGAGGGCCCGCCCCGCAACCCGGCGGGCTGGCTCGTGACGGTGGGGCGCCGGCGGGCGGTGGACGCGTACCGGCGCCGCGCGGCCCTCGACCACCGGTACGCCGCGGTCGCGCGGGACCTCGGCGAGGAGGAGGCGCGGGCGGCGACGGGAGACGCGGACCTGCTGTGGGACCCCGACCGCGTCGACGACGACGTCCTCGCCCTGATGTTCGTCGCCTGCCACCCGCTGCTGTCCCGGGAGTCGCAGGTCGCGCTGACGCTGCGGGTGGTCGGCGGGCTCGGCAGCGACGAGATCGCGCGGGCGCTGCTGGTGCCGACCGCGACCGCCCAGGCGCGGATCACCCGCGCGAAGAAGACCCTGTCGGCGGCGCAGGTGCCGTTCGCGGTGCCACCGCCCGAGGACCGCCGGGAGCGGCTCGGCTCGGTGCTCAGCGTCGTCTACGTGATCTTCACCGAGGGCTCGACCGCGACGTCCGGCGACCACTGGATCCGGCAGGACCTCGCCGGCGAGGCCGTGCGGCTGGCGCGCGTGCTCGCGCAGCTCCAGCCCGCGGAGCCCGAGGTGCTCGGCCTGCTCGCGCTGCTGGAGCTCACGTCCGCGCGGTTCGGCGCCCGCACGGGGCCCGACGGCGCCCCCGTGCTGCTGGAGGACCAGGACCGGCGGCGGTGGGACCGCTCGGCGATCCGGCGAGGTCGCGCGGCGCTGGCCGCGGCCGGGCGGACCGGTCGCGGGCTCGGCTTCTACGGGCTGCAGGCCGCCATCGCGGAGTGCCACGCCGTCGCCCCGTCGGTCGGGGCCACCGACTGGGACCGGGTGGTCGTGCTCTACGAGGCGCTCGGGCGGCTCGCCCCCTCACCGGTGGTCGAGCTGAACCGCGCCGTCGCCGTGTCGATGGCCCGCGGGCCCTCCGCGGCGCTGCCCATCGTCGACGAGCTGGCGCGGGGCGGGGCGCTGGGCGGGTCGCACCTGCTGCCGAGCGTGCGCGGGGAGCTGCTGCGGCGGCTCGGCCGGGCCGGGGAGGCCCGCGCGGCGCTCCGGGACGCCGTCGCGCTGTGCGGCAACGCCACCGAGCGGCGGCTGCTGGAGCAGAAGATCGCCGCGCTGGGCTGACGGGTCAGCGGGCGCGGCCCACGCCGCGGGCGAGGCGCGCCCGGACCCGCTCGCGGACCGGGACCCACGGCGCCTGCTGCGGCCAGTGCAGCACCACCGACCGCCAGCCGCGGGCCAGCCGCAGCGCCAGGCCCGCGGGGGAGCGGAACGGCCGCGCCGAGATCGACACCGCCAGCGCGTCGTCGTAGCGCACGGAGCCCGGCTCGAGGTGGAAGCTCAGGTCCAGGTCGTCATGCACGTCGTGGTCGCGGTGCACCGAGGGCCGCGCCGCGCGCCACGCCGACGCGCGCATCGCGAACGCCGACCCGAACACCGGCGTGCCGCCCACCGCCAGCGCGCCCAGGCGGAAGTACGTCTGCATGTACAGCAGGTGCGCGAGGTGCCGGGAGACGAGCCGCATGCCGCGGAACCGCCCCGGCCCCGTGACGGCGGCGGCCGACGGGTCGTCCCGCAGCAGCTCGTCGACGCGGGCCAGCCAGCCCGGCGGCAGCACGCTGTCGGCGTCCACGCGGGCGATCACGTCACCCGTCGCGGCGTCGTACCCGGTGGCCGCGGCGGGCCAGATGCCGCGCCGCGGCTCGTGCACGACGCGGGCCCCCGCCGCCGCCGCGAGGTCCGCGGTCGCGTCCGCGCTGCCGTTGTCCACGACGACCACCTCGTCCGGCGGCCGGGTCTGCGCCGCGAGGGAGGCGAGGCACCGGGGCAGCCGCTGGGCCTCGTCGAGCGCGGGCACGACCACGGTGATCCGCAGCGGCGCGGGGTCGCGGGCGAGCGTTCGGTCGGGCACGGCTCATCCCCTCACGCGGCCGCCGGCCCCGCAACCGCGCCCGGGCTTCCGCTCAGCCGCCACGCCCCCGCGTCGATGGGGAGGAGGCCGTGCCCCGGGTCCGCCGGGCACCGACGCACACCGAGGGGGCCGTCACGGACGCCGACAGGGACGCGCCGCCGCTGGACGACCCGGCGTGGCGGTCCGCGCTGCGGGACGTCCTGCGCGACCCGGCGCGGCCCGCGCTGCACGCCCAGCCGATCGTCGAGCTGGCCACCGGCTTCGTCACCGGGTACGAGCTGCTGTCGCGGTTCGACGGTCCGTGGCGCGCGGCACCGGACGTGTGGTTCGCGGCGGCGCACCGGTGGGGGCTCAACCCGCCCCTGCAGGCGCGGGTGCTCGAGAGGGCCGTCGCGGCGCGGGACGACCTGCCCCCGAACACGTTCCTGACCGTCAACGTGGACCCGCACCTGCTGGCCGACGACCTGGTCGCCGGGGAGCTGCTCCGGCACGCCGACCTGTCGCGCGTCGTCCTCGAGCTCACCGAGCACACGCAGGTGGACGGCGAGGGGCGCGCGATGGCGGCGCTGGACCGCGCCCGCGCGGCCGGCGCGCTGGTCGCGATGGACGACGCCGGCACCGGCTACGCCGGCCTGCAGCTGCTCCTGGAGCTGCGGCCGGACATCGTCAAGCTCGACCGCGCGCTCGTGACGGGCGTCGACGCCGATCCGGTGAAGCGGGCGCTCGTCCAGGTGTTCGGGGACCTGGTCGGCCGGATGGACGCGTGGATCCTCGCCGAGGGCATCGAGACCCGAGGCGAGCTCGACGCCCTGATCGGGCTCGGCGTGCCACTCGGCCAGGGGTGGGCCCTCGGGCGCCCGGCGCCGGACATGCTCGCAGCCCTGCCCGCCGAGGACGCGGCACACATCCGTGCCACCGCGTCGCGCGCCTCGCTGACGGGCAACGTCGCGAGCGTCGTGCGGCCGGCCCGCGCCGGCCGGGACCGCGAGCAGTGCGAGGTGCTGCTCGGCGCCAGCGGGATGGTGCTGGAGGTCCGGGACGCGTCCGGCCGGTGGGCGCCGGCGATGACGGTCGCGCCCAGCGCGCCGGTGGTCGACGTGGCCCGCCGGGCGATGCTCCGGGACGAGCGGCGCCGGTGGGACCCGCTGGTGTGCACGGACGCGAACGGCGCCGTCGTCGGGACCGTCCCGGTCGACGCCCTGATGCTGGCCCTCTGCGACTCATCCGGGACCTGACGCTGCCGATGGACCGGACGGCAGCCCCCGTCGGGGCACGAGATCGAGAAGAGGACACGAGATGAAGGCCTTCCGCTGCGGCGACGTCGTCCCGGGGTGCGCCCGCGCGTTCACCGGCACCGAGGACGAGATCCTCGCTGAGGTGGCGCAGCACGCCCGGCACGACCACGGCCTGGCCGAGGTGCCTGCCGAGCTGGTGGTTCAGGTGCGCGCGGCGATGGTCGCCGCCTGACCTAGGCCGCCAGGTGGAACGTCCGGGCGAACCGGTCGAGCAGCTCCCCGCGCCCGTCCAGCACCTCGACCACGCTCGTGGCGATGGCCCGGTCCGGGGGCAGCTCGCCCGAGATGACCCGGCGGATCCCCGGGCCCGCGGCGAACACGAGGTCCGCGGGCCCGCTCCCGGGCGTCACGTCGAGCGCCGGTCCGTCCACCCGGATCAGCAGCTCGGCGGGACCCAGGTGCGCCGCGTAGGCGGTCGGGGGCAGGTCCGCCGCGACCTGCGGCCGGAACGCGGTGCGCAGGGCGACGGTCATCGAGTCGGGCGTGATCACCTGTCCCTCGCGCGGCTCGCCCATCGCCTTGAACCCCCACGCCCCGAGCGCGTGCACCACCGGCTCGAGCTCGCGCCCGTAGGGGGTCAGCTCGTAGACGATCACCCGGGAGCGCGGCGCCCGCCGGATGACCCCCGCCTCCTGCAGCTCCTTGAGCCGCGCCGCGAGGACGTTGCTGGGGATGCGGGGGAGCCCCGCGGCGAGCTCCCCGTAGCGGCGCGGTCCCACGAGCAGGTCGCGGACGATGAGCAGGGCCCAGCGCTCGCCGACGAGCTCGAGGCCGCGCGTCACCCCGCAGTACTGCCCGTAGTCGCGCGCTGCCACCGGAGTCAGGCCTGCTGGTTCGTCACGGCCTGGGGGCCGTCGGCGGCGGCGACCGGGTCCATCCAGCCGAACTCCAGGACGTTGCCGTCCGGGTCGGTCAGCTGGCGCTGGTACATGAAGCCGTAGTCCGACGCGGGGCGCTCCTCGGTGCCCCCCGCCGCGAGCCCGTCGGCCACCGTGGCGTCCACCGCCTCGCGGCTGTCCAGGAAGATCGCGGTCGCCACCGACACCGTGGTCGCCGGGTCGCCGACCGGCCGGTCGCTGAACGTCTGGAAGAACTCCCGGGTCACGAGCATGACGTAGCTGTGGTCGTCCTCCACGACGACGCACGCCGCGTTGTGGTCCGTGAAGAGCGGGTTGATGGTGAACCCGACGCCCGCGTAGAACGCCTTCGCGCGCTCCAGGTCGGTCACCGGCAGGTTGACGAACATGGCGGTCATCGTGCTCTCCCTCGAACGGTCGACGTGCTGACGTCCTCACACTTGCGAAAGACAAGTGCCGCGTCAAGACCCCCGCCCGGATCGCTCCCCCGCGCGGGGGAGCGCGTGCCAGAGTGGGCGGCGGCCGCCCGGCGCACCGCGGCCCGCGGAGACGAGGAGGCGGCGATGACGCAGTACCTGATCTCGTTCGACGAGGGCGCGATGGCGTCGCTGACGCCGCAGGAGCTGGCCGTCGCGTCCGACGTCAGCCACCGGGTCGTCGAGGACGCCCGGCGCGCGGGCGTGTGGGTCTTCGGCGCCGGCGTGGTGGGCGGGGCGGCGAGCATCGTCGGCACCGACGGGTCGGTGACCACCGGCGAGCACCCGGAGCGCAAGGCCGTCGTCGGCGGGTTCTCCGTCGTCGACGTCCCCACGCGGGACGAGGCGCTGCGCTGGGCGGCGCGGATCGCCGAGGCCTGCCGGTGCGCGCAGGAGGTCCGCGAGCTGATGGACGACGACGCCTGAGGGCGCCGGGGCGACCACGCCCCTCATGCCGTGGGCGGACGCGGGCCGCGCCCCCAGGGGGACGCGCGGTCGAGGGCCGGTCGCCGACGATCGTCACCATGGAGCAGCTCACGCGGTGGATCGACCTCGCCCTGGCGGCCGTCCTGGTGGCCGTCGCGATCACCGGGATCGCCCGTCGCGGCCGGCCCCGGCCCCTGCTCGCCGTGGCCGGGGCGGCGGCGCTCGCGCTGACCGTGACGGCGTACGCGCTCGAGGGGCTCCGGTGGCAGGTCCTGGCCCTCACGGCCGTCGGCGCGGTCGTCGCCGCACTGGTCACCTGGTCCCACCGGCGCGTGCGGGGACGTCTGTCGCGCGGGCTCGCGACCGCCGGCGCCGTGGCCGCGACCGCGGTGGTCGCACTCGCCGCCTGGGCGCTGCCGCCCGCGGTCGTCCCGGCGCCGACCGGGACCTCCGCCGTCGGCGTCTCCACCGCGATGTTCACCGACCCGGCGCGCAGCGCGCACGGCGGCGCCCCGGACGGCACGTCGCGCTCCCTCCCCGTGACGGTCTGGTACCCGTCGGAGGCCGGCCCGGGCGGGCCCCTGCTCGCCGACGACGCCGCGACCACGGTCGGCGGGCTCGCCGACCAGTACGGCCTGCCCGCCTGGGTGCTGGCCGAGCTGCGGGACGCGCACGGTCACGCGACCCCCGACGCGACCCCGCGCGACGGCGCGTTCCCCGTGGTGCTGTTCTCACCCGGGCTGACCAGCAGCCGGTGGCTCTCGGCGTCCTGGGCGGCCGAGGTCGCGAGCCACGGCACCGTCGTCGTCGCGCTCGACCACCCCTTCGACGCCGCCGCCGTGCGGACGGCCGACGGCGTCGTCGCGAGGAGCGCGCTCGTCGCGACGGGGGACGCGGAGACCGACGACCGCCTCGCGCAGGAGTGGGCGCGGACCCGCGCGGCGGACCTCGCGGCGCTGCTCGACGCGCTCGCCGCTGCGCAGCCCGCGACGCCCGCGCTCGCCGGCGCGGACCTCGAGCACGTCGTCGCGACCGGGCACTCGGCGGGTGGCGCCGCCGCGCTGCTGCTCGCGAGCACGGACCCGCGGGTCGACGGCGTCGTCGACATCGACGGCATGCCCCGGTCACCGGCCGTCGACCGGGGGATCCCCGCGGTCGTGCTGGTCGCGGGGGACGCCGGCCCGATGCCCGAGTACGCGCGGGCCACGGACGCCCTGGTGGCAGCGGGGGCGACCCGCGTCACCGTCGACGGCGTCGCGCACCTCGGCTTCACCGACGCCTCCCTGGTGCTGGCGCCGGTGCCGGGCGTGCTCGGTGCGCGGGCGGGCGCCGGCCCGGCGACGGCCGCTGCCGCGACGCTGGCCGTCGTCGACGCCGCCGTGGCGCGCGCGCCGGTGGACCGGGACACGCTGGCCGCTCTGGGCTCGGTCGGCTGAACCGGTGCCCCGTCCCGCGCGCCCGCCCTACGCTGTCCGGATGAGCCGAGCGCTGGACGACGGGCCCTTCTTCCACGGCACGAAGGCCGACCTGCGGACCGGCGACCTGCTCACGGCGGGTTTCCGGTCCAACTACCGGCCCGAGGTCGTGATGAACCACGTGTACTTCACCGCCCTCTCCGACGGGGCCGGGCTCGCCGCGGAGCTCGCCGCCGGCGACGGCGCCCCGCGGGTGTACGTGGTCGAGCCGACCGGGCCGTTCGAGGACGACCCGAACGTCACCGACAAGAAGTTCCCCGGCAACCCCACCCGCTCCTACCGCAGCAGCGCACCGCTGCGGGTGGTCGGCGAGGTCACGGACTGGACGCGCCTGACCCCCGAGGCGCTGGCGACGTGGCGGGAGCGCCTTCGCGTGCTCCGGGACGACGAGCGCGGCGAGATCATCAACTGACCGAGCCGCGTGCCCCCCGCCCGGTGCGGCTGCGCGCGATGCCGACGACCACCAGCGCGCCGGCGAGCGCGGCGAGCACCCCGCCGGCGACCGGGACGACGCGGTCGAGCCGCGCGGCCTGCGCTCGCGTCCAGGCCGCGGTGGAGACGTCGCCCGTCATGAGCGTGGCCAGGACGGTCCCGCTCACCGCGATGCCGGCCGCGGTGGTGACCTGCCCCGCGGTGTCGACCAGCGCGGCGCCGATCGTCGTCCGGTTCTCCGGCAGGCCCCGCATGACGTTGGTGCCCGCGACCACCCCGTTGACCCGCATGCCCGCGGCCACGAGGACGAGGGAGACCGCCACCCACGCATAGCCGGCCGTCCCGAGCGCGGCGTAGACGGCCAGCCCGAGGACGACGGTCACCGCGCTGACCGAGGCCGCCCGCTCCAGGCCGAGCCGCTCCATGACCGGACGGACGAGGAAGCCGCCGCCGATCAGCACCAGCACCTGCGGCAGCGTGCCGAGGGCGGCCTGCGCCGGCGTCCAGCCCCAGGCGAGCTGCAGCTGCAGCGTCACCAGGTAGCCCAGGCCCGCGGTCGCCAGGCCCGTGGCGGCCTTGAACGCGAGCCCGGACGACACGAGGGGGCGCGCGATCAGCGGCAGGTCGATCAGCGGGTGGCGCGCCGAGCGCTCGCGCGCCACGAACGCGAGACCGGCGACGAGGGCGCCGCCGGCGGCCGCCCAGGGGAGCCAGGCTGCGCCGTGCGCATCGACGAAGAGCGTCGGCGTCACGAGCGCGAGCACGATCGCCGCGGTCCCGAGGACCCCGCCGGCGACGTCGACGGCCGCGCGGTGCAGCTCGGCGGGGTCGTCCGCGGCGACACCGCGGCGGATGCAGGCGAACGCCAGGGCCGCGACCGGTGCGTTCACCATCAGCAGGGCCTGCCACGGGGCGAACGCGAGCGCCAGCCCCCCGGCAGCAGGACCGAGGCCGAGGCCGACCAGCCCCACGGTGGAGATGACGGTCGTCGCGCGGACCCGCAGCGCGTCGTCGTCGAACAGGCGGAACGCGAGGGCCAGCGAGCCGGGCGTGGTCATGGCGGCGGCCACCCCCATGCCGGCGCGGACCACGACCAGCTGCCCGGTCGTCGTGACGAGCGCAGTGGCCAGGCTGGCCACCCCGAGCAGGACCAGCCCGGTCAGCATGACCCGACGCCGTCCGGCACGGTCCGCGAGGGCGCTGAGGGTGAGCATGAGGCCGCCGAAGAGCACGGCGTAGGCGCCGGTGACCAGCTGCAACGACGGGGCGGAGGCGTGCAGGTCGCGGCCGATGGTCGGCAGCGCGACGTTCAGGATCGAGTTGTCGAGCATCTCGACCAGGAACACGGCCGACAGGCCGAGCAGGGCGACCCACGCCTCGCGCAGGTTCCTCGGGGGTCGATCGGGGGTGGCCGTCGCGGCGACGCGCGGGTGCTGCTGTGCGGACAACGGGGTGCACTCCTTCGAGGAAGAAGTGGCGACTCACCCGAGACCGCGTGCGCGCGCCGACCCGTACGGGACGGCGTTTTTCCTTCAGACGACCGCGAGCGTACCCCCGTTCTCCAGGAGGTGCCCGCGGCGCCAGACCGCCCGGATCGGCAGCGGGGCATCGTCGCGACGCCGGTCCTGGCGCTCCCGACGCCGACGCCTGCCCCCGGACGCGAGTCACGGTCCGACCGCGGGTGGATGCCTGGTGGTCCGGGCGGCTGGCACGGTGGTCCGGTGCCGTTCACGCTCGCCCACCCCGCCGCCGTGCTCCCGCTCGCTCGCGGCCCCCTGGTCCCGTCGGCTCTCGTCGCGGGCTCGCTGAGCCCGGACGTGCCGTACTTCCTCCCGGTGCCGCGGTCTGCGGGCTCCTGGTACGAGCCGTTCGTGAACGCGACGGCGACCCACTCGTGGCCGGGTGCGGTGACCGCGGCGGTGCCCCTCGCAGCCGCGTTGCTCGGACTGTGGTGGGTGGTGCGTGCACCCCTGCGGTCGCTCGTCGCCACGGGGCAGGACCAGCGGCGGGTTCCCCGGTCGCGTCAGCCGGCACGTGCGATCCCGTGGGTGCTCGTGTCGCTGACCCTGGGCGTGCTGACGCACGTGGCGTGGGACGCGTTCACCCACGGTGACGGAGCGGTCGTGCAGAAGATGGCGTGGCTGCGCGAGCCGCTCGTCGGGGACGTCACCGCCGCGCGCGTCCTGCAGCACGTGAGCACCGCGGTCGGGCTGCTCGCGCTCGCCGTGTGGGGCGCACGGAGGGTGGGCGCCTGGCACGCCGGCGGCGGCCGCCTCGTCCTCGACCGGGCCCGGCTGCTGACGGTCCTGGTCCTGGGCGGCGCAGGCGTGGCGGGTGCCGTCGTCGGCGCCGCCGGCTCGGCGGGCGCGGGCCTCGAGGTCGCGCTGTCCTCGGCCGCCAAGGACGGGGGGACCGCGTGCGCCGTGGTCGCGCTCGCCGGGGCCGGGGTGTGGTGGCTGCGGCGGCTCAGCCGGCCGCTCGGGGCGCGGGTCGCCATCACCGGCGACGACGACGGTCCGGGCGCCGCACGGGGGTGAGGCGGCTGCGGCCGCCCGACAGCTCACTCACGCGACAGCGCCCGGGCGAGGACGCCCGCCGCGACCGCGAGCCCGACGAGCACGGCGCCCACCTGGTGGAACGCGGCGAGGGCGGCCGACCCGTCGCCGCCCGCCGCGGCGATCGAGCCGAGCACGCTGACCCCCACCGCGCCGCCGAGCCGCTGGACGATGTTGTACAGCGTGTTGCCGTCGGCGAGCTCGCGCTCCTGGAGCGGTGCGAGGAACGCGCTGAGCAGGGGCGTCGTCACGAACCCCGCGGCGAGCGCCCGGCCGCAGAGCATGATCGCGGTGGCCCACAGCGGCGTGTCCCGCGTGAGCAGCAGCATGACCGCGCTCGACGCAGCCAGCACCGCGAACCCGAGCGTGACGAGGGTCCGCAGCGGCATGTGCGCCGAGATGCGCTGGCCGAGCGCGGTCCCCAGCCCCATGACGACGCCCTGGGGGAGCAGGGCGACCCCCGTCGCCAGCGCCGAGTGGCCCTGCACCTGCTGGGTGAACACGGGCATGAGGAACACGGTGCCGAAGGCGATGACCGACGCGAGGACCTGGAGCGCCAGGGCGAGGACGGACTGGCCGCCGCGGACGACGTCGAGCCGCACGGCGGGGGACTCCCGGCTCACCGCCCACCGGACGTAGGCCGCGAGCAGGAGGACGCCGACGACGAGCAGCGTGAGGGGCTGCGCCCGACTCCACCCGTCCGCCGCGCCGCGGGTGGCGCCGAGAAGCACCGCGACCAGGCCGCCGGAGAGCAGGACGAACCCCGCCGGGTCGAAGCGCGTGCCGCTGCGGGCGCGCTCCCCGACGTCCCGCAGCCGCAGGGCGAGCAGCAGGCCGAGGGCACCCACCGGCACGTTGACCAGGAAGACCCACCGCCACCCGCCGGCGCCGATCAGGAGACCGCCGAGCGACGGCCCGAGCGCCGGGGCCAGGAACAGCACGACGGCCGCCGACACGGGGACCTTGCCGCCGCCGACGCCGTCCTTGCCGAGCAGGATGCTCAGGGCCAGCGGGACCAGGGGAGCGCCGACGAAGCCCTGGACGACCCGGGCGATGACGAGCAGCTCGATCGTCGGGGCGAGGGCGCACACCGCCGACACGACGACGAAGCACGCCATGCTGACCAGGTAGACCCGCATCGTGCCGAAGCGGCGCGAGGCGTACGCCGTGAGGGCGAGGCCCACCGCGAGCGACAGCAGGTAGCCGGACACGACCCACTGGACGGTGTCGAGCCCGACCGCCAGGTCGTGCGCGATGTCCGGCACCGCGACGTTGACGATGCTCGAGTCCAGCATGCTCAGCGCGGGCCCGACGAGCAGCCCGTAGCGCGCGACCGTGCCGAGCGTCGTGCCGGTGGTGCGTGCGTCCTCGCCGGCGACGGTCACGGCCGCTCCGCCTCGGAGCGCAGGGCCTCGAGCCACCGCAGCTCCTGCTCCAGGCGGTCGACGAGCTGCTCCTGCGCGCGGCGGCGCCAGGGTCGACCGGGTCCCGGCGCCGGCCCGGCGAGCAGGCCCTGCACCTGCGCGAGCGCCTGCTCGACGACTCCGCGTCGCACGGCGAGGACGCCGAGCCGCGCCGGGACCGGGAGCTCGTCGAAGAAGCTGACGCGGAGCAGGAACTCCTCGTCGTCGTCCGCGAGGTCGCGGGGGAGCGTCGACACCAGGTCGATCAGCAGCGCCCGGCCGGACTCCGTGATCGTGTAGACGTTGCGCGGCGGGCGGCCCTCCTGCTGCTCCACGACCTTGGTCACCGCGCCGTCGCGCTCCAGCCGCCGCAGCGCGGGGTACAGCGCGTTGTTGTTGACCGGTGCGATCGAGGGGCGCCGGATCCGGTTCTTCAGCTCGTAGCCGTGGACCGGCCCGCCCCGCAGCACGCTGAGTGCGTAGATCTCCACCGTCATTCGTCCACCGTAACCTATGCCCGACTGGACGGCCCCCGCTTTTCGTGGCCACGTGCGAGGAATCAGGCACGCTCCTAGCGTGGTCGGACGCCCGGACCACGGGCGGACCTGCGGACACCGAGCTCGAGGGAGAACGCGATGCGCACCACCGACATGCTGCGGACCTACCCCGCCACGCTGCACCTCGACCGCGACAGGCTCGCGCACGCGATCGAGTCGCTCGCCGAGTGCGCCCAGGCGTGCACCGCGTGCGCGGACGCGTGCCTGAGCGAGGAGATGGTCGCCGACCTGCGCACCTGCATCCGGAGGAACCTGGACTGCGCCGACAGCTGCGGCGCCACCGCCCGGATCCTGTCGCGCCACACCGGCTACGACCCGACCACCACCCGCGCCCACCTGGAGGCGTGCATCGCGGCCTGCCGGGCGTGCGGCGACGAGTGCGCCCAGCACGCGGACATGCACGAGCACTGCCGGGTCTGCGCCGAGGCGTGCCGCGCCTGCGAGCGCGCCTGTCGGGACCTGCTGGCCACGATGTCCTGACCGGTGCGCCTCGGGCGCCCTCTGCTCCGGCGGCGCGCCGGGGGCGGCATCCGTGATGCTCGAGCAGGTGTAGGGCACGCTCGGCTCTGGGCGGAGACGGCGGCGTCCGAGGCCTCGCCGCGCGTCACCACACGTCAGGAGGACGGGATGACGACCCCACGGCGGTCGCGGTTCGCGGTCATCGGGCCCGGCGCGATCGGCACCACCATCGCTGCCGCGCTCCACGAGCAGGGGCGCACCCCGCTGGTCGCCGGCCGCACGCCGGCACGCGAGCTCCGGCTCGAGTCCGACCAGGGGGACGTGGTCGTCCCCGGACCGGTCCGCACCGACCCGGACGGCGTCGCCGAGACGGCCGACGTCGTCTTCCTCGCGGTGAAGGCGACGCAGACGGCGTCCGCCGCGCCCTGGCTCGCGGCGCTGTGCGGCCCGGGCACGGTCGTCTGCGTGCTGCAGAACGGCGTGGAGCAGCTCGGCACCGTGACGCCGCTCGTCCGCGGAGCCGTCGTCGTGCCGGCCGTGGTCTGGTTCCCGGCGGTCCGCGAGCCCGGCGGCGCCGTCCGCCTCCTGGCCGACCCGCGCCTCACCGTGCCGGACGCCCCCGGGTCCGCGACGATCGGCGCTGCGCTGGACGGGACCCGCTGCGCGGTGGAGGTCGCCGCCGACTTCCCGACGATGGCGTGGCGGAAGCTCCTGCAGAACGCGGCGGCCGGGCTCATGGCGATCACGGGCCGGCGTTCGGGCGTGTTCCGCCGCGAGGACATGGGCGGTCTGACTCTCGCCTACCTCGCCGAGTGCCTCGCGGTCGCGCGGGCCGAGGGCGCGCGGCTGGGGGACGACGAGCCCCAGCGGATCCTCGACGCGTTCCGGGCGTCCCCGGCCGACCGGGGGACCTCGATCCTCGCCGACCGCGAGAACGGTCGACCGCTCGAGTGGGACATCCGCAACGGCGTCGTCCAGCGACGCGGCAGGGAGCTCGGCATCCCCACGCCGATCAGCGACGTCCTGGTGCCGCTGCTCGCCGCCACGTGCGGCCCCACCCGTGAGGAGCTCGCCCGATGAGCACCGACCCCCTGTCCCGGCTCGCCGACCTCGAGACGGTCAGCCCCGTCCCCGACCTCGCGGCGGTGCAGCGCCGTGCCCGGGCCCTGCGGACGGCCCGCCGACGCACGCGCCTGACCGTGGGGACGGTCGGCCTCGCCGCCGTGCTGACGGTCGGCGGCGTCGTCGTCCCGCAGCTGGGCGGACAGACGCCCGGAGTGCCCGGCGCGCCCGCCGTCGCCCTGGCGCTGGGCGTCGCACCCGCTCGCGCGTCGGACGCTGCCACCGGCTGCGGCTCCGGCTACGCCGAGTGGGCCGACCCCGACGAGTGGGCCGCCGACAGCCGCATCACCCGCGCGGCGGCCCTGCTCGGGGACGCCCCGTGGCCGCTCGCGAGCGTCGGCGTGCACGACCAGACGATGGACTGCCCGGACGCCGTGCCCGTCGCGGTGCTGCTCGACACCGACCCGCTGCGGGGGATCGCCGTGTACGCCGACGTGGCGGACCCGTTCCCCGCCGGCACCGACGGGGTCACGGACGTCAGCGTCCGAGGCGTCGACGGGCGGCTGCGTGACCTCGGCGCCGGGATCCTCATGACCTGGGTCGACGAGGCCGGGGTCCGGTGGCTCGTCAACGGCAGCGGGATGACCCCCGACGACCTGGTCGCCGTCGTCGACGGGCTCGCCGTCGACGGCGTCCACGTCGACGCCGCGTCCGCACCCGCCGCCTACGAGTCGGTCCCGGTCCCGGACGGGCCCGCCGACCGCACCACGCGCACCTGGTGGGTCACCTACGGCGACACGGCGTCCGTCGAGAGCTCCGACGGCACGGCGGAGCCGCCCCTCGGTGGCGGGGTGGAGCTGCAGGCACAGCTCGCGACCGCACCGCCGGAGGTCGCGGTGAGCTACTGGGCGCAGGAGACGGTGCTGGTCGACGTCGCCGGTCACCGGGCCGTGTTCAGCCCCTGGGGCGACCCCGACTCCGACGTGGGCGGGTGGCTGAGCTGGCAGGCCGACGGTGTCCGCTACACGGTGTCGGGCGCGCTGCCGGTCGAGGAGCTCGCGGAGCTTGCCCGCCGCACGGTGCCCGCGGACGTCACGGATCCGCGGTTCGCGGGACTGCCGGTGCTCCCGGACGCGGGCTGACCGGCGCCGGCCGAGCCCGCGCGGCCCTCCTGACGACCGTGCCCGCGGTGGTCAGGAGGGCGCCTGCGCCCCGGGGACCGGCAGCCGCGCGAGCCGGCGCACCGCCGCCAGCCCGTCGGCGCTGCCCGGCCAGTGCCGCTCCAGCGCCCCCGCGCCCGAGCGCCGGACCACCGCGCGCAGCACCAGGGCGACGACCACCGCGTCGTCCGCGAAGCCGATCACCGGGATGACGTCCGGCACCAGGTCGAACGGCAGGGCGAGGTACGCCATCAGCAGCCACAACCGGACCCGGACGCCGCGGGGGAGCGAGGGGTCCCCGGCGAGCCGCCGGACCAGTCGCAGCACGTCGGGCAGCAGCCGCAGCGCCTCACGCGCCGTGCCCTCCTCGGGGCGCCCGACCCACAGAGCGACGACCAGCGCGAGCCACAGGAGCAGCGCGCCGCCGACGACGGCCAGCGCCCAGGTCACCAGTGCGTGGTCCACGGGTCGAGTGTCGGGGTCGGGACGCGTCCTGCGCGACCGGGCACCTCACCGCGGTCGCCAGCCGCCGTCCTCCCGGACGGCACGGCTGATCCGCTGGCTGATCTCGCGCAGCTGCCGGGCCTGCCGCGCCGTCAGGCGGTCGAGCACGAGCCGGTGGACGACCTCCGCGTGGCCGGGGGTCGCGCTCCGCACCTTCTCCGCCCCGAGGTCCGTGAGGACGGCCAGGGTGTAGCGCCCGTCGGCGGGGTCCGGTGTGCGTCGCAGCCAGCCCTGCGTCTCCAGCCGCGTGGCCGCGCGGGACAGCCGCGACAGGGTGCTGTTGGCGTACCCCGCCAGGACGCTCATCCGCAGCGTGCGGTCGGGCGCCGTGGCCAGCGCGTACAGGACGCCGTACTCGAAGTGGGAGAGCTGCGCGTCGCGCTGGAGCTGGCCGTCCAGCGCAGCGGGGAGCCACTCCAGGACGGTCGCCAGGGCGGCCCACGTCTCGAGCTCGTCGCCCGTCAGCTCCGTGGGCGCGCTCGCGGGGGCGTCGGGGTCCGGCATGGCGATGAGCCTACGCGGACACCGCCTCCGGTCACGCCACTATCACTTGCTCGGGAAAGTGATACGTTCCTCGCTGTCGCTTGCCTGAGCACGTGACTCGACGAACGGGGAGAGCAGTCGTGGATCTGGATCTGGTGGGGAAGCGCGCGTTCGTGAGCGGGTCGACGCAGGGGATCGGCTACGCGATCGCCGAGGCGCTGCTGGCCGAGGGTGCGGAGGTCGTCGTCCACGGGCGGAGCCAGGAGCGGGTGCAGGCGGCCGTGCGGTCGCTCGAGGCGTCCGTCCCGGGCGCCACGGTCTCCGGTGCCGCGGCCGACGTCGCGGACCCCGCGCAGGTCCGGCGGCTGCTGGGGTCGCTCGGCGAGGTGGACGTGCTCGTGAACAACGTGGGCGTCTTCGGCGTCGGCGCGTTCGAGGACGTCGCCGACGAGGAGTGGCAGCGGTACGTCGACGTCAACGTCATGAGCGGCGTGCGCCTGTCCCGGCACGTGCTCCCCGGCATGCTCGCGCGCGGCTGGGGCAGGATCCTCTTCATCAGCAGCGAGTCCGGCGTGGACGTGCCCGGCGACATGCTGCCCTACGGCGTGTCCAAGGCCGCGGCGCTCGCCCTCGCGAACGGCCTGGCCAAGCTCACCCGGGGAACCGGTGTCACCGTCAACACGATCCTCGGCGGCCCGACGTACTCCGACGGCGTCGCCCGCGCCGTCGAGGAGATCTCCCGCGGACAGGGCGTGCCCGTGGACGAGATGAAGCGCGCGATCGCGGCCGGGAACGCGACCTCGCTCCTGCAGCGGTTCATCGACCCCGCGGAGATCGCCAGCCTCGCCACCTACCTGGCGAGCCCCGTCTCCTCCGCCACCAACGGCGCCGCCCTGCGCGCCGACGGAGGGGTCCTCACGACGCTCCTCTGAGCCCACGACCGCCGCGAGCGCACGCCGACGACCGGGGTCGGTCGTCCTTCCTCGCGAGGAGTCCGTCGTCCGCTACGGTGCCGGCAGCACCGGGCACGGCCCCGGTCGGACGAGGGGGACGTCGTGGGCGTGCGGTCGGCGGCAGGGGAGCGGGCGGTGCGGACTCGCGTCCGAGCGGCGGCACGGGTGCTCGCCGTGGTGGCGCTCGTGCTCGCCGTCGCGGACGGGTTCCGGTGGGGCAACCGCTGGTACGTCGCCACGCAGCTCGCGCGGACGGATGCCGGCGGGGGCGACGCGATGGTCGTGCACGCGCACGACGCCCTGGTGCGCGGGCTCGCCCTGCTGGTGGTGGCGGTCGTCGCCGCCGTGGTCGGCTGGCGCCTGCGGGTCGTCGCGCAACGCTGACGGGGCCCACGATCCAGCGTCGCGCACGGCGTCGAGGTCCCGCTGCGTCGCGTGCACGACGCCTCCACGTCGTTCGACCGGGCCGGCGGCGTGCGGCGGCTGCCGGCCCGGGAGCCCGCCGAGGTGGTGTGCCACAACGACGCAGCCCCGTACGACGACGCCCGAGGCTGCTGTGCGACGCCTACGGGACCGCCGACCTGCCGGGTCTCGTCCACACCGTCGTCGTGCGCCTGCGCGAGCTCGCGCGGTTCACGCGGGATCGAGCCGACGGCGACCCCGAGCTGCGGCGGCACACCGACCTGTACCTGCGCGACGCGGCGTGGGTCGAGCAGCACGCCCAGACGCTCATCCGATGAGCCGGAGCGGCTCGGGACGTCCGACCCCGCGCCGGCGCGCCGACCCGCGCCTCAGCCCCTCGTCCGCGCCGCTGAGGACGCCGGTGCATGCGTCGGCCCGGTGTCCGGAGCGACGGTGTCCCGAGCGGCCGGGCCCTCAGCACCGGTGCCGTGCCAGCGGAACCGGTCGACGAGGGCGCGGGCCCGGGGGACGCGCGTGACCGCGGCGAGCACGAGGTAGCCGACCGCGCCGCCGACGACGTTGAAGAGCAGGTCGTTGACGTCCGCGAGGTGGCCGCCACCCAGCAGGTGCGCGGTGACGAGCTGCGTCACCTCGATCCCCAGGCTGACGCACGCCGCCACCGCCACGGTCCGCGACCACGAGGGCCGGACCATGAGCAGCGGCACCAGCATCCCCAGCGGGACGAAGACCACGATGTTCATGACCGCATCGGCCACCTCGTACCCCGCCAGCGGCACGAGGGCCAGGTGGTCGCCCCAGGCGGCGCTGCTGGCGGGCTTGTCGAGGAAGATCGGGAACACCGTGTTCGCGACGATCCCCGCCGCGTACACGCAGAGCGCGAGAGCGAGCGCGGCGCGCGGGACCGAGAACCGCCCACGCCGCGCCAGGGACCACAGCAGCGCCGTCAGGGTGGCCGCGGCCAGCGGGACGACGACCGGGAGAACGGGGACCTGGCGGAACACGGGCGGATGGACCTCTCGGGCGGGCGACGGCGGCACGTCGGCACGACCCGACGACGAGCCAGCGTCGCAGTGACCCGCGGAGACGTGCATCCACCTGGGGTGGGACATCACGTGCAGGGCGCGACTCAGTCGAGCGGGGGTGTGACGGTGACGGGCGCGCCCCAGTCGGAGTACTGCTGCAGCGTCGTGGTCTGCACCCCGCCCACGTCGACCGTCGCCTGGTTGCCGACCACGACGTGACCGGGCGCCAGCCACACGATCATCTCCTGCACCTGTGCGCCACCGAGGGCGGCGAACGGCGCGTCGGCCTGCAGCCGCCACGCGTGCACCTCCGAGCCGTCCTGCAGGGTGACGACGTCCTGGTCGGTCTGCACCGTCCAGGTCGCGGCGGCCGCGATCAGGGCTGCGCCGAGCGACGGGTCCGACGCGGCACGGTAGGCCTGGCCGATGGTCCCGGCGAGCATCTCCTCGGGGTCGCTGCTCGTCGGGTCGCCGTGCACCCACGCGCCGTCGATCGTGACCCAGGCGTCGTCGGCGGTGAGCACGAACGAGGTCTCGCCGTCGGCGCTCGTCATCGTGCCCGCCATCTGCGAGGCGTCGCCGTACACGAAGTCGACCTCGCCCGACGAGTCCCCCGAGAGCAGGTACTCGTGCCCGGACCCGGCGGCGCGGGAGAACCCCTCCACGCACGCGGCCAGCGCGGTCCCGGTCACCGTTGCGCCGGGGGCCAGCTCGACCTCGTCGCACTCGGCCGGCGCGGTGACGACGACCGGTCCCGGCCCGGACGGAGCGGCCGACGCCGACGGATCTGTCGACGCGGTGGTCATCGGCGTGCTCGACGCGGTGGGCGCGACGGGGTCCGCGGTGCACCCGGCGAGCGCGAGCAGCACGACGGGGACGACGACGAGCGGGGCGCGAAGGGGGCGACGCATGCCGCGAACCTAGCGGCGAGCTCGGGGCGCCGACCAGGCCGGTCGTGCGACCGTCTCGCACCGTGGACCGCGCTGACCTGCGGCGATGAGCGAGATTCCCGGTCAGCCGGCATCCGTCCGCGCCGGGGACGGCGGCCGGTCGTCGATCCGCATCCGGGCGAGCGCTCCCGGTCCGGCGACCGCTCCGAGCGCGATGACGCCCGCGAACACCCCGCACACCAGCGGCCAGGACGCCGCCCCGTACAACGCCCCGGCGGCGACCGAGCCCACGGCAGCGCCTGCGAGGCCGGCGTTGCCGATCGCGCTCATCCCGCGTCCCGCGCGGCTCCCGCTGACCTGCGCGACCGCGGCCTCGTGGATCGGTGTCGCGGCCGCCCAGGCGACGCCGGTCAGAATCCACAGCGCGGCGATCACAGCGGGCGCGGGCGCGAACGCGAGGCCCGCGGCGCAGAGGGCCGACCCGAGCGCGGACGTCGCATAGACCTGACGGCGTCCGCGGCGCGCGGTGAGCCGGTGGAGCGGGCGGGGGAGGACGGTCAGGGCGATGCCGGCAGGGATCTGGACCAGGGCGATCTGGTAGACCTCGAGCCCTTCGGCCTGCAGGTGCAGCAGCAGGAGGAGCCCGATACCGGCCTCGGCGACCGCCATCAGCGCGACGACCCCGAGCAGCGGCGCCAGACGACGGACGGCGCGATGATCCGAGGCGGCGGGTCCGCCCGCGGCCCGCGCGACCCGGGGCGCCCTCAGCAGCGCCGCAGCCGCCAGGCAGCAGGTCGCACCGAGGGCCCCGAACACTCCGCGGTACCCGATCGCCGGAAGCAGCACGAGGGCCGGGACCCAGAAGAACCACGACGCGAGGGCGACGGAGGAGAACAGCCCCGCGAAGGCACCGCTGTCGTGCTCCAGTCGCTCCGCGGTGATCGCACGGACCGCGACCCAGAGCAGCGCCCCGCCGACCCCGCCCGCCACTGCTGCGGCGTACGCGACCCCGAGCCCCGGAGCGAGCGCGTACCCGAGGCACGCGACTGCGGAGAGGACGGCGCCGGATGCGGCCACTCGGGTCCGCTCCTGCGTGTCCACCCACCGCCCAGCCACGGGCCGGGCGAGGAACGAGCACACGAGCTCGAGCGCGACGAGCGCGCCGACCTGTGCGGACGTCCCACCGAGCTCCGCCCCGGCCCAGAGCGGCAGCAGGAAGTCCAGGACGTCGGCCGATCCGCCCACCAGGGCGGCACCCAGGACCGATCCACGGGCGCGCGTCCAGGTCACGAGGGCACGCTAGCGGCGCCGGGGGCTCACGAGGACGACTTCGGCTCCGACGGACGCATTGAGCGCCCACCGGCGCAGTGTCCACCCCACCCTGCCGCTCCGCGCGCCGACGTCAGGCGATCGTCAGCGCTTCCCGTAGCGCGCCGACATGGTCAGCGCCGCCTCCTCGACCGCACGGGCGACCGCGTCGGCCCCGGGGTCCCAGTCGAGCAGGAACATCCGCGGCCACAGCACGAAGTTCGAGATCATGCCCATCATGTGGGTGGCCGCCATGGTGGGGTCCTCGACCCTCAGCGTCCCCGCCCGCGCGGCGGCCTCGAGGTAGCGGCGCACCTCCTCGAAGAACGGCAGCTTGCCGAGGTCGAACTGCCGGCGGCCGAGCTCCGGCGATGACGGCGCCTCGCTGATGACGAGCCGGAACAGGTCGGCCATCCCCGGCCGGCTCAGCAGCTCCGCGTACACCGTCCCGAGCGCTCGGATGCCCGCCTCCGGGTCGGCGGGATCGAGGTCTGCGGTGAGCTGCGTCCGGGGCGTCCACACGTCGTCGACGATGGCGTCGAACAGCGAGTCCTTGGTGGGGAACTGCTTGAACAGCGTGGACGTCGACACCTGCGCGGCCGTGGCGACCTGCGCGAGGGAGGTGCGCGCGAACCCCTGCGTCCCGAAGAGCGTGGTGGCGGCGGCGAGGATCGCGGCCCGCTTGTCGGCGGCGACGCGCTGGTGGAACGACGACATACCCGGCACGGGCGCCAGCCTACCGGGTCGCGAGTCGCTTGACTCGCCTCACGTGGCGGTGCACGCTTCATGAGGCGAGTCGGCCGACTCGCGGCACGTGGAGGGAACCAGCATGGGAACGCGCTACAGCGAGGACGTCGTCCTCGTCACCGGAGCCACGGGCGGGATGGGTTCGTCCCACGTCCGCGGCTACCACGCCGACGGCGCACGCGTCGTGATCGCGGGCCGCCGCGACGACGCGGGGGAGGCCCTGGCCGACGAGCTCGGAGCGCGCGCCGCGTTCGTCCACCTCGACGTCACCGAGCCCGACAACTGGTCGCGCGCGGTCGACGCGGCCGAGGCGGAGTTCGGGCCGATCTCCGTCCTGGTGAACAACGCCGGCCTGCAGACGCCACCGGCGCCGATCGAGCACACCGACCCCGCCGACTGGTCGCGCGCGCTCGCGGTCAACGCCACCGGTGCCTTCCTCGGGATCCGGGCGGTGGCGCCGTCGCTCCGCCGTGCCGGAGGCGGCTCGATCGTCAACATCGTCTCGACGATGGCCCACGTCGGCACCGCCCTGTTCGCGCCCTACACCGCCGCCAAGTGGGCGGTCCGAGGGCTGACCCGCACCGCCGCGCTGGAGCTCGGCCGTGACCGCATCCGGGTGAACGCGGTGCACCCGGGCGTGGTGTCCACGCCGTTCGTCCACGCACCCGTCCCCGGGTCCGACATCGCGATCGCCGACGCCTACTCGCCGGACGTCTTCGCCGTCCCGCGCCTGGGCGAGCCGCACGAGGTGACCGCCATGCTGCTGTGGCTGACGTCCCGCGAGGCCGCCTTCGTCACCGGCGCCGAGTTCGTGGTCGACGGCGGACTGCTCCTCGGACCCGCACTGCCGGCAGGGGAGAGCTCCGGTGGCTGACCGCGCCGCCGTCACGGCAGCCCTGTCCCTCGACCGGTCGTCGAGCGCCGCGGCACGCACGATCGACCTCACCACGACCGGCGCCCGGTCCGGGCGCCCGCGCAGGATCGAGATCTGGTTCTACCGGGCCGGCGACGAGCTGTACCTCAGCACCGCGCCCGCGCGGCGCGACTGGTACGCCAACATCCTCGCCGACCCGAGGATCGTCGTGCACCTGAAGAACGGCGTGCGGGCCGACCTGCCGGCCACGGGCGTCGCCATCACCGACCCGGCTGAGCGCGCACGGGTGCTCCGCGAGATCGTCGACGAGCTCCGGCACCCGGACAACCGCGGCGGCGTGCAGGACGTCATCGGATCGGCAGACGACTGGATCGCCGGGAGCCCGCTGGTGCGCATCGACCTGGACGACCCGTCGCTGCTGCCTGGGGGTCGGTCGCTGCAGCCGGGGGACCGGCCCCTCTAGAGTCGGCGGGATGGATATCGCGTCGATGATCATGGGCGCCGCGATCGCGTCGGTCGCGTGGATCGCCCTGGTGCCGTGGTCGCGTCTGAAGCGTCCCGAGCAGCAGCACGACCAGGCCCCCGGGTCGCCGAGCTGAGCCGGTGTCGTGACGCTCATGCGGCCGGGGCGCTAGCGTCGACGTGGTGACCACCGTCGACGAGGCCTACTCCCGGAGGGCGGCGGAGTACGCCGACCTTTTCGGCTCCATGAGGGCGGTGCACCCCTCGGACAGGCAGCTTGTCGAGAGCTGGGCCGACACGGTGGATGGCCGCATCCTCGACGCCGGATGCGGCCCGGGCCACTGGACGAACCACCTCGCGCGTCGAGGGAAAGCCGTCCGCGGGATCGACCTCGTGCCGGCCTTCATCGAGCGCGCCCGATCGAGCTACCCCGATGTTCCGTTCGCCGTAGCGAGCATCGACCGGATCGACGAGCCCACCGCGTCGCTCGGCGGGATCCTGTCCTGGTACTCGACCATCCACCACACCCCGGGTCGCATCGCGGTGCCGCTCGCCGAGTTCGCACGCACGATCCGCCCCGGGGGCGCGCTTCTCGTCGGATATTTCGACGGCGGCGCGTCGATCGAGGAGTTCGACCACGCGGTAGCGCCGGCGTACCGATGGCCGATGCGCACGCTGCACGAGGTGTTGCGGCGCCACGGATTCGACGTGGTGGAGTCGCACCGCAGGACCGGATGCGACTCTCGGCCGCACGGAGCCGTCATCTGCCGGCGAGGCGACGCGTGAACGCGTGGGCAGGAATCCAGGGTGTGCCGGGGGCAAGATCGACGGACACCTTCCGGGAGGTACCTCCCCAGGGCACCGACTGCAACCCGTCCTCATCCAGGAACGTCGTGAGCGAGACGAGCAGGAGACCGGAGCCGGCGCCCGACATGTGCTCACCGTTGATCGGGGCCACGGCCGTCGTCGCCGCCAGGTCGGCGCCGTGCCGCGAGCTCAGTCCCTGAGGAACAGCCAGGCCGCGGCGAACCACCACGCCACCAGGACGACGGGTACCGCCCACGGGGTCCACGCAGGCGCGGACCGGTCGGCACCCCCGCCGCGGTGACGTTGGACCCGACGCGCCGCGAGGGTCACGACGAACGGCACCACCCCGGTCACGACGACGATCAAGGTCAGCAGGACGTAGTCGCTCGGCGGTGCCTCCGGCAGCATGCCGCCGACGCTAGCGGACCGTCTGCACGGAGCGAGCCGTCGGCGGGGGAGTGCCGACCTCCTCGACGCCGTGGTCACCGCAGGGGGTCGTGGTCACGCTGGCGTGCTCGATCCGCGTGACGAGGAACCAGCGGATGTCGCTGCGCAGGCGGCACCAGCCGATCAGGTACCACCGGCCACCCCTGGAGCCGAACATGACCGGCTCGACGTCACGAGTCGACGCACTGCCGTCGCCCGCGACGTACCGGATCCGCACGACGCGCTGCTCGGCCATCGCCTCCTCGAGCGCGGATCGGACCGCGCGCGACGACGACCGGGGCGCGTCCACCCACACGCGGCTCGCGAGCTCGTCCGCCTTCGTCCGGGTGGCGGGGTCCAGGACGTCCACGATCTTCCGGACGCCCGCCGAGGCGAGATCCGCGTACGGGGCCTCGGGGGCGGCGGAGACGGCCGCGAGCAGGGCGACCGCCTGCGCGGGAGACAGGCTGATCGGCGGGAGGCTCGCCCGAGCGGCGAGACCGTACCCGCCACCGGGCCCCGGGCGCGACCAGATCGGCGCACCGGCGCTCTCGAGGGCCGCGAGGTCCCGCTTCACCGTCCGCACCGACACCCCGAACTCCGCAGCCAAACGCTCGGCGGTGCACCCGCGGGATCCGTGACGGCGCAGCATCTCGGACAGCGCGTGCAGCCGCTCTGCCCGCCTCACGGCCGGCCTCCGGAATTCATGTCACAAATGGTGACACACCGCTGTCCTGCGGGCTTGCGAGCATCGCCGCATGACAAGTACGACGAGCACGACGAGCGAACCGACCATCCTCCTCATCGCCGGCCACTGGCTGGGGGCGTGGGCCTGGGACGAGGTGGTGGAGCACATGACAGCCGCCGGCAGGCGCGCGGTCCCGATGACGCTCCCCGGCCTCGACCCGACCGACCCCGAGCGCGCGTCCAGGACGCTGGACGACCAGGCAGCGGCGATCGAGCACGCCATCCACGACGCTGGGGCCGGGCAGCCGGTGGTGATCGTGGCGCACAGCGGAGCGAACGCGCCGGTCAGCCTCGCGCTCGACTGCCACCCCGCGCGCGTGCGCCGCGTGGTCTGGGTCGACAGCGGGCCGGTCGCGCCCGGGACCGTCTTCGCCCCGGACGACCTGGACGAGCTGCCCCTGCCGCCCTTCGAGGTGCTGCGGGAGCAGGCGAGCCTCGACGGGTTGAGCACCGACGACCTCGAGCGCTTCCGCGCGCGAGCAGTCCCGGAGCCGGGCCCGGTGCTGCGCCAGCCGGTGGAGCTGACCGACGACGCCCGCCTGCGGATACCGACCACGCTGGTGTGCTGCTCGATCCCGGGTGCCCAGGTGATGGAGCTGGCCGGCGCCGCCCACCCGATGTTCGCCGAGGTCGCGAAGCTGGAGCACGTCGACGTCGTCGATCTGCCGACCGGCCACTGGCCCATGTGGAGCCGCCCGGAGGACCTGGCCCGCGTCATCGCCACGGCAGCGGGCTCCCAGGTCGGCTGACGGTTGCGCGCGGTTGGTCAGCGGTCGCTCTGACGCGCGCGGTCTCCTCGGCGACGGAGACGACGCGCGTGTTCCGGCTCGTCAGGGGAGTGCCGTCGACGCCGACGGGCACAGCGTGGGCGACCGGGGTGCCGCGTTCGTCGACGAGCGTCGAGTGGGTCTCGCCCTCGGCGAAGGCGTGTCGCTCTCCCCAGTGACGAAGCGCGAGGACGACGGGAAACAGGTCCTCGCCGGCTGCCGTGAGCTCGTAGTGCTTGCGCTTGCCGGGCGGCGCGTCGACCTGGTCGATGAGCCCGGCGGCCGACAGCTTGCGAAGGCGGTCGGTGAGGATGTTGCGCGCGATGCCGGTGCGCTTCTGGAAGTCGGTGAAGGTGCGCGCGCCGGCCATCGCGTCCCGGACGATCAGGATGCTCCACCGGTCGCCGACCAGGTCGGTCGCCCGGGCGACGGGGCACTCCGGGTCGGTCCACCGCGCGCCGCCGCTCGGCTCGGCCATGACACCTCCCAAGAGTTGCGATTCGCAACCATCGTGCCCTACGGTCCGTTGAGTATCGATGTGCAACCATTGTAGAGGTGCCGTGACGCTCAGGACCACGACGCTGCTGGCCGTCATCTGCGCCGTCGCGGTGGCGGCCGTGTACGCGGCTCAGCCCATCCTCACCGACATGGGCCGCGGCCTCGGCGTACCGACCGACGCGCTCGGCTGGCTCGTCGCCGCGGGGCAGGTCGGCTACCTGCTGGGCCTGGTCCTCCTGGTGCCGCTCGGCGACCTCGTCGACCGGAGGCGTCTGATCGCGGTGCACCTGGTGGTGGTCGCGGTCGGGCTGCTGACGGTCGCGGTCGCCCCCGTCGCCTGGGTCGCCTTCGGTGGCCTCGCGTCGGCCGGCCTGTTCGCCGTGGTCGTGCAGACCACCGTCGCCTATGCCGCCGCCGCATCCGCCCCGGGCGAGCGCGGCCGGACCCTCGGTTTCGTGACGTCGGGAGTCGTCATCGGCATCCTCGGCTCCCGGCTGCTCGCCGGGGGAGTGGCGGACCTGTGGGGGTGGCGCAGCGTCTACCTCACCCTGTCGGTGGTGGCCGCGTCGTCGGCAGCGGCCGCACTCCTCCTGCTCCCTGCTGACGTGCGGTCACCCTCGCGGCGGTACGCCGACCTGCTCCGGGAGGCCGGCCGGCTGTTCGTCGACCCGGCGTTCCTGAGCCGAGGACTGATCGCGTTCTTCCTCTTCGCGTCGTTCGGGACGCTGTGGAGCGGGATGGCCTTGCCGCTGTCCGGCGCTCCGTGGCACCTGACCCAGGTGCAGATCGGCCTCTTCGGTCTCGCCGGCCTCGCCGGTGCCCTCGGTGCCAGCCGTGCCGGCCGGCGGGCGGACGCCGGGCAGGCGAACGCGGTCAGCGGCATCGCCCTGGCGGTCCTGCTCGCCTCGTGGATGCTGATCGGGCAGCTGCCCTGGACGCTGACCCTGCTGACGATCGGTGTGGTCGTGCTCGACTTCGCGGTGCAGGCCGTCCACGTCGGCAACCAGCACATCCTCGTGGCCTGGCACGCCGACCGCGTCTCCACGACGATCGGCGCCTACATGGTCTTCTACTCGCTCGGCTCGGCGACCGGCGCGGCGAGCACGACCGCGGTCTACGGCACGGCAGGGTGGGCCGGCTGTGCCATTCTCGGCGCGGTGTTCGCCGGCGCGGGACTGCTCGCCTGGGCACTCGGCGTGCCTGCGGTGCGCGCCGCCCGGACGACCCGCCCCCGAGCGACGCTCGGAGCCTGAGCGTCGAACCCCTCGCTCACGATTGATGACCGCAGATCGTCCCCGAGCCACCGGCCCGTCACCCCACCCAGCAGGAGCACCGGCATGACCACCGTTCGCGGCGACACCACTCGCGGCCTGGGCCACGCACTCACCACCGAGCGCCTCCGGCTGCGGCCGGCCACCGTCGGCGACGTCGACGCCACCTGGACCTTCCGGCAGCTGGAGACCGTCAACGAGTGGCTCACCGGCTGCCCGCCCGACCTCGACGGCTACAGGGCGTTGTTCACCGACCCCGAGCGGCTGGCGACCACCGTCGTCGTCGAGCTGCTCGACGGCCCCGTCATCGGCGACTTCATGCTCCGCCGCGAGGACGCCTGGGCTCAGCTCGAGGTCACCGACCGGGCGGCGGGCACCCAGGCCGAGCTCGGCTGGGTCCTCGACCCCGGCTACAGCGCCCACGGGTTCGCCACTGAAGCGGTCCGCGCGCTCCTGAGCTACTGCTTCGCCACCCTGGGGGTCCGCCGTGTCGTCGCGAGCTGCTTCCTCGACAACGACGCCTCCTGGCGACTCATGGAACGCGTGGGGATGCGTCGGGAGACCCACGCGGTCCGCGACTCCCTGCACCGCTCCGGCCGGTGGCTCGACAGCGTCGTCTACGCGCTGCTCGCCGAGGAGTGGGAGGGCCCGGGAACACCAGGAACACCTGTCGATCAGCGCTGACTCGGGAGTCTGAGGGCCACAGCGCAGTCGTGGGTCGTTCCGGGAGCCTCCTGGGTCTCGCCCTCGAGGCGCTTGACGTGAGGTCGGCGGTGATCCATTGTTCATTGCACGTACTCAATGAACAGGAGGCGCCGTGTACATCTCCGACGGAGTGTGCGTTCGGACGGTCGGGAACGGCTCGATGTGCGTGCCGTGGTCGACTGCCGCGACCATGCTGCTGCTCTTCGCTGCCGTCCTCGCGATCGCTCTCGTGCCGCTCCTCGTCAGCAGCCGGCGCACCCCGACCGCGTCGGGAGCCGCCGCGCGTGCCAACCGCCACGCGACTCTGGGATCGGTCACCGGGGCCACCTTGCTCGTGGCCGTGCTCTGCGGGTTCGCGTTCACCTCGCTGTTCGCTCCGATCGTGGACGACGGCCGCGTCGTGGCGGTCCTCCCTGCTGTGGCGGGCCTGTGTCTGGTGTCGGCGCAGGTGCTCACACAGGTGACGTGGCCGCGCCCGACGGGAGCACTGCGGGAGGCAGACCTGACGCGGCGGAGCCGCGCGGACGTGGTCCCCGTCAGCGCCCACCGGCTCCTGGTCGCCTGGGGTGCCTCCCTGGTGGTGTCGCTCGCGGTGTTCGCGAGGCTGGCGGCCGGGCCGCGCACCGTCGCCGGGGGGACCGGCGTGGAGCGCCTGACCTGGGGTCCCTACCCGGGGCTGTACTACTCCGTCCCGGTAGCGGTGGCCGCGGTGGTCGTCGTCGCCGCAACCGAGCTCGCGCTCCGGCTGGTCGTCTTGCGCCCGGCGGTTCTCGGTGTCTCCAGGGAGTGGGACCTGCACCTGCGGCGCAGGTCGGCTCGGCACCTGGTCGGCGGCGCCCAGCTCGCACTCGCCGTGATGCTGACGGGCATGCTCGTCCTCGCCGGCCTCGGGCACCGATCGGTCGGGCCGGTGACACTCGGTTCGATCCTGCTCACGGCCGCGGCCGTCGTGCCGCTCGCCGCGCTGGCCGCACAGCTGCGCGTCCCGCGCCGCCAGACCTGGCGCGCGTCCGTCCGCTCGGCGACTGAGGCGGCGGCGCCGTGAGGATCTCCGTCGACCTGGCCAGCGGGACACCGCAGTACGAGCAGCTGCGACAGCAGATCGCCGCGCTCGTCGTGTCTGGTGAGCTCACCGAAGGGGACCGGCTCCCGACGGTTCGGGCTCTTGCGACGGATCTCGGCATCGCGGCCGGCACCGTCGCGCGTGCGTACCGCGACCTGGAGGCGGGGGGAGTCGTCACCACGCGGCGCCGGGTCGGCACCGTGGTCACCTCCGCGACACGAGCAGGTGGCCGCACCAGGGACGCCGCGCGTGAGCTCGTGACACTCGCGGCGCGCGAGGGTGTCACAGCACAGGAGCTTCTCGACCTCGTGCGGTCCGAGCTGCTGAAGGTCGCTACGGGCCACAGGGCCGATCCGGCGGTGCGCGCGTGACCTCAGAGGAGCCGGTGCCGCTGCCTGCGGGGGACAGGTCGATCGACGTGTCCCGGCTGGCGCGACGCGACGCGCTCCTGCTCGCGCTGCGGACTGGCGCGAGTCCGCACCCGCATGGGGCGCGCCGACAGGCTCTCCAGGCAACGACGGTCTCGGCCTGGTCCGAGCCCGGCGATGCGGAGCCCGCGTTGCGCGGCAGCGACACCGAACCGGGGGTTGACGAGGAGATCCGAGGCCGGGCGCACCAGGTCGCAGCCCGCGTGGACGGGCACTGAGCGGACCGCGGGTTGCATCAGATGCGGCACCCGGACCGCCACTGGCGCCTCTGCGTATGAAGATCGGTCGCACGCCCTACTCGTCGTGGTGGCGTCCCCTCCGCCTTCGACGTCGAGGAGAGGGCGCCGGCGTCAGGAACTCGCTCAGCGTGCAGGAGGAGTATCGCGACCGTGCCCGCTGCGGTCGGACGGGACCTTCGAACCCAGCGTGGCCTGAGGCGGGAGAACCGGGGCGAAGCCGATCGGTCCGTCACGGCACCGAGACTCAAGCCACCGGGATGGAATGCCGATGCTCTGGGCAAGAGCCCGCGACACACCCCCTGGTGTCGCGGGCTCTGACACGTGCTGAACCAGCTGAGCAGCGAGGTTGCTCGGGTGGATCAGCGGAGCAGAGCTAGGCCTCGCTGCCCTCGACCGACCACGTCGCGACGTCGGCCAGCTGGATGGAGTCGATCGACGCGCCCTCCGGGAGCATGAACAGCTGGCAGTAGTAGCCGATCGACCCCTCGGGTGTCTCCTGGCCGCGCTCCGCGCATGGCAGTTCCTGCGCGCCCCCACCCTGGACGTTGGTGGCGACGATGTCGCCCGCTCGGTCGGCGTCGGCCGTCCACGCCTGCGTCGTCATGTCCGTGACGGCGTCCCAGGAGAAGTCCTCACGCGTGCCGGAGGTGAGGTCGAGGCGGTAACCGACGAACCACGGGACCCCCTCGATCGACGTCCCGAACAGGCCTGTGAGGCCGGAATCCTCCAGAGTGCTCTGCGTGACTGACAGAACGGCGACGCCGACGGCGAGCGGAGCGTCCGCCTCCAGCGGCGCGGTCTCGCCGAGCGCGAGGCCGGCCTCGCCGCCAGAGCAGGCGGTCAGTGCGAGCGCGGCGGTGACCACCGCCGTCAGCACGCGGGCACGGGTGGATTGGTGACGTTCGAGGGCAAGACGCATCCCTCGAACGTACCGGAGCCTCCACGGGGGAGTTTCGTGTGTTCGATGCGCCGGATCTGCCTGCACTGCAGGAGTGGGCTGAGGACTCCGCTGCCGGCCGCACCTGCACGGTGTGGGTCGAGTACGGGGGCAACGGCATCGGCCGCGCGCAGGTCCTCACGAGCCCCGCCTGAGATGCCGCGCCGACAGCCGCGCGCAGACCCTGAGCGCCCGGGGAGGTGTTGAGCAGCGCCGTTGGCGCCTCTGCGTATCACGATCGGCCGTACTCCCTGACGCGTCGCCACCCGCACGGGGTCAGCGCGGCGACGCCGGCGGAGTCGGCGGCGATCGCCTCACACCGGTGCATCGACCTGGTTGCCCGCTCGCTCAGAGCGTGACGGACCCTGCGCAAGGACGCCTACCCGACGGCGCCTCTGCGGACCTCGTGCACAGGCGCGGAGAAGCTCGCACCGGCAGCTTCAGCTCGAAGCGACCGACGGCAGTGGAGCGGTCGCTGCGGACGGCCTCTACGACGCGGCCGACTGCCGCACCGGCGAACCGCTCGAAGGGACCTACCGCGCCTTCACCTTCGCCACTGATCCGACCACGGGCTCGGCCGAGGTGGTTCAGCTTGCGGCCGTCAGCTTCGCACTCGGGGCTGCTCCGCAGGCGGGGCAGTGGCCCGACCTGGTACCGACGTGCGGGCGCCCCGCTCCCGATGACCTGATCGCCGGACGCTTCGCCGCAGACTTCGACGTCACCCTGCACCCGGACACGAGACTCGACGACGTCCGGGGAGGGCTGCGAGCTCGAGCGACGGTGACCGCGGCCCGCGACGGGAGGCTCGTCGGCATCGTGCCGCAGACACTGCATGCGGTGCTCGTCGACCAGGACGGCACCGTCGTCAGCCAGGTGTACGACCCGACGCGGCAGGACTACGACTCCGGCGCGACGTTCGACCTGGGCGAGGGTGAGTCGTTCTCCGCCGAGGTGTACCAGTGGTTCGCATCCTGCCCGGACAGCGGCAGGTACGAGTCAGTCGCATCCGGGTCGTACGACCTGTACGTCTACAGCGTCATCCTGGCCAGCGACGGTCCCGGAGGATCACCGTCACCGAGGATCGCGGTCGGAGGGCCCTACACCGTCACGTTGCAGTAGGGGCGCGAAGGGCGCCGTCGTGGCAGGTCGGCGACTGCATGTCACGCGTAATGGCACCTCGGCGTCTCACGATCGGTCGTACTCGGGGGCAGTCGACCACCCGCGACCGGCACCGAGCGTCATGCGTCCCGGGTCCTGAGTGTGAGGTGAGCAGCGAGTGTGGTCCAGAGGGTGAACACCGCCATCACGGCGAGCCCTCCCGGGCCGGTCAGGCCGCCGGTGCCGACCGTCGTGTACGAGGCCTGTCCGGCGGTGGTGGGCCAGTAGGTACCGGCGAGATCCCCCACGGTCCCGGGCAGCCCGGGCGCGAGCGCCGGCACGAGCAGCGCCACGGTCACGACGACGGCCAGCGCGCCGGAGGACGATCGCGTGATGGCCCCGAGCGCGACGCCGAGGACGGCGGTGAGGACCAGGTAGCCGGCCGCGCACAGGATCGCCCGGACGCTGCCGGCGTCGGCCAGGTCCGCCGTCGGCAGACCCGCGGCGGCGAGAGCCGCCTGGCTCGCGCCGACACTGCACGCCACGGTGAGCACCGCGGTCGCGAGGGCGACGAGCGCGGTGACGGCCACCTTCGTGGCCAGCAGGACGGCGCGCCGGGGTGCGATCGTCAGGCTCGTGACGATCTGACCCGTGGCGTACTCGCTGGTGAACGTCTGGGCCCCCAGGGTCGCGATGAGGATCTGCCCGACGAGGATGCCCTTGAAGCTGACGCCCACCGGGTCGAAGTATGCGGGCAGGTCGGCCTGCCAGTCGGCCATGAGCCCGCTGATGCCGAGCAGGCTGACCACCACGGTGACCAGGACGGTGCCTGCCGCCAGGAGCCACGTCGTGCGGACGCTGCGGGCCTTGATCCACTCCGAGGCGAGGAGGTCCATGTCAGGCGGCTCTCTTCTGGGTCGATGTCATGGTGAGGAAGACGTCCTCGAGCGAGTCGCGGACCGAGCTCAGCTCGGACAGCTCGATGGCGGCGCCGGCGGCGATGCGACCGACCTGGTCCGTCGTGGTGCCCCGGACGTCGAGCCCGTCGGTGCTCGCCGCGTCGGGTGCGGCGTGCACACCTGCGCGGGAGAGCGCCCGAAGAAGCCCTTGCCGGTCCGGTGTGCGCGCGCGGACGTGCTCGGTGGTGCGATCGGCGATGAACGCGGTCAGGGACTGGTCGGCCAGAAGCCGCCCGTGGTGCACGACCACCAGGTGATCCGCGGTCAGCTCCATCTCACCCATGAGGTGGCTGGAGAACAGGACGGTGCGACCCTCCGCCGCCAGGTCGCGCATGAGCGAGCGCGCCCACCGGATCCCCTCGGGATCGAGGCCGTTCAGCGGCTCGTCGAAGATCACGACCGACGGGTTCCCGATCAGCGCGGTGGCGATCCCCAGCCGCTGCTTCATCCCCAGGGAGAAGTCGCCGGCCGGCCGGTTCCCGACATCACCGAGGCCGACGAGCTCGAGGATCGGAGCCACCCGGGACCGCGCGACGCCTCCGGCACGTGCGACCGCCGCGAGATGGTCCCCGGCCGTACGCCGGGGGTGGACCGCCCGGGCGTCGAGCATCGCGCCGACGACACGCATGGGATGCGGCGTCTCGGCGAGCCGCAGCCCACCGACCGTCGCCGCACCACTGGTCGGCCTGTCCAGGCCGAGGAACATGCGCAACGTCGTGGACTTGCCCGCCCCGTTGGGGCCGAGGAAGCCGGTGACGACGCCCGGTCTGACCGCGAACGACAAGCGGTCGACAGCAGTGAGTCGTCCGTACCGCTTGACCAGGGAGTGAGCCTGCAACAACACCGGATTCGAGGAGTGCACATCGGTAAACTACACCGTGTCGTGTAGATCTGCACTGGGCGGTGTAGCCTCGCCGAAGACCTCAGGGGAGAACGATGGCGACAGAACGAAGCAGGACCGTGCGACAGGGGCAGGCGCACAAGCGCGCGGCCATCCTGACGGCTGCGAAGGAGCTGTTCGTGCAGACGAGCGTGGAGCGCACCAGCATGGATGCGGTCGCTGCGCTCGCCGGGGTGTCGAAGCGGACGGTCTACGACTACTACGGGGACAAGCGAGGCCTGCTGCTCGGCGTCGTGGAGGACGCGGGGGAGAGGGCACTGGCCACGTTGCGCGGGCTGGTCGAGCAACACCTCGACCCTGCACACATCCGAGACCTCGACGATCTCGGGCAGGCCCTCACCGAGCTCGCCACCGCCCTCGGTCGATCTCTGCTGCTGTCGTCGGACTACCTGGCCGCGGTCAGGCTGATCAACGAGAACGAGGCGCTGCTGCCGGAGCTCGAGGACCATCCGCTCGACGTGGCCCACGCGCAGGTCCTCACCGACCGCGTCAGCCACTTCGCCCGCGCCGGCCTGCTCGACGCCGGCGATCCCGGCCTCGCAGCCGCCCACTTCCACGCCCTGACCGCGCTGCGCGTGCTCAACGAGCCGCCCCGCCGACGCACCGAGGAGGCGCACGTCCGCCAGATCATGACCGACGGCGCACGGGCGTTCATCCGCGCCTACGGCGCGCGCGGCGCAGGCGCGTGACCGGCTCACCGGCGGCGAGCGACGCCGACGTCCGCACACACCAGGCCGGGGCGCTCAGGGAGCGCATCTACGTGGCGTTCACGGCCCTGGCCGTGATCATCACGCTCCGGGTCCACGACGCACACCCGTCGACCAACGGGGCGCTGAGCACCCTCGCCGTCGCCGTCGCGTCGACAGTCTGCGCCGTCTACCTCGCCGACCTGCTCAGCCACATGAGCGTGCACGCGCACCTGCCGGCGCACCCCGAGCACCGCCGCATGGTCGCGAGCACCCTGGGCGCCGGCGCGGTGGCGATGCCACCCCTCGGGTGCATCGCGCTGGCAGGAACCGGCATCTACGACACGTCGACCGGACTGCTGCTCGCGATGGTGCTCACCGTGGCGACGTTGACGACCATCGGTGTCATGGCCGTCCGCAGGCTCGACCTGCCCCGGGGGCACCGCATCGTGATCCTCGCAGCGGAGGCACTCATCGGGGTCGTGGTGCTCGCCCTGGGACTGCTCGCTCACCGGTAGCAGCGCGGACGCCCGCGGCGGGGGAGAGGAGCGCAGATCGGCACGCAGCCGGCCACTGGGGCGCGCGCTCCTATCCCACCTGGCCTCGTGACCGACCCAGAACAGCCCGGCTGAACCCGGTCCTGCCGGCGGGCGTCACGCGACCATGACGACGTGCTTGCCCACCGCACCGCCGGCCTCCATGGCCCGGTGGGCGTCGGCGATCTGCGCCAGGGGCCACGACGTGGCGACCACGGGTCGCAGGTGACCCTGCTGCACGTGCTCGGACAAGGCTGCAAGATCGGTGCGCGTCGGGTTGCCGCTGAAGAACCGCACCCGCCGCGACCCGTGCACAGCAGAGGCGACCACGGCGGCGGCAGCAGGGAGGGTGGTGGCGGCGATCGTCACCATGCGACCGCCGGGTGCGACCAGCCGCCGGAACCGTCCGAGCCCGGAGCCGCCGACGGTGTCCAGCACCAGGTCGAACCGTTCCAGGTGCACCGGCAGGGGAGCGCGGTAGTCCAGCACCACGTCGGCCCCGAGATCGCGGACGTGACCGGCAGCCGACCCCCGAGCCACGGCGGTGACGTGTGCGCCCGCTGCGTGGGCGAGCTGGACGGCCACGTAACCGACCCCTCCGGCAGCGCCGCGGACGAGGACGCGGTGGCCCTCTTGCAGCCGGCCGTGCGTGAACAGGGCGGTCATCGAGGTGGTCCCGCCACCCAGCAGCGCGACGGCGCCGGCGTCGTCCAGGAGGTCCGGGACGATCCCGAGCCGGTCCGCGTCCACGACGACGAGCTCCGCGGCAGCACCGAGCGGCGCGAGCGCCGCCAGGGCGGGCAGCACGCCCCACACCCGCTGCCCGCTGCGGAGGTCCGTGACGCCGTCACCCACCGCTTCGACGACACCGGCGAGGTCCATGCCGACGCCGAGCGTCCGCCGCCCCACGGTCGCGAACCGCATGCGGCCGGACCGCAGGTGGACCTCGCCGCCGTTCACGCTCGTGGCGCGCACCCGCACCAGCACCTGGCCAGGACGGGGCACCGGGTCCGGGACCTCCTCGAGCCGGAGCACATCGGGCGGACCAGGGCGGTGGTAACGGGCGGCGAGCACGGGAGAACCTCCAGGTGGGACACGTACGGTGGGATCTCGAACGTACGAGGGCACGGCCCTCGGGAACGGCCACCGTGAGCGATGTGGGAGGAGCCCGCGTGACTTCGTCGCACTTGCTCGACGGCACCCCGGTGCGGCTGCGGGCGGATGCCGAGCGCAACCGCACCGCCATCGTGAGCGCCGCGCGCGCCGTGTTCGCCGAGGCTGGCACGGACGTCCCCATCAGGAGGGTCGCCCGGCGCGCCGGCGTCGCGCCGGCCACCCTCTACCGGCGGTTCCCGACCCGCGAGGACCTGGTCGCGGCAGCCTTCACCGAGCAGCACGCCGCGTGCTCACGGCTGCTCGCCGCCGCCGACAACCACCCCGACGCGTGGGCCGCGCTGCGCGCGGTCGTCCGCCGGTTCTGCGCCGACCAGGTGCGCGACCGAGGGTTCACGGCCCGCGTGGTGCTCAGCGCGTGCTCGGGCGACGCACCACCGGGGACTGCAGGGATGTTCGCCGCCGAGGCCGAGCGGCTGTCGGGGCTCATCCGGCGCGCCCGGGACGTCGGTGCGGTGCGGGCGGACGTCCGCCTCGCGGACCTCGAGCTGCTGGTTGCCGGGAACGCCGGGGTCATCGCAGCGACGCCGGCGGCGTTCGCGGAGGCCGCCTCGCGACGGTACGTCGAGCTGGCGCTGCGCTCGCTGGAGGCATGACGCCGCGCGGGCGCCAGGTCCCGGATCGGGGAGGGCCGAGCCTGCGATCGGCCGCTGCGTGTTCCAGATGCCGCCCTGGTGGCGTGTTCCGTCAGGTGCCATACGCAGACTGCTACTGGCACCTCTGCGTATCACGTTCGGTCATACTCGGTCGCGGCACCTCCGCACCGATCGGTCCAGTTCGCGTGCGTGCTCGCGCAGCGAACCCGTATGCGACGCGGTGGCCGCTGCACCTGGGACCTCCTAGTCTCGTGTGCCGGGGGGCTGATCCCTCCCGTCTGCACCACGGGCGTCGGCCCTCGGACTCGTCCGGTGGCCTCATCGAAGGGGAGCACGTCGATCCGTACCGCGCACTGTCCCACGACCGATAGCTGCCCGAAGGGGTCCCCCCGTACCTGGCGAGTGGTGGTGCGCTCGATCGTTGCGGGCATGGCCTGCGTCACGACCCTGAGTGCCTGCACCGGGGACGAACCCGACCCTGTGCGCTCCACAGAGCCCGCGGCGTGCAGCTTCGTCGACGACGCCACGGTCCGCGAGGCTCTCGGAGACGCGGTCAACGACCCCACCGATGCCACCACCCGGCTCACCGACGCCCCCGACTTGCTGGGCTGTCGATGGACAACCGCGGTCGGGACCGCCCTCACGGTGACCGTCACCCGCACCCAGGACGACGACGCCCCGGCGGCCGCCGCCCGGTGGGCCGAGGGATGCGCGACACCTCAGCCGCTCGACGTCGAGGGCGCTACCGGCAGCATCTGCCAGGACACCGCCTTCGACGCCGCCGGATCGGAGCTCTACGCCACCTGGTCGGGGGACGACCTCACCATGCGGCTCGGTCTCCAGCGGGACGGTGGGGCCGCCCCCGAGGACGCCGCCCGGCTGCGGGCGGTCGCCAGCGACCTGATCGCGAACGTCACACCCGACGCCTACGACGACGCAGAGGCGTCGGTCTAGGCGTCCCGCACCGGCGAGAGGTGACGCTGCACTGAAGCGCGCTACGCATGCGACCCCTCAGTTGCTGATTGGCTCGCCGACTCGTGGGCCCCATCGGCGATAGACGAGATCCCCGACGGCGATGCATCGCTCCGAGCCGAATAGAGCGCGCCGGATCAGTAAACGTGCACGTCAGAGCGATACGCAAACTACTACTGGCACCCCTGCGTATCAGGATGGGTCCTACTCGAGATGTCGAGCGGGCATCCGTTCGCGTGATCAGGGCTCCGTGGCGGCGGCGGCACGTCGAGCCGCAACCTCATCCATGTGCGCCTGTGCCCAGATCCGGAGGGGTCTGACCGTGCGGTGCAGGGACAGCCCCAAGTCGGTCAGCTCGTAGGCGACCGTCACCGGCACGGTCGGGGTCACCGTCCGCGTCACGAGACCGTCCGCTTCCAGGCCGCGCAGTGTTTGGGTCAGCATCTTCTGGCTCACCCCGGCGAGGAGCCGGGACAGCTCGGAGTAGCGCATAGACAGCGGCTCGCCTGTCGGCGCGTCCGGCCCGCCCGCGCTGTCCCCGGCAAGCCCGCACAGGACGAGGGTGACCCACTTGTCGGAGATCCGGTCCAGCAGCTGCCGACTCGGGCAGCCCGCGAGGAACGCGTTGTACTCCACCTTGGCCTGAGCGCGCGCCTTCGCCGCCGTCGTGGTCATCGAGCCTCCGTTGCTGGGTGCGTAACGCACTTGAAGGTGCCTACTTCCCGACGGAGAGCACCTTTGCGAGTGTGGCTCATGGCGCCGCCGCGGCGCCAGACCGACGACAGAAACGGCAGCACCGTGAGCAACACCACCGCACTTCCCGGCGGCACCTGGAACCTGGGGGACCGGACCGTCACCCGCTTCGGCTACGGCGCCATGCAGCTCGCCGGCCCCTGGGTGATGGGACCACCCACTGACCGCGACGCCGCCCTGGCGGTCCTGCGCGAGGCCGCCGCGGCCGGCATCACCCACATCGACACCAGCGACGCCTACGGGCCCCGCGTCACCAACGACCTGATCCGCGAGGCCCTGCACCCGTACGACGACTCGCTCGTCGTGGCGACCAAGGTCGGCGCCGCGCGCGACGCAGAGGGCGGCTGGCCGACCGCGCGCCGCCCCGAGGACCTTCGCCAGCAGGTCACGGCGAACCTCGAGGCACTCGGCGTCGACTCGCTCGACCTCGTGAACATGCGCATGGGCGACGCCACCGGGCCGCAGCCCGGGTCGATCGCCCAAGCGTTCGAGACCCTCGCGCAGCTGCAGCAGGACGGCCTCATCCGCCACCTCGGGGTCAGCAACGTCACGCCCGAGCAGGTCGCCGAGGCCCGCGCCATCGCCCCCGTCGTCAGCGTGCAGAACATGTACAACCTCGCCGTCCGCCACGACGACGACCTGATCGACGACCTGGCGCGCGACAGCATCGCCTACGTCCCGTTCTTCCCGCTCGGCGGGTTCACGCCACTGCAGTCGGACGCCCTCGCACGCGTCGCCGAGCGCACGGGCACCACGTCCATGGGCGTGGCCCTGAGCTGGCTGCTGCGCCGATCGGCGAACATCCTGCTCATCTCGGGAACGAAGTCGGTGGTGCACCTGCGGGAGAACATAGCCGCCGCGGCGATCGAATTGTCTGACCAGGACCTCGCCGACCTGGAAACGATCGGCCGCTGACGCGGTCCCGGCGGCCGACCACGTTCCGCGCGGACGGCCGCCGACGCGTACGGAGGGCGAAGCTGAGATCGGGAGAGTGCGCAGACTCCGTTCTGACATAACGTCCATTATCGGCGTTCGCTCGACGTCCACTGGGGGTTCCCGCGGTGGGCGATGCCGTGCCGGCTGCACCCGTCGCGGGTGACGCCTCACCCGGGCTGCGTCCCTACGTTGCAAGGACGACCGCGCGCAGGCACGGAACTCGCCATCGCGCGCAACGGTCTGCCGGATCAGAACTCATCGCGAGCCCGAACGTCCGTGAAAGCGATCCCGGGTAGGTCGAACCCATGGCTCAGCCAGCAGCGACGACACGCAGTTCCCCTGTGGTGCCAGGACCGGTCCCCCGTACCCGGTGGACCGAGGGTCTTCTGCGCCAGGTCGGTTCGTTCGCGGTCCTGTGGGCGTGGCCGATGGTCAACATGCACAACCGCCACGCGGCGTTCGCCAAGGTGCCGTCGCATGGGCTCGTCGGCGGCGTGATGCCGGCCGCGCCACTCAACAACATCACGATGCTGCAGGACTACGCGCGCCCGGATCAGCGCTTCGTCGCCAGCCCCAACCAGGACGTCATCTACGGGTTCGGCATCCTGTCGCTCGACGACGGCCCGGTCGTGGTCCAGGTCCCGGACTTCGGCGACCGCTTCTGGGTGTACCAGCTCGGTGACCAGCGCACCGACGGATTCGGCGACCTCGGCCAGATGTACGGCTCGAAGCCGGGCCTGTACCTCCTGGCCGGACCGAGGTGGTTGGGGGACGCTCCGGACGGCTTCGAGGGTGTCTTTCGGTCGCCGACCAGCATCGGCTGCCTCATCCCCCGGGTGTTCATGGACGACACCAGCGACGACCGTGAGGCGGTCCGCCCGCTCGTGTCGCAGGTCACCGCGTACCCGTTGAGCGAGTTCACCGGACAGCCGAGGACGACGGACTGGACCGACCTCCCGTCGTTCCCCGCCCCGCCGGCGGACGCCGACGGCGCCGAGGTCCAGTGGGTCGATCCGGAGCGGTTCTTCGACGTCCTGCCCGACGTGCTTCGCGAGGTCGCGCCGCTCGAGGGCGAGGAGGCGATCTACCGTCTGGTGCAGTCCCTGCTCGACTACGCCGGGGACGATCCCGATCGCCGAGCCGCGCTCAGCCAGATCGCCGTCGACACGGCCCGCGATCTCGTCGGCCCGCTGTTCCAGTACAGCAACGAGGGCATCGACGTCGGTCACAGCTGGGGAACCCTCCGGAACGCCGCTCGCTTCGGCACCGACTACACCACTCGGACGGCGGCAGCGAAAGCCAACATCTTCGCCAACCGCCCCGAGGAGTCGACCTACTTCTTCACCGATTTCGACGCGGACGAGAAGCGCCTCTCGGGTAGCAGCTCCTACACCGTCCGGTTCGACGAAGGGCAGCTGCCGCCGGTCCGCGGGTTCTGGTCACTCACTCTCTACGACCGTCATCACTTCTTCGCACCCAACGAGCTGGACCGCTACTCGCTCGGCACGAAGAACAAGGACCTTCGACTGGACGACGACGGATCGCTCACGATCTACGTCCAGCATGAACGGCCCCAGGAGGACCGCTTGTCGAACTGGCTCCCGGCGCCGGAGGCCGAGTTCGAGCTCTTCCTTCGCGCGTACTGGCCCGGCGGCGCGATCGAGGCCGGTGACTGGGCTCCCCCGGCGGTCGAGACCCGCTGAGACGAGTTCGCACATTCCCGCCCGGGCGACCGTCCCACCCCACTGAAGGAGCACGCCGTGGAAAGCGCAGGAGTAGCAGATGCCGGACGCGCGGTCGCTGACCGGGAGCTCGCCGACGCCATCACCACCCCCGACAGGCTCGAGACCAGCCTCGGAACCCTGGAGTTCACCGACGGCGCGCCGAGTAGGGAGACCGTCGCGAAGGTCTACGACAACCTCGACCTGATGCACGGCATCGAGGCATTCTTGAACGCCTACCAGGGTGCGTCGGTGGCGTCGCTGTTCAAGGGCTTCCATGATGCCGGAGTTCCCGACAACACCGCCCTGATCTGGTCGGAGATGATGGACGGCAAGTCCCAGTTCCTGACCGCGAACGCCGACACCGTCTACTTCTGGATCAACCTGGACCTCGGCGACGGACCACTGGTGCTGGAGACACCGCCCATGTCCCCGGGTGTCGTCGACGACATCTGGTGGCACTGGGTGACGGACTTCGGACTGCCGGGCCCCGACCGGGGTGAAGGTGGCCGGTACCTGTTCGTGCCCCCCGACTACGACGGCGAGCTCCCCGAGGGCGGGTTCTTCGTGTGCAGGCTGCGAGCGACCCGCGCGACCGTGCTGGGCCGGTCCTTCCTCCAGGACGACGACCCCGAGCCCACGGTGGCGCTGATCAAGAAGACGCTCAAGGCCTACCCCTACCTCCCCGGCGGCTACGGCACCAGCATCGCCTCGGCTCTCGCCGGCGAGGCGACGCTGCGGCGCACCCCCGAGCACGAACTGGACTGGAGCTTTCTCCGGCCCGCTGAGCCGATAGCGTTCACCGAAGGCAGCGGCAAGGTGATGAGCACCATCCCGCCGAATGACGTCAGCTTCTTCGACATGATCAACGACGTGGTCCAGCACGAACCGGCTGGGTCCCTCGATCCGGAGATCATGGGATCGCTGGCAGCCGTGGGCATCGTCAAGGGCCGGCCGTTCAGCCCCGACGCGCGGATGAAGCGGATCCTGACCGATGCGGCCGCGATCGGAACCGCCACGAGCCGAGCACTGAACTGGAACGCGCGCGAATCGGAGAACTTCTACTACTACCCCGATTCCGCCTGGATGAACATGCTCTTCGCCGGTGGCTACGAGTTCGAGACGCCGCCGCCGGAGGTCAGCGCCGAAGGTGTCGTCACGCCACACGCCCCCACCGGGTATCGCGTTCACAACGCGCGCACCGCGATGTTCTTCTACGCCACGGGGATCACCCCCGCGATGGTCATGAAGCTCACGGGGATCGGGTCGACCTACGTCGGCGCTTTCCGCGACGTGAACGGCGACTACTTCGATGGGAGCACGACCTACAGGGTGACGCTTCCGCCCGACATCCCGGCGGCCAGGTTCTGGTCGCTGACCGTCTACGACAACCAGTCGCGCTCCATGCTGGACACGCCGCAGCGGTTCCCCCGCGCAGGCAGCCAGAGCTATCCGACGCCCGCCGCGATAGTGGACCCCGACGGGTCGACGACCGTGTTCTTCGGCCCGTCCAAGCCGGAGGGAGTGAGCGACGGCAACTGGATCCAGACGGTTCCGGGCAAGGGGTGGTCGACGATCCTGCGTCTCTACAGCCCACTCGAGCCGTTCTTCGCCAAGACCTGGCGCCCGGGTGAGATCGAGCCGGAGGACTAGTGCCCCAGGTGCTCGAGGCGTTCGGGTGGGGACTGCTCGCGCAGTCCTCGCTGCTGGTGGCCGGCGTCATCGTCTGCTGGATCAAGGTCCCCAAGAAGATCATCGGCATCCTGGGCGGGTTCGGCGCCGGCGCGATGATCGCTGCGGTCTCGTTCGACCTGCTCCCGGAAGCGACCGCGCACATCGAGTCCTGGCAGACCGGCCTCTGGATGCTCATCGGCGTCGCTGTCTTCCTCCTGGCCGACGCCTACGTCGACAAGCGCTTCGGCTCCGCCGGCGCGGGCGGTGCGATGGGCATCGTCGTCGGCTCGGTCGTCGACGGCGTTCCGGAGTCCGCGATCCTGGGCATCCAGGTCGGGACCGGCATCACGATCAGTCTCGGCTTCGTCGTCGCCGTGTTCGTCTCGAACGTCCCGCAGGCGATCGCGCCCTCGGCGGACCTCGCGGAGAGCGGTTGGAGCGCCCGCAAGCTCGCCGGCCTGTGGTCCCTCGTAGTCCTCGCGTGCGGGGTCGCCGCGGTCATCGGCTACCTCGGCACCGTCATCACCAGTGACGTCGTCGGCGACCGCGCCGCAGCGATCGCAGCGGGGGGCCTGCTCGCCATGCTGACCAACTCGCTCATGCCGTTCTCGTTCGAGCGTGGCGGAGCGATGGCAGGTGCCGCAACCGCCCTGGGCTTCTGCCTCTCGGTGCTCAGCAGCTGACGGCGCGGCACGGCCACACCCACGAGGCTCACTCGGAGGCCACGTATGAACGCGCCGTCGACCGGATGGTCCACCCGTCTGTACTGGCAGTGGATCCTGAACAACACCGTCGCCTTCGTGGTGGTGCTGACCGCCGTCGGACTGCTGTCGTGGATCGGCACGAACGTGCTCGACCTGTCCTGGGCCGATCGCGGCGGGATCGCGGCGCTGCTCATCGCCACCGCCGGGGCGCTGCTGTTCGGTTACGTGCTCGGGGCCCTGCAGTGGCAGGTCATCCGGCAGCGCACGCCGATCCCACGCCGGCGATGGGTCATGGCGAACGTCGGACCAGCGCTCCTCGGCTGGCTGCTGGTCATCATCCCCGCGGTCACCACCGCGCAGGACTCCGGCACCAGCGTCAACGGCGCCTACCTGCTCGCCGCCAGCCAGACCCTGGCGCTCGGCCCGCTCCTCGGGCTCTCCCAGGCCGCGGCCCTTCGATCACACACCAGCCGCTGGGCCTGGTGGATCCTCGCCAACATCGGCTCCTGGATCATCGTCGACGCCGTCTTCTACCTGCTGTCCTCGTGGCTCGGCAGACCCGACTTCGCCCGCCACGACGGCTCAGTCGCAGAGGTGTACCTGATGCTCATCGCGACCACGCCCCTCACCGGCCGGATGCTGCTCTGGGTACTGGCGCCCCAGGCAGCCCTCGGTCCGGAGCAACGCGTGACGGCGCGCACGTGAACCCCGCGGACAAGTCGAGCGCCCGGCAGCGCCGCCGGCTCATCGCACGCGGCCTGCTGTCCGCGCTCGCCACCGCCGCGGTGATGGTCGCGCTCTACTACCTTCTACCTCTCGGCCGAGTCTCCGACCACTCGATCGTCGCAGCACTCGTCGCGGTCGTCGCCGTGCTGGTCACGATGATCGGGTGGCAGGTCAGAGCCATCCTCGTCTCCAAGGAACCCGCCATCCGAGCGACCCAGTCACTGGCAGCCACGACGCCGACCTACCTGCTCTCGTTCGCCGCCATCTACTACATCCTCAGCCAGACCGATCCGGCGTCCTTCACCGAGGCGCTGTCGCGGACCGACGGGATCTATCTCACCGTCACGATCTTCACCACCGTCGGGTTCGGTGACATATCAGCCCAGTCCGAGACCGCCCGCCTGGTCGTCACCGCGCAGATGCTCCTGAACCTGGTCGTGCTCGGCCTCGGCATCAAGGTGATCCTTGGAGCGGTGACGCGAGCGCGGAGCGGATCGACCGCGACGGGCGGGTGAGCGCCGGACGCACTCATCCGACCGACGGGAAGCCTGGTCCGTGGGGAACTACCCACGGCCGCCCGAGGCGTAGTCAGTTCCACGCTCGTCTCAACGCGATACGTCTCTGTGCCAGTCGACTGGAGCGAGTGCCAACCAGGCCCGCGTCACGACCAGCGCGTCCAGCAACGCGTCGGCGTCGAGGAAGTCCCGGGCGCAGTCCGGCACACGTCAGCGGACCAGGAACATCTCCGAGCCGTCGCGGGCGTACCCGTACAGCGCGCCGCCCATCGGCCACAGCTGCGTCACCTGTTCCGGGACCGGGGTCGACCACGCCAGGCTGCCGTTGTGCAAGGTGTAGGCGGACAGCACCAGCTCCTCCGTGCGGCCGGCCGTCTCGGAGCGCAGCAGGTGCCGCCCGTCGGTCATCACCCCGCTGTCCAGCACCGGTGAAGCCGCCGTGGTCCAGAGCTCCGCGCCGGTCTCGAGGTCCACGGCGGACACTGCGGTCAGATCGCTGATGTAGAGCACACCGTCGAGCACCATGGAGGCGCTCCGGGCCCCGGTTTCGGCCGGACGCTCCCATCGCACGTCACCGGACACCGTGTCGACGCCGCGCAGCACTGTGTCGGAACCGGCAGGCGCAGTCATCGGCTGGACGGTCGGCGCCGAGCCGTCGTCGGGCCACACGTACATCGGGAATCCTTCCGCCTCAGCGGTGCCCGAGCCGTCCGCGCCCAGGAACCGGGTACGCGTGCCGCCTGCGGTCGGGATGTCGACCAGCTCGGCGCCCCGACCGACGTACACGCCGTCGTCATGGGCCTGCACCCGGCCGTCCGCCGGGTCCACTGCCCAGGTGCCCCCCTCACCCTGGATGAGCACGTGACCGCTCGCGGAGCCGAGCCACCCGCTCGAGTACGACGACGAGACCGCGTCCGGCAGCTCGGTGCGCCACCGCTCGGTGCCACTCGGCAGGTCGCTGCCGACCAGCAGGACGGCGCCGGGCTGCGGGGTGCCCACCACGAGCGTGCCGTCGAGCGCCACGGCCTCGGACCCTGGGGCCAGCTCATGAGAGCCGACGACGGCTCCCGCCGCGGTGTCCACCTCGACGAGCCGCGTCGTCACGGGGCCGCCGTCGCCCTCGGGGCCGTCCGTCACGGTGCACCACAGAGTCGTCGCCGGCTCCACTCCCCCGTCGGTGCACGCGGCGGCGCGGGTCCACCCGCGGTCGTCAGGCAGCTCCCCGATCTCGACGCGCCACGCCTCGTCGCCGGAGTCAGGCTCCAGCGCGACCACCGCGGCAGGCAATCCGGTGCCCGGCACGACCACGCCGGCGAGACGGCCGTCCGCGGTCCGCGTGGCCGACACGAGCAGGCCCATGGACTCGCCCGTGCCCCAGGGCGTCGCTTCCAGCGGCGCTGTCACTGTCTCCGCGAGCACGCCTGGCGTGGTGCGGATCCGGTCCGCCTGACTCTCGGCCCGGCCGTCGGACACCACCTGCCACGCCACCGCGGCGAGGACGACCGCCACGGGCACCGGCCACCAGCGCCGGAGCAACGCTCGCACACGCAGCGCGATCGCGGCGGCCGTCGCGGACCCGCGCGGCGGCTGCACCGGCGCCAGGTCGTCGAGCTGCACCTCGGCCATGCGCTCCGCCCCCATGAGCGCGGACTCTACGGCGCGCCGCGCGGCACCGTGCCCGGAACGGCCCGACGACCCGCGGACGCACGCCTCCCGCTGGGGCAACGCGTCTCGAGCCGATACGTCTCTGTACCAGTCACCTCGATGGCCGTACGGGCACCACCGAACGGCCATGCCGCGATGACGGCGGCCGCGGGTGCGATCCCTCCGACGCCCAGTGGGTTCACCCGTCCAGGGTGGCCCAGCGCGGCGCTCGCGACGGTCTGATGGAGTCGATCGGGCCCTGGCCGCGTCACGGCAACGGGAAGGCCGCGCATGGAGGTCCTGCCGGTGTCCGTGGCCCTCGCCACGATCTTCGCCTGGTGCGCGTTCGCCGGTCGTCTCCGACGCACCGGACTGACCGCCCCGATCGTGTTCGTGGCGGTGGGGTTCGTGCTGGTCGAGGTCTTCGATGCTCTGGACCTCGGTGCCGAGCCCGAGCTGGTCAAGCTGATCGCCGAGGTGACGCTGGTCTGGGTGCTGTTCGGGGACGCGTCCGGGGTCCGGTGGCGGGAGTTCCGCCGCGATCTCGGCACGTACGGCCGCCTGCTCGGCATCGGGCTACCCCTCACCGTGGCACTCGGCACCAGCGCGGCGATGGTGGTCCTCGGCATGGACCCGTGGCCCGCCCTGCTGGTCGGCGCTGCCCTCGCGCCCACCGATGCCGCCCTGGGCGCGAGCGTGATGTCCAACACCCGCGTGCCCGACAAGGTGCGCAGCGCCCTCAACGTCGAGAGCGGCCTCAACGACGGCATCGCGACACCGGTCGTCCTGGTCGCCGTCGCGGGAACCGCGGTGGACGAGGGGATCACCGGGATCGAAGGCCCCGGGCTCGCCGTGCTGTCGCTGATCGTGGGCGTCGCGGTCGGTGCGGTGGTCGGTGCTCTCGGGGCCTGGTGCACCAAGCGCGCGCGTGAGCGGGGATGGCTGGGCGACGAGCTCGACGGGATCGCCGTCCTCGCCCTCGCCCTGCTGGCCTATGCCGTCGCCCTGCTCGTCGACGGCAACGGCTTCGTCGCGGCGTTCGTCGCCGGGCTGGTCTTCGGGAACGTCGCCGGAGACCGGCGGGAGAAGGAGGTGACCCTCGTCGCACAGTCGGGAGACCTCGCGTCGATGATCAGCTGGCTGGTCTTCGGCGCGCTCGCCGTGCCGGTGATCCTCGAGCGGTGGAGCTGGCCCGTGCTCGCGTACGTCGCCCTCAGCCTCACGCTGGTGCGGATGCTCCCCGTCGCGGTGTCGTTGCTCGGCGCCGGGTTCGACCGCTACTCGGTCGCCTTCATCGGATGGTTCGGCCCCCGTGGCCTCGCCTCGGTCATCTTCGCGCTGGTCGCCCTCGAAGGGCTCGGGACCGAAGGCCAACCGGTCGTCGCCGTCATCTCGCTCACCGTCCTGGTCAGCGTCCTCGTCCACGGGTTCAGCGCCAGACCGCTGGCTGACAGGTTCCCCGACGTGCTCAGGACCGCCTAGCAGTTGAGCCGGGCGCCTCCGGCCCGAGCGGAGCGCCCGGCTGCCGCGCCGCGCCCTTCAGCTCGACGAAGACGACGTGGGTGTCGGTGTCGCCGATGTTCTCGCCGGCGTGCTGCTGCGCCGGCAGCCACATGGTGCTGCCGGCCTCCACGGCCACGTCGCGCGAGCCGCCGCCGGGCGCGTGCAGGCGTCGCCGGAAGGTGCTGAGCGCGTACATCACGCTGTCGGGGTGCTCGTGCGGATGGGTCCGGACGCCGGGCTGGTCGCGGTACTCGAGCACCCGCACCTGCTCGTTCTCGGAGACCACCGCGTAGTGGTCCGGGTCGGTCGCACAGGGATCGAGACCCACCACGCACCTCCGTCGGCAGCACAGCCTGCGTCGAGCATGGCAGTGCGCCCGCACGTTGACCAGGCCTGCCCCGGCCGGGCCGGCGCGCTCGACGTCAGGCCCGGCGGTGGAACCGGAAGTGCGCGTGGTGCAGCGTGGCCCCGCGCAGCGTCGCGTACGCCCAGAACCCGAGGTCATCCCGGTACACCACCCGGTCGCCCTGCACCCAGTAGGACCCCTGGTAGGCGTGCCGCCGCCCGCCACGGGTCTCGTCGTACCGGCCGTCGGCGCCGAGCTCCTGGAGGACGTCGGCCCGGTCGTCGTACCAGGCGCCGACGAGCGGGCTCTCGACGGACCGGGCCAACCGCGCCGCCGCACCGCGATCCGTCCGCCCGCGGCCACCTCCCGGACGAGTGGGGGCGCCGTCGACCCACAGCGTCGCCTCGTCGGCGCACCAGACGACCTCCTCGAGCGGGCCGGGACGCGCGGCCCGCGTCGGCAGCACGCCGAACGTCGCCGGGCTGCCGGGGGTCAGCGCGCCCACACGGCGGGAGGCCGGTCCGGCGGCGGGCACCAGGGTCGAGCCCGCGCAGTCGACGACGCGGGCACCGCGGCCGACGGCGGCGACGAGGTCGTGCCCGACCGCCGTCACGACGCCGTCCTCGACCAGCACGTCACCGCCGGCCAGGTCGCCGACGGCGTCGTCGAGCGTGCGGACCAGCGCACCGGTCAGGACGACGCGGGACGCGTGCCCGCTGGTCGCCGACGAGCGACCGGCCTCTCCCGCCGGCGCACCACTGTGGTCGTCCTGCCGTGCCATCGCGTTCCTCTCGTCCGGGCTGAGCCGGGGCGGGCCAGGGCAGCCGCTCCCCCGCGGCCACCGTCACCCCGCGACCCCCCGCCAACCAGGCCGTGACGCACCCAGGCACGCCCGCGCGCGGCTCGGTTTCCTGGTGGTGCGCCGGGCGCCCCGCACGCCCCGCACAACTGACAGATCACCCCCCCAGACAGGAGGTCGCGAGCCATGGACCGCACGGGCACCCTGCTCCCCAGGAGGACGGTCGTCGTCACCGGCGCGGGCAGCGGGATCGGCCGGGCCTGCGCCCGCCTGCTCGTCGAGCGGGGCGACGCGGTGGGCCTGGTCGACCGCGACCGCCGCGCCCTGCGGGAGGTGGCCGACGAGCTGGCGCACGCCGGGGAGCGGGTGGCGACCGCCGAGGTCGACGTCGCGGACGGTTTCGCGCTCCGCGAGGCCCGTGACGACCTCGCCGCGCGCCTGCCCGGGCCCGTCGACGCGGTCGTGGCCGGGGCGGGGACCATGGCGGGCGGCGCGTTCGCCGCGGGCGTGCCGGGCGAGTGGGCGGACATGATCGACTCCAACCTCACCGGGATGCTCCAGACCGCGCAGACCTTCGTGCGTGACCTCGCGCTCGCGGCCGCCGAGGGGCGCAGCGACCTGGTCGTGGTGGGCGCCATCGCCGGCACCGCGGGCTTCCCCCGGTTCGCGGTGTACTCGGCGGTCGAGGCGGCCGTCGGCCAGCTCGCCCGGACGCTGCGCGCCGAGCTCGGCGTCCAGGGGATCCGCGTGCACCAGGTGCAGCCCGGGGTCACGGGAACCCGGCTCGGGTCGGCGATGAGCGACCGTGCGGCCCGCAGGGAGTGGAGCAGCCTGCACCGGGACCTCCCCCCGGTCGACCCCACGGCCGTGGCCGGGGCGGTCCTGTTCGGGCTGGACCAGCCGCCGCACGTGACGGTCACCGACATGGTGGTCCTGCCCACCCGGCAGGACGCGGCGCTGCCCACGGTGCAGGGCACGCCCGAGCCCGCGCACCGGCGCTGGAGCCTGCGGTGACCGGCGCGGGAACCCGCGAGGGTGCGGTCCCCGCGCGGCTCCGCACCTCCCCCGCCGCCGCCGCCGCGATCCTGCTCGCCGCGACCGCCGCCGCGCTGGTCTGGGCGAACCTGCCCGGCTCGACGTACGAGGACTTCTGGCACACGCCGGCGGCGGTGACCGTCGGCGGCGCCGGGGTGTCCCTGGACCTGCGGCACTGGGTCAACGACGCGCTGATGGCGCTGTTCTTCTTCATGGTCAGCCTCGAGGCCCGGCGGGAGCTCGCCGTGGGAGAGCTGCGCGACCGGCGCCGCGCCCGGGTCCCGGTCATCGCGGCCGTCACCGGGCTGCTGCTCCCCGCCGGCCTGTACGTCGTGCTGCTCACCTGGGCGGACGCGCCGCGCGAGGCCGTCTCCGCGTGGGGCGTCGTCATCTCGACGGACACGGCGTTCGCGCTGGGGCTGCTGGCCGTCGTCGGCCGCCGCGCCCCGGCCGCCCTGCGGCTGTTCCTGCTGACCCTCGCCGTCGTCGACGACGTCGGCGCGCTCGCGGTGGTCGCGCTCGCCTACACCGACGAGCTGAGGCTCGGCCCGCTCGCCGTCGCCGGAGTAGCCACCCTCGCCATCGCCGGGCTGCGGCACCTGCGGGTGTGGCGCGGGCTGGTGTACCTGGTGCTGGCCGCCGTCACCTGGGTCGCCGTGCTGGAGTCCGGCGTGCACGCGACCATCGCGGGCGTCGCGATCGGCCTGGCGATGCCCGTCTACCCGCCGCGCCGGGAGAAGGTCGAGGCCGCGATGGACGCCGCGGTGCGGTTCTCCCGGGCGCCGAACCCGCGACGAGGGCGCGACGCCGCCCTGCGGATCGCGCGCGCCGTGTCGGTGAACGAGCGGCTGCACACCCTGTACGCGCCGTACGTGAACCTCGTCGTGGTGCCCGTGTTCGCCCTGGCGAACGCCGGCGTCGCGCTGGACGGGCCGACCCTGCGCTCCGCGGCCGTCTCCCCGGTCACCTGGGCCGTCGTGGTGGGACTCGTGGGCGGGAAGCTGTTCGGCATCACCCTCGGCACCCGCGCGGCCGTCGCGCTGCGGCTCGGCCGGCTCGCCCCCGGTCTGCACACGCGCCACCTCGTGGCGGGCGGGCTCGTCTCGGGGATGGGCTTCACGATCTCGCTGTTCATCGTCGACCTGGCGCTGACGGACCCGGTGCTCCGGGCCGACGCGCGGATCGGGGTGCTCGCCGCCTCGGTGCTCGCCGCGCTGCTCGCCACGGGGGCGTTCGCGCTGGCCGCGAGGACGGACCGGCACCGGCACACCGCGCCCGACCCGCTGATCCGGCCGGTCGACCCCGCCCGGGACCACCTGCGCGGCGATCCCGGCGCGCCCACCCGGCTCGCGGTCTACGCCTCGTTCGCGTTCCCGGACGCGGGCCGTGCGGTGGAGACCGTCGAGGAGCTGCGGTCCGAGCTCGGCGACCGGCTGGTGTTCACGTTCCGGCACCTGCCCACCGACGACCCGGTCGCGCTCGAGGCCGCGCAGGCCGCGGAGGAGGCAGCGGCGCAGGGCCGGTTCTGGCCGATGCACGACGCGCTCGCCGCGCGCACGGGACGGCTCACCTCGCGCGAGGTGCGACGGTGCGGCGCCGAGGCCGGCCTGAACCTGGACCGCCTCGACGACGCCCTGCGGCGCGGCACCCACCTGGCCCGCGTCACGGAGGACGTCGCGGACGCGGCGACGATGCGCCTGCCGGGCCCGCCGGCGTTCTTCGTGGACGACCGGCGCTACGACGGCCCGGTCGACGTGGACGAGCTGCGGGCGGCGCTGCTGGCCGGCGCCGCCTCCCCCACGACCGACACCACCGCGGACCCCGCCGCGGACCGCGCGGCCGGCCCTGCCGCCGAGCCGCACCCCGACCCCGACCCCGATCTCGCCCGGACCTGAGGAGGACCACCGTGTCGCTGGTGCAGAACGCCCGCCTGGAGGACGACCCCTTCCCGCTGCGCGGCCGGACCGCTGTCGTGACCGGCGCGGCCGGCGGCATCGGCCAGGCCATCGCCCGGTCGCTGCGGCGCGCCGGTGCCCGCGTCGCGTCGATCGACACCCGCGAGTCCGTGCTCCGGGCCGACGGGACGGCCACCACTGCCCCCGGCGCGGACGCCCTGGGCATCGTCGCGGACGTGACCGACGTCCAGGCGCTGCACCGCGCCCGCGACACCGTGCACCGGGCCTGGGGGCGCGTCGACCTCGTCGTCGCCAACGCGGGCGTGATGTTCGGCGCCCCGTTCGAGCGCGCCTCCGAGGCGCAGTGGGCGCAGATGGTCGACGTGAACCTCGTGGGCTCGGTCAACACCGCACGGGTCTTCGTCGACGACCTGCTGCGGGCGGCCGACGAGGACCTGCCGACCGACCTGGTGCTCATCGGCTCGGTGGCGTCGCACCTGCTGCTCCCGGAGTTCAGCGTCTACGCCGCGACGGCCGCCGCCCGCGCGCACCTCGCCCGAACCCTGCGAGCAGAGCTGTCCGGCCGCGGGGTGCGCGTCCGGCACGTCGAGCCCGGCACCACGCTGACCGCCCTCGGGTCGGAGATCGACGACGAGGTCGCCCAGGAGCGGCTCCGCCGGCTGCGCGCCGTGGAGCGGCCGCTCACCCCGGAGGACGTGGCGCACTCCGTGCTGTTCGCCGCGTCGATGCCCGCGCACGTGAACGTCGCGGAGATCGTCGTGATGCCGACGCGCCAGGTGTGACGCGGGCGGGCGTGTCGTCGCAGGTCACCGGCGTACCGGCGGACGCGGAGCCTTGCCGCGGGCGGGACCCGCGGCTAGTTTCGCCGCATGGCGAAGGGGAACGAACTCGGGAGCTTCCTGCGTGCGCGGCGGGCCGCCACGTCCGTGGCGGACGTCGGGCTGCGGTCCTACGGCGCGCGGCGCGTGCCCGGTCTGCGCCGCGACGAGGTCGCCCAGCTGGCCGGCGTGAGCGTCGACTACTACACGCGCCTGGAGCAGGGGCGTGAGACCCGGCCGTCCGCCCAGGTGGTCGACGCGCTCGCGCACGTGGTGGGCATGGACGCCGCCGACCACCGGCACGCGTACGCGCTCGCCCAGCTCCTGTGGGTGCCGCCCCTGCCGGACGCGCCGCCCCCCGTCGACCCCGCGCTCGTGCGGCTGATGGGCTCCTGGCCTGGGGCCGCGTGCTTCGTGCTCGATCCGGTCCTCGACATCCTGGCGATCAACCCGCTGGCCGAACGGCTGTTCTCCCCGTTCGCGGCGACGTCGAACCTGGTCGAGATGGTGTTCCTCGACCCGGCCGGGCGGACGTTCTACACCGACTGGGACCGCGCCGCGACGAGCTGCGTGGCGAACCTGCGGGCCACCTCGGACATCCACGTGGGCGCGCGGCGCCGCGAGCGGCTCGTCCAGCGCCTGCACGACGGCAGCCCCGAGTTCGCCCGGCTGTGGACGGCGCACGAGGTCACGCCCAAGACCCACGACTCCAAGCAGCTGCACCACCCCGAGGTCGGCACCCTCACCGTGGACTTCGACGCGCTGGAGGTGGCCGGGATGCCGGGGCACCAGCTGGTCGTCTACCGCGCCGAGCCCGCCACGGTGGACGGGCAGCGGCTCCGGGCGCTGGAGCGGGCCCTGGCCGAGCCGGTGACCGCCGAGCCGGCGCCCGCCGATCCGCTGCCCGCCGCGCTGGAGGGCGCTGGGGAGCAGTAGCGCGGCCAGGTTCGCGCCCGCCGCCCCGGCCTAGCGTCGAGGCGTGCACCTCGACGACCCCGGGGCCGGCGACGTCGCCGCGATCCTCGGCGACGCCCTCGGCGTCGTGCGCGCCACGCACCGCTGGCGCGCGCTGCACGCGCCGCTCGGCGTCGTGACCGACCTCGCGAGCGCCGTGTTCACGCACCCGTCGGCGGCGTGGTTCTACCTGGACCTCGCCCAGGTCCAGGTAGCCGTGGTCGCGCAGCTCCGGGCGCGCGCCACGTCCGGCGGGCCCGACGCACCCGGCACGCCCGGCGCGTCCGGCACGCCCGGCGCTCGAGGCGACGGACCGGTGCCGCCGTCAGCCGTGGGGCTCGCCGCCCGGAGCGAACGGTTCCGCGCCCTCTGGTCGGGACTCGCCGTCGCGCACCGGCCGCGGACGCCCTACGAGGTGCGCCACCCCGCGCTGGGCGTGCTGCGGCTCGACCGGGTGACCGTCCTGCGGCCCGACGGGACGTGGTGCGAGCGCCTCGTGCCGCGCCCCGGCGATCGCGGCGACCGGGACGCGGAGTCCCTGGCGCTGCTCGACCTGCTGTGAGAGCCCGGACGGGGGCCGGGGGCGCTGCCGCAACTCGAGAGCCTGGCCGCGACGCTGCCTGGTTCGCCGGGCACCGCCCGGCCAGGCTCGACGGCAGGTCGCGACGCACCGACCCCGGCGGGGCCACCCGCCCCGTCCGGACCAGCTCGACGAGAGGAACCCGCCCATGTCCACCACCGTCCTGACCGACGCCGCCCTGGCCGGTCGCACCGCCGTCGTCACCGGGGCCTCCAGCGGCATCGGCGAGGCCACCGCCGAGCGGCTGGCCGCGCTCGGCGCCCGGGTCGCGGTGCTCGCCCGGCGCAAGGACCGCCTCGACGCCCTGGCCGAGCGGATCACCGCCGCCGGCGGCACCGTCCTCGTCGTGCCGACCGACGTCACCTCCCGCGAGGAGGTCTCCGCCGCCGCCGAGGCGATCCGGCGCGAGTGGGGGCACGTCGACCTGGTGTTCGCGAACGCGGGCGTGCAGCTGATCTCGGAGATCGACGCGCTCGAGGTGGCCGACTGGGAGGCCCAGATCGACCTGAACATCAAGGGCGTGATGTACACCGTCGAGGCGTTCGTCCGGTCGCTGGAGGCCGCCGCGGCCGAGGGCCGCCCCGCCGACCTCATCACCACGTCCTCGATCGCGGCCACCCGCGTGCTCGAGAAGTTCTCCGTGTACTCCGGCACCAAGGCGTACGTGAGCCACCTGACGCGGCTGCTGCGCACGGAGCTCGGCCGCAAGGGCGTCCGCGTCGCCACGGTGGAGCCGGGCATGGTCGACACGGAGCTGCCCGACCACGTCACGGACCCCGACGCGAGCCGCCTCATGGCGGACCTGCTGCGGGAGATCGACTGCCTGCAGCCCGCCGACGTCGCGGAGACCGTGGCGTTCGTCGCCGCCGTCCCGCGGCACGTGAACCTCACCGAGATCACGATCCTGCCGACCGCCCAGGCGGTGTGACGACCCGCCCCCGACCGCATCCACGACGACGCCCCCGCCGGACCACGGCGGGGCGTCGTGCCGCCCGGACGCGTCACCGGGCCGCCGCCCCTCGACCGCGGCGGCCCCGTTCCCTACGGTGGGGCGATGGGGCGCCTGATCTACTCGATGTTCACCTCCCTCGACGGCTACGCGTCGGACACGTCCGGCAGCAGCGACTGGGGCGGTGCCCTCGACCCGAGGCTGCACGACTTCGTGTCCGAGCAGACGCGGTCCATCGGCACGTACCTGTACGGCCGCCGGATGTACGAGACGATGTCGTACTGGGAGACGGCGCTCGACCAGCCGGACGCCCCCGAGTTCGTCCGCACCTACGCCGGTGTCTGGCAGGCCGCGTCGAAGGTCGTCTACTCCACGACGCTCGCCGCGCCGACCACCGCGCGGACCACGCTCGAGCGGACGTTCGACCCCGAGGCCGTGCGCGCCTCGGTGGCGGAGCTGGACCACGACGCGTCCGTCGACGGCCCGACGCTCGCCGCGCAGGCGCTGCGGGCGGGGATCGTCGACGAGGTGCAGCCGTACGTCGCACCGGTGTCCGTCGGCGGCGGTCTGCGGTTCTGGCCCGAGGACCTCCGGCTGGACCTCGAGCTGCTCGAGCAGCGGCAGTTCGAGAACGGCACGCTCTGGCTCCGCTACGCCGTCCGACGCGACTGACGCGGCCGACGTACGCTCCGCACGTGCTGCACCTCTCCCCCGTCCGGCTCGCGTTCGTCACCGACCGCCACCTGGCCACCCTCACCACGCTCCGGCCGGACGGGACCCCGCACGTCGTCCCGGTCGCCTTCACCTGGGACGCCGACGCGGGCGTCGCCCGGATCACGACGCGTCGGCGCACCGCCAAGGTCGCGAACGCGCGGCGCGCCCCGGGCGAGCCCCTGGGACGGGCGGCGCTGTGCCAGGTCGACGGCCGCCGCTGGCTGACGCTGGAGGGGACGATCGAGGTGGTCGAGGACCCCGTCGAGATCGCCGACGCCCTGCGCCGGTACGGCGAGCGCTACCGGCCGCGCGAGTACGACCCGGAGCGCGTGGTGCTCCGCGTCACCGCGGACCGGGCGATGTCGTCGTCGCACCTGGCCTGAGCACGCCCGACCCGGGGTGCCCTACGGGTCCGTGGCCTCGAACCCCGTCATCCGGACGAGCCGGGCGGGCACGCCGGCGACGATCGCGTTCGCCGGCACGTCCCGGGTGACGACCGCGCCGGCGCCCACGATCGCACCGTCCCCGATGGTCACACCGGGCACGACCGTCACCGACGCGCCCAGCCACACCTGGCGGCCGATCACGACTGGTGCGGGCACCATGTCCGCGCGGCGCGCGGGGTCGACGGCGTGGTTCAGCGTGGTCAGGGTGCTCCCGTGCCCGATGAGCGTGCCGTCGCCGATGCTGATGCCGCCGGTGTCCTGGAACCGGCAGCCCTGGTTGATGAAGACCCCCCGGCCGAGCCGCAGGTTCTTGCCGAACTCGCTGTAGAACGGCGGGAACACGGTCACCGACCCGTCGACGGCGGTCCCGGTCAGGCGGCTCAGCAGCGCCCGCACCTCCTCCGGCGTCCGGTACCCGGTGTTGAGCTCGGCGACGACCCGCAGCGCCTCCTGGGCCGCGTCGTGCATGAACGCGTGCGCCGGCGACCCGCCCTCGATCAGGGCGCCGCGGTTCACGTGGTCCAGGAAGTCGCTCAGCTCCATGCCCCGATCCTGTCACCGGACCTGCCGCGGCCCACGCAGCGCCCCGTACGATCCGCGTCATGCCGGACCTCGACCGCGCCCCCGCTCCCCCGCCGGCCACGCTGACCGTCCCCGACGTGTCGGCCTGGCGCGCCTGGCTCGACGCGCACGAGGGGGACCCCGACGGCGTGTGGCTCGTCCTGGCGAAGAAGGGCACGACGTCCCCGACCTCGCTGACCTACGCCGAGGCGCTCGACGAGGCGCTGTGCAGCGGGTGGATCGACGGGCAGAAGCGCGGCCACGACGACGCCACGTTCCTCCAGCGGTTCACCCCGCGTCGGGCACGGTCGCTGTGGTCGCAGCGCAACATCGAGCACGTCGCGCGCCTCGTCGAGTCCGGCCGCATGCGCCCGCGCGGAGCCGCCGAGGTGGAGCGAGCCCGCGCCGACGGCCGCTGGGACCGCGCGTACGCCGGCTCCGCCGCGGCGGAGGTGCCCGACGACCTGCTGCGCGCACTGGCCGCCGTCCCGGACGCCCTCGCGCGGTTCGAGGCCCTGAGCCGCCAGGAGCGGTACTCCGTCCTGCACCCGCTGATGACCGCGGCGACGCCGGAGACCCGCCGGCGGCGGCTGGAGCGCGCGGTCGAGCGGCTCGGCGGGCCGCGGGAGCCCTGACCCGGTCTCGCGCCCGCGCGACCGGGTGCGGCCTCAGCGGCCGTCGTCGCCGACAACCACCGCGTGCCACGCGCCCGCACGGTCCGCACCCGACCCGCTGAACCCGATTCCCGTGGCGTCCTGGACGGCCAGCGGTTCCTCGTGCACCGTCGAGCCGCACGCGACGTCGGCGTACGTCAGCGCCTCCGTGGACGTCCCCCCGCCCGCGGTCCCGGTCGTCACGTACACCGTCAGGTCCACGGTGCCGTCACCCACGCAGGAGAGTCGCAGGCCCTGGACCTGGATCGGCTCGTCGAACGTCAGCGCGACCGCACCGGGGGCAGCGGCCGGCTCACGGTCCGCCGTGCCGACCCGGGCGGTCGCCTGCCCGAGGACGCCGTCCGCACCGGCGTCGTCGGCCCGCGCATCCATCCAGCGGACCACAGCGTCGTCGTCCGTCGCCGCCGGCGGGCTGCACGCCGCCGCGCCCGCGCAGAGCAGGAGCGCACAGCCGGCCGCGGCGAAGGTCCTCGTCATGGCCGTCAGACTAGTGACGGGGACGCACCTCCGGGCCGGAACGGACGGGTGACCCGGTCCGTGGCGCCGCTCTCGACGCGCCTCGGAGCCGTCGACGTGGTCCACTGCACCGAGCTGCGGGCCGACGCCCGCCACCGTCCCCCGCTGCGCGGAGGGACACCACCGCACCTGGAGGAGCACCGATGACATCGACGAGCGCCGTGGGTCCCGCCGGACCGCCCGCCGGGGCCCGTGCGACGGAGCCCGACCCGACCGTCACGGCGGAGGACACCGGGCCGCTGCGCTCGGTCGTCGTGTTCAACCCGGTGCGGGTGACGGACCTGGACGACCGGCGGGCGGCCGTCGAGGCGGCGCTGACGGCCGCCGGCTGGCCGCTGCCGGAGTGGGTCGAGACCACGCAGGACGACCCGGGCGCCGGTCAGGCGCGGCAGGCGGTCGAGGACGGGGCGCAGGTCGTCTTCGTCTGCGGCGGCGACGGGACGGTCCGGTCGTGCGTCGAGGGCCTCGCCGGCACCGACGCCGCCCTCGCCGTGCTCCCGGCGGGCACGGGCAACCTGCTCGCCGCGAACCTCGGGGTCCCCGACGACGCGGGCGCCGCGGTGCGCCTGGCGACCGAGATGGGGCGCCGCCGGATCGACGTCGGCGAGGTCGACGGCCGGGCGTTCGTCGTGATGGCGGGCATGGGCTTCGACGCCGCGCTGCTGGACGACGCCTCGACGACGCTCAAGGCCAAGGTCGGCCCGGTCGCGTACGTCCTGTCGGCCCTGCGGCACCTGCGAGACCGCCGGATGCACGTCGAGGTGTACCTGGACGACCGGCCGCCGCTGCGCCGCCGCGCGCGCTCGATCCTCATCGGCAACGTGGGCCGCCTGCAGGGCGGTGTGCGGCTGCTCGCCGACGCCGAGCCGGACAACGGCCAGATGGACGTCGCCGTCCTCGCGCCCCGCTCGCTGCGGCACTGGGTCCAGACGTCGTGGACGGTGCTGCTGCGCCGCCGGGACATCGCCCACATGGACGTGCTGCGCGCCAGCCGCATCCGCGTCGTCAGCACCCGGGAGGAGGCGCGCCAGCTCGACGGCGACGTCATCGACCCCGGGCGCTCGCTGACGGTGACGGTCCGGCCGGCGGCGCTCGAGCTCTGCGTGCCCCAGCCGGAGCGCAGCCCCGACCTGGCGGAGGGCTCCGGCCGCCTGACCTGAGGCGCCCGGCTCCGCAGCCCCCGGGCCGCCTCGTCGGCACGGACGTAGCGTCGTGCGATGAGCCCCGACGAGCCGCGACCGTCTGCGCGGGCGATGCGGCTGCGGCTCGCCGTCGAGCGGGACGGGGCGCGGTGCGTGTGGTGCGGGCGGGCGTTCACCGACCTGGTGCGACCCACCCGCGACCACCTCGTGCCGCGGGCCAGGGGCGGGCCGTCGTGGCTGGAGAACGAGGTGCCGGCGTGCCGCCGGTGCAACGCGGAGCGGGGCCACCGCGGCGTCGTCGACTGGCTCGAGGAGTGCGAGCGGCGCGGGTGGACCCCGGACGTCGGCGCGGTGTTGCGGTCGCTCGACGCGCTCGAGCACGCGATCACCGAGCGCGGCGGGCAGCGGCGGGCGCGCACCTTCGTCGATGCGCAGCGGCGCCGGTCGCGCCGGCGCGGGGACGGCGCGTGACCGGGCGAGGACGTCCGCGGCGTCAGGACGAGCGCGGGGCGCCGCCCAGCAGGATGTCCCGGGCATCCTCCGCGGCGCGCAGGATGCTCGCGCTGACGAAGTCCATGAACCGGGCCATGTTCTCGAGCCGGTCGCCGGCAGGGGTGTCCCGGCCCAGCAGCTGTACGCCACGCCGGGCCGTCTCGGCGAGCTCGGCGTTGTTGCGGACGGTGGCGATCATCGACTGGTACCAGACGTCGCCGTCCGCGACGTAGCGCTCCCGCCGCCCCTCCCCCTTCTCACGCGCGACGAGGCCGTGCACCTCGAGGACGGCGATCGCCTTGGAGATGGACGACGGGCTGACCCCCAGGCGCCGGGACAGCTCCGCGGCGGTGAGGCTGCCGGCGTTGGTCGTGTAGAGGCAGGTCAGCACCCCGGCGGCCGTGCGCGGCATGCCCGACTGCATCATCAGCGTCGTGAACGTCTCCTCGTACTCGCGCAGGGCCTCGGCGTCGCGCACGGGGACCTGCGACCGGGGCGGCACCGTGGCGCCCCGGCGGTGGGCGCGACGCTCGGTCGCGCGGTGGGCGAGGTCGGCGCGGTAGGCGCCGGGGCCGCCGTTGCGCGTCACCTCGCGCGTCACGGTCGACGTCGGGCGACCCAGGCGGCGGGCGATCTCCGCGTACGCCAGGTCGTCGGCCAGCCCCAGGGCGATCTGCTGACGTTCCTGCTTCGTGAGCCTGCCTCCGGGCACGGTGCCCCTCCTGTCGTCGGGACGGCCAAGAGTAGCGTTCTTCGAACGCGGTTGCAACGGCGCCGCCGCTCGCTTGTTGCGTTGTCGCTCGGCTCAGCGCAACGATTCAGCGGTGCTGGCCTGCACCATCGCGCTCGCAACGCAACAACAACGTTGCCTGCGCGCGAAACGCTCCGTAGCGTTTCTCTCGTCAGAAACGCCGCGCACCACGTCACCGAGGAGCTGGACCCGATGCAGACCTTCCCCACCCCCGACCCCGTCTCCGCGGTGGTCGACGTCCCCGCCGGCCGGGTCCGGCTCGTCGCCGAGGACCGGGCCGACACCACCGTCGAGGTCCGCCCCGGCGACGCCACCCGGGGCCGGGACGTCAAGGCCGCGGAGCGCACCACCGTCGAGTACCGCGACGGCGTCCTGCGCGTCGTCACCGCCGCCCGCACCGAGGCCCTCGGCCCGTCGGGGACCCTCGACGTGACGATCCACCTGCCCGCCGGCTCGGCAGCCGAGATCCTGGGCAGCGCCGGGGCGGACGCCGTCGGGCGGCTCGGCGACGTCACCGTCCAGGGCTCGGCCGACGGGATCCGGCTGGACGAGGCGGCCACCGTCCGGCTCTCCGCAGCAGCGGGTGACGTCGTCGTGGGCCGCCTCACCGGCCCCGGCGAGGTCAGCACCACGCAGGGCGACATCCGGGTCGCCGAGGCCCTGGGCGGCACGCTCGAGCTGCGGACGCAGCAGGGCGACATCACGGTGGGCGCCTCCGCGGGGGTCCCCGCCGCCCTGGACGCCGGCACCGGCCTCGGCCGCATCAGCAACGCCCTGCGGAACGACGGCACCCCCGTGCTCGACATCCGCGCCACCACCAGCCAGGGCGACATCACCGCGCGCAGCCTCTGAGCCGCGCACCGGCCGGCCCGCCCGTCCCCCGCACCGAAGGAGCACCCATGTCCGTCACCGCCCGTGGACCCGCCGTCGAGGTCACCGGTCTACGCAAGTCCTACCGGTCGAGGTCCGGGGAGCAGCTCGTCCTCGACGGGCTCGACCTGGTCGTCCCCGCCGGTACCGTCACCGCCCTGCTGGGCCCGAACGGCGCCGGCAAGACCACCGCCGTCGGCGTCCTCACCACCCTCCTGCGTGCCGATGCCGGGACGGCCCGGGTGGCCGGTCACGACGTCGTCCGGGAGCCGGACGCCGTCCGCGCCGCCATCGGCGTCACCGGTCAGATCACCGCCGTCGACGACCTGCTCACCGGCGCCGAGAACCTGCGCCTCATGGCCGACCTGCACCACCTCGGGCGGGCCGCGGGGCGCCGGCGGACGGCCGAGCTGCTCGAGCGCTTCGGCCTGACGGACGCGGCGGGCAAGCCCGTCGCGACCTACTCCGGTGGGATGCGGCGCAAGCTCGACCTGGCGATGACGCTCGTCGGTGCGCCGTCCGTCGTGTTCCTCGACGAGCCGACCACCGGTCTCGACCCCCGGAGCCGCCGGACCCTCTGGGACGAGGTGCGGGCGCTCGTCGCCGGCGGCACCACCATCCTGCTCACCACGCAGTACCTGGAGGAGGCCGACCAGCTCGCCGACTCCGTGGCCGTGCTGACCGGCGGCCGCATCGTGGCCCAGGGCACGCCCGCCGAGCTCAAGCAGGTGCACGCCGCGGGGTCGCTCGACGACGTGTTCCTGGCGCTCACCGAGCCGCCCGCCGAGGCCGGGACCGGCCCCACGACCGAGAAGGAGAACGTCCGATGACGACCGTCGCCGCACCCACCCGCCCGACCGCCCGCCCTCGCCCCGTCGCCGACGTCGTCACCATGGTGCGCCGCAGCCTGCTGCGCGCCGTGCGCTACCCGGGGCTGACGGTGTTCCTGGTCGTCGGGCCCCTCGTCATGCTGCTGCTGTTCGTGTTCGTGTTCGGCGGCGCGTTCGGTGCCGGCGTGGCCGCCGGCGTCACACCCGGGGCCGAGGGCCGCGCCGCCTACCTCGACTACATCACGCCCACCCTGCTGGTGATCACGGTGGTCGGCGGCGCGACGTCGGTGGCCACCAGCGCCGCCATGGACGCCGCCGGCGGGATCATGGCGCGGTTCCGGACCATGGCCATCGCGCCCGGGTCCGTGCTCTCCGGTCAGGTGATCGGCTTCCTGCTGCAGGCGCTGGCTGCGCTGGTGCTCGTGCTGGGCGCCGCCCTGGCCATCGGGTACCGGCCCGAGGCGGACGCGCTGGACTGGCTCACGCTGCTCGGGCTGTTCGTCCTGCTGGGGCTCGCGCTGAACTGGCTGTGCGTCGCCATGGGCCTGAACGCGCAGAGCGTCGAGACGGCGAGCAACCTGCCGCTCGTGCTGCTGCTCCTGCCGTTCCTGGGCAGCGGGTTCGTGCCGGTCGACACCATGCCGTCGGCGGTCCGGTGGTTCGCCGAGCACCAGCCCTTCACGCCGATCATCGAGACCACGCGGGGTCTGCTCGCAGGCGGCGAGGGGCTCGAGGGCGCGGTCGCCGTGCAGGCCGTGGCGTGGTGCCTGGTGCTCGGGGTCGCCGGCTACGCGTGGGCCCGCTCGCTGTACCGCCGGGAGCGCCGGGTCTGAGGCCTCACGCCTCCGACCCCCGCATGACCGGCCACGCGCCGTCCGAGGTGTTCGCGAGGACGGTGACGGTCACGCCGGTGCGGGGGTCGTGCCGGGTGCGGGCGGAGATGCCGGCGTCGTAGCCCTCGAGGACCACGTCGGCGGCGTCGTCGGTGGAGGCGTCGCCGAGCCAGAACCCCCGCCCGTACCGGCGCCCGTCCTCCAGCCGCGTGACCGGCTCCGTGAGGAACGTCACCGTCTCCGCCGCCACGATCCGCCCCGCCGTGAGCGCCCGCCAGAACGCGGCGAGGTCGGCGGCGGTGGTCACGAGGCCCCCGTCACCGGTGCCCCGGACCGGCAGGTGCAGTGCGTTGGTGCGGGGGCCCTCGTCGTGCAGGTAGTGGACCGCGAGGTCCTCGGCCGGCTCGTCGGTGCGGGGGAACCCGGTGCGGGACATGCCGGCCGGCGTGAGCACGCGCTCGGCCACCAGGTCCGGGAACGGGACGCCGGCCACCCGCTGCGCGACGAGCGCCAGGACGACGAACCCGCTGTTGTTGTAGGCGAACGTCGTCCCGGGCTCGGAGACCTGCGGGTGCCCGTCCAGCATCGGGAGGTACGCCTCGGTGTCGTCCAGGACGTGCGGCGGGAGGGTCAGCACGTAGTCCGTGATGTCGCCGTCCGCCTCCTCGTCCAGGTAGTCGCCGATGCCGGAGGTGTGGCTGATCAGCTGCCCGACGGTCACCCGGTCGTCCACGAGCGGCAGGTCGGTCCCGAGGACCGGCCGCACGGGGTCGTCCCACGCCAGCCGTCCCTCGTCGACCAGCGAGGCCGTCGCCAGACCGGTGAAGCCCTTCGCGATGCTCGCGACCCCGAAGCGGTGCTCGACGGAGGCCCGGAGGCGACGTGCCCGGTCGGACCAGCCGTACGCGCGGGCGAACAGGACCTCCTCGCCCCGGCTCACGTGCACGACGCCGCTGAACCCGGTCGCGACGGCGCGGGCGTCCAGGATCGGGCCGAGGTCCTCGGGGCTGGTCATCCCGCGACCGTAGTGAGCGCGGCACCGCGGACGCCATCGCATTGCGGCCGCGCGGGGGCGTCGCGGGACTGCGCGCCGTGTCCACCGCGGCGCCGCGGGTTCCGGGATGTGCCTTTCCCGAACCGTGACCACCGTGTACGCCGCGGTCACGGTCGTGGACGAGGTGCGGCCCTCCCCTCCGGGCCGCCTCGCCTGGCACGATGGCCGGCATGGAACGGGTGCTCGGCATCGGCGGCTACTTCCTGCGCGCGGCGGACCCGGAGGCCCTGGGCGCCTGGTACCGCGACGCCCTCGGCCTGGACGCCGACGCGCACGGGCTCTGGCACCAGGAGGGCGGCCCGACCGTGTTCGCGGCGTTCGAGCGCGGCACCGACTACTTCGGGTCCCCCACGCAGCAGACGATGCTGAACTTCCGGGTGCGGGACCTCGACGAGATGCTCGCCCAGCTGCAGGCGGCCGGCGCGGACGTCGCGGCGGAGACCCAGGAGATGGAGGGCGTCGGCCGGTTCGGGTGGGTGACCGACCCCGAGGGCAACCGCGTCGAGCTCTGGCAGCCCGCCTGACCCGTGGGCCCGGGTCAGGGCATGACGACGGCGATCGCCGACCGCGACCCGGCCACGACCTCACGGCGGCAGCCTCGCACGGCGGCACGCGCCCCGTCCGGGGAACGCGGCGGTCGTCGGCGACCCCTCGACGACGGGCTCAGCCCCGGCCGTCGGCCGCCGCCTGCTCGGTGCGCCGCGTCGCCGCCCAGCTGGCGAGCATCTTCAGCCCGTCGTCGGCGGGCGACCCCGGCTCGGCGCTGTAGGCCAGGACGGTCAGGCCGCTGTCGGCGGCCAGGTCCAGCGACTCGAACGCGAGGTCGAGCCGCCCGACGACGGGGTGCACGAACGTCTTGACGCCGGTGTCGTGGTGCTTGACGTCGTGCGACGCCCAGAGCCGGCGGAACTCCTCGCTGCGGGTGGACAGCTCGCCCACCAGCGCGGTCAGGTCCCGGTCGTACGGGTCGCGCCCCGCCTCGGCGCGCAGGATCGCGACGGTGTCGTAGGCCGCCCGGTCCCAGTCGCCCCAGAAGCGGCGCGCCGCCGGGTTGAGGAAGTTGAACCGCGCGTGGTTCACGGGTCGCGACGGGTCCGCGTACATCTCCGAGTACAGCGCCTCCCCCAGCGCGTTCGCGCCGAGGACGTCGAGGCGGCCGTTGCGGACGAACGCCGGCGTGCCGTGCATCGAGTCGAGGATGCGCTGCACCACCGGGCGGACCGTGCTCGCCGGGCGGCGACGGGCGCGGCCGGCGCGGGCGGGACCCGCGGCGCGGGCGAGGTGCTCCAGGTGCTCCCGCTCCGCGTCGTCGAGCTGCAGCGCCCGCGACAGCGCGTCGAGCACCTGGTCGGAGACCCCGGCGAGGTTCCCGCGCTCCAGGCGCGTGTAGTAGTCGACGGACACGCCGGCCAGCATCGCGACCTCCTCGCGCCGCAGCCCCGGGACGCGGCGCAGGCCGCCGTACACGCGGAGCCCCGCCTGCTCGGGGGTGACCCGCGCCCGACGCGAGGCCAGGAAGTCGCGCACCTCGCTCCTGCTGTCCATGCCCCCGACGGTAGGCGCCGCCCCCGACGGGTGACAGGTACTGCCATGACCCGGCACGGCGGGCCCCGCCACGTCACCGGCCGGCGACGAGCACCACGACGGCGACCAGGACGAGGAACGGGACGATCGTCAGCAGCGCACCCGCCGACGCCGGCGTGCGCCGGGGCCCGTCCCGGAAGGAGGCACCCAGCGGGTTGCCGTTCACCCCGGGGCGCTCACCCGGCAGCCTGCGGTCGGTCCGGTCGGACCCGTCGATCGGTTCGGTCCGGTCGTCCTCGGTCATCGTGCCGCCCCCTGCCTGCGGCACCCCGTGGCGCCGTCCTGGTGCCGCACAGGCTGCCCTGCCGGGGACGGCCCCGTCCAGGGGTGCCGCCCGCTGGTCAGGCAGGCGGGGCCGAGGCGCGCGCCCAGGCGACGGCGTCCGCGCGGGTCGAGACGCCGATCTTGCGGTAGATGGACCGGACCTGCGACTTCACGGTGTTGCGCGAGACGTACAGGCGGCGGGCGACCTGCTCCAGGGTCACGTCGTCGGCGAGCTCGGCCAGCACCACGCGCTCACGCACGGTCAGCGTCCCGCCCTCGGCGGCCGTCGAGGGGGCGGGCGGGGTGAGATCCAGCGTCGTCACGGTGTCCTTCGATGGGTGCCGGGCGGGCCCCGGTGGACCGCACGCCCTTCGTTCGGAGCCGGGAGCGGCGCGGATGGGTCGGGACCCAGCGGGTGTGCCGAGTTGCCCCTGCCGTCACGGCACCCCCTACGGTCCTGGCCATGACAGCGACGAGCAGCACCGGCAGCCTGGCCCGCGCCACCGGCCTCTCGCAGAGGGCCGTGCGGTGGTACGCCGACAGCGGCCTGCTGCGCGCGGAGCGCGACCCCGCGACGGGTGCGCGCGTGTTCGACGCCGACCAGGTGACCCGTGCACGCCGCATCGCCCTGCTGCGCGGCCTCGGCGTCCCCCTGCCGGACGTCGCCCGCGTGCTCGACGCCGACGACCCCGTCCGCACGTTCGACGCGTGGTGGAGCGACCGCAGGCGGGCCGGCGAGCGGGCCGCGGCGGCGGGCGAGCACGTGCGCGCCGTCCTGGCCGACGCGTCCGGCGCGCCGGACGGCGTCCGGGTGACGTACCGCGACGTGCCCGAGCGACTGCTGCTGTCTCTGCCCGCCACGGCGTCGTTGCCCGACATGGGCGCGGTGCTGCGCGCGTCGACGGGCGCGCTGCTCTCCGCGATGACGTCGCTCGACGCGTCGCCGGCCGGGCCTCTCCACGTCGAGATCCGGTCCCGGGCGACGGAGACGGCGCCCGCCGACCTGCGGGTGTGCGTCCCGGTGCACGAACCGGTCCGGCCGCTCGCCGGGACCGCGCTCACCCTCGACCCCGCCCACCGGGAGGCGGTCGCGGCGCACACGCAGCACCAGGCGGACGACCAGCGGCTGGTCGTCGCGGTGCACGACCACCTGTCCACGGGCGCGTTCGCGCGGGGGTCCCGGCCGGACGCGGGCGACCCCTGCGGGCACAACCGCGAGGTCTACCTGCCGCAGTTCGGGACGGGGGCCGCCGGGACGGTGATGGAGGTCGTCGTGCCCGTGGACGCGCGTCCCGGGGGGTAGCCGGGTTTCAATGAGCCCGACCGACGCGCCGCCGCCGCCGCTGGAGGACTCTCGATGACGAAGCCGCACGTCACGCTCGCGCTGTCCGGGGCCGCCGGCCAGATCGGCTACGCCCTGCTGTTCCGCGTCGCGAGCGGGGAGCTGTTCGGGCCGGACGCCCCGGTGCGGGTCCGGATGCTGGAGCACCCGCGCGCGCTGGCCGCCGCGGACGGCGTCGCCCTGGAGCTGCAGGACGCGGCGTCCCCGCTGCTGGCCGACGTCGAGGTCACCGCCGACCCGCGCGTCGCCTTCGACGGGGCGGACGTCGCGATCCTCGTCGGGGCGCGGCCCCGGACCGCCGGGATGGAGCGGGCGGACCTGCTGGAGGCCAACGCCGGCATCTTCGGCCCGCAGGGCGCGGCGCTGAACGACGTCGCCGGCTCGGACATCCGGGTGCTCGTGGTGGGCAACCCGGCGAACACCAACACGATGATCGCCGCGGCGCACGCCCCCGACGTCCCCCGCGACCGGTTCACGGCCCTGACCCGGCTGGACCACAACCGCGCGGTCGCCCAGGTGGCGCTGCGGGCCGGCTGCGGCGTCGCGGACGTGTCGCGCGTGAGCATCTGGGGGAACCACTCCCCCACGCAGTACCCCGACCTGCGGCACGCCGTGGTCGCCGGCAGGCCGGCGCTGGAGGTCGTCGACCGTACGTGGGCGGAGGGCGACTTCATCGACACCGTCGCGCAGCGGGGCCGGGCGATCATCGCGGCGCGCGGGGCGTCGTCCGTCGCGTCGACCGCCACCGCGATCATCCAGCACAGCCGCCTGCGCCGGCACGGCGTCCCCGACGGCGACTGGAGCTCCGCCGGCCTCGTGTCCGACGGGTCGTACGGCGTCCCCGAGGGGCTCGTGTGCTCCTTCCCCGTGACGTCCGGCGACGGGACGTGGCAGATCGTGCAGGGCCTGGACGTCGACGCGTTCTCCCGCGCGCGCATCGACGCGTCCGTGGCGGAGCTGGTCGCGGAGCGGGACGCCGCCCGGGCGCTCGGGCACCTGTAGCGCGGGCCACGGGCCGGCCCCCGCTCCGGCTCTTGCTCCGATAGGTCGCGGGACGATATATATCGACCGTGGCGATGCGACTCACCGAGCAGGCGTACCTGGTGCTGCTGGCGCTGGCCGACCGGCCGCGGCACGGCTACGGCGTCGTCCAGGAGGTCGTGGCGCTGTCGAGCGGCGCGGTGCGGCTGAGTGCCGGCACGCTCTACGGGGTCCTCGACCGGCTGGTGGCCGCCGGGTACGCCGAGGCCTCGGGCGAGGTCGTGGTCGACGGGCGGCTGCGCCGCTACTACCGCCTGACCCCGGCCGGCCACGACGCGCTCACCGCCGAGACCGCCCGGCTGCGCGCGCTGGCCCGCCGCGCGGACCGCCTTCTGGGTGGCGTCCCTCGTCCGGGGACCGCCTGATGCCCGCGGTCGACCCGGCGTTCGCCCGGTCGGTGTCCCGCTGGCTGCTCGCCTACCCGCCGCGGTGGCGCGCCGCCCGTGCCGCCGAGGTGACGGACCTGCTCGCCGACCTCGCGCCGGAGGGCGCCCGCCGGCTGGACCTGCGATCGGGGATCGGCCTGCTGCGGGGCGGCTGGGCGACGCGGTGGCGGGAGCACCCGCCTGCCGCCGCGTACCTCGCCTACCTCCTGCTCGAGGCGCGCCTTCCCCCGCGGTACCGGGACTGGGTCCGGGACGACCTGGAGGGCCCGTGGTACCCGCTCCGCCGGGTGCTGGCGCTCGCACTGGGCTTCGCGCTCGGTGCCGGTGGGTACGCGCTCGTGACCGGCGAGGGCCCGGAACGGTCGATCATCGCCACGTTCGTCGCGGTCCTGCTCCTGCACGGGTCCCTGCGCGGGCGCTGGGTGCGCGAGGCCGACATCGCGAAGCACCTCGTCGTGCGCCCGGGCGAGGTCGTGACGGCGAGCGGGCGCGTCCCCGCCGTCGTCGCCCGCCCCCGGCTCGCGGCCCGGGCCTGGCTCTCGGCGGCCGTCGCGTGGGTGCTCGGCACCCTCCTCGGCAGCGCGGTCCTCCTGGCGACCGCGGACGCGGTGGTGGCGGTCGCCCCGTGCGCCCGCGCGTGCGTCGAGCTCACCAGCGCTCCCGTGACGACGGGCATGCGCGGCGGCGCCGCAGCCGCGGTCGTGGGCGCAGCCCTCGTCGGCCTCCTGCTCGCTCGCGGTGCCGGACGGCGCCTGCTGCGGTGGGTGCCCGCGGAGCAGCCGGCGCGCCACCTCGTCGCGATGCGCGCGGACGGCTGGGGACGCCTCGCCGCCGCGGCCCTCGTGATCGCGATGCTCACCGCCATGGTGCCCGACCTCGCCGCGGCGCTCGCCCTGCCCCTCGGCGTCGCGGCGGCCGCGGCTCTGCCGGTGCTCGTCGGCGCCCGTCGCGTCGTCGCCTCCGGCCGGACCCGTGCGAACGCCGGCATCGACGTGCTCCGGGCGGTGCTGGGTCGGCCGGACACGCCCGACCGCCCCGTGGCGGGGCACCTGCCGGCGACGGTGTGGCTGCCGCCCGGGACCGTCGCGCCGCGTCCGGAGGCGCAGAGCGGCCCGGCCGCCCCGATCGGCTGACCCGCCGCGCACGCCGGTGCGCTGCCACCGGGCACACGTCCTCCCCGCACGGAGGCACCGCCCCGCGGCTGTCGGCGGCCGGGTGCAGGATCGGGCCATGACACGCGTCGCGATCGATGCCGCCACCGCGATCCGCCTGGTCCGGGAGGGCGTCGTCGTGCCGCCCGGGCACCAGCTCGTCGCGCCGACCCTGCTCCGCTCGCAGGTGCTGTCGTCCCTGTACCGGGACGTCCGGCGCGGTGCGCTCGGCGAGGACGAGGCCCGCACCCTGCTGGACGGCGTCACGACGACGAGGATCCGGCTGCTCGGCGACCGCGTGTCCCGGGCCGTCGCCTGGCAGGTCGCCGCGCAGCTCGGCTGGGACGACACCGCGGACGCCGAGTACGTCGCCGTCGCGAAGCTCCAGGCCGACGTGCTCGTCACCGCGGACGAGGCGCTCGCGCGGCGGGTCGCGGACATCGTGCCGACGGCGGCGTTCGCGCTGCTGACCTCGCTGGCCTGAGGCGCCGCTCAGCCGTCGAACCGGGCGCGCGCCCGCTCCACCTCCGCCATGTGCGTCGTCGTCCGGCGCAGCAGCGCGTCGACCGGCTCGCGGAGCGTCTTGCCGAGCGGGGTGATGCGGTACTCGACCGCGACCGGACGCTCGTGCACCACCGATGCAGCCCACCCCCTACGCCCACGTCGCGGTCGGCACCGGCAGCCGCCACGTCCACGTCGCCGGCCAGATCGCGCGCGACGCCCAGGCACAGCCGCTCGCGCCGGGCGACCTCGCGGGGCAGGTGTCCGCGGCGCTGCGCAGCACCGCGCTGGGTCTGCGGTCGGCGGGGGCCACGTTCGACGACGTCGTGCGTCTGACGTTCTACGTGACGGCGTGGAGCCCCGAGAGGATCGGCGACTTCATGGCGGGCGTCGAGCGCGTCGCGGAGGAGCTCGGCCTGCCGCAGCCGATGCCGCCGTCGTCGCTCATCGGGGTGGACTACCTGTTCGAGCCGGACGTGCTCGTGGAGGTCGAGGCCACCGGTCCTCGACTGACGCGGGCCCGGACCGACGCGGTCCGGCGCGGGCGCGGTCGGCGGCTACGCCCGCGTGCCGCGCCCGCGGAGCCCGCGGCGCGGGGCGGCGACGCCCCCACGCCGCACCCGCCGCCACGCCGGTGCCGACCACGGCGCCCGCGGCGACGTCGTGCGGGTAGTGGACGCCCTCCAGCACCCGCCCGGCCCCGGCGACCAGCGCGATGCCCACCGCCGCCCAGGTGACCCACACACGCCGGGCGGCGACCGCGATGACGACCACGGCGGCGAACGCGACCGTGGCGTGGTTGGACGGGAGCGACCAGTCCCCCGCCGGCGGGCAGTGCGGGACGCCGTCCCAGCGCGAGCACGGACGCGGCTGCGCGAGCACGAGCTTGAGCCCCTCGCTCGTGCCGTACGCCAGCACCACCCCGACCGCGGCGCCGACGACCCCCGGCAGCGAGCCGGGTCGCGTGCGCCACGCGTGCAGCCCGGCCACGACGACCCCGGCTGCCAGCAGCGCGAGGGCCGCGGGCGACACGAGGTCGACCGCCGGGAGCCGGGCGGGGGACGCCGCCGCCCACTGCGCGACGACCACGTTCAGGCTGCCCGGCAGCGGCAGCAGCAGGACCACGGCGACCAGGAGGCCGAGCACGGCGAAGGGGGCGGACGGGTGGCGGACGTCGGCAGGCATGCGGACGACGCTACGGAACCCGACCGGCGCGGCCGTCGGCCCGGGGTCGGATCGCGCCGCCGGGCCGGTCCGACGTGGGTCCGACCGGCGTCCGACCCAGGTCCGACAGCGGGCCCGCTAGGGTCCGACGGCCAGGCACCGGTAACGCTCGGGCCGCCGCCGGACACGTCGGGGGTGGAAGCTGCCGACGTGGAAGGGCACCCATGACCCCGGAGGAGCGGTTCGCCGCGCTGTTCGACCGCACGCACCAGCCGCTGCTCGCGTACGCCGTGCGCCGCGTCAGCGACCCGGCCGACGCGGCGGACGTCGTCGCCGAGACGTACCTGGTCGCCTGGCGCCGGCTCGACGACGTCCCGGACGGCGACGCGGCGCGGCCCTGGCTGTTCGGCGTGGCGCGGCGGGTGCTGGCGAACCTGTACCGCGGCGAGCGTCGTCGGCACGCGCTCGCCGAGCGCCTGCGGGACTCGCTCACGGAGCTGGCGGTCGAGGACGAGTCCCCCGCGACCGGGGTGGTCGCGGCCATGCAGCGCCTGCCGGGACCCGACCAGGAGGTGCTGCGGCTCGTCGCGTGGGAGGAGCTGGCGCGCGACGAGATCGCCCTGGTCCTCGGGATCTCGCGCACCGCGGTCCGGGTCCGCCTGCACCGGGCCCGGCGGCGTCTGATGGAGCAGATGGCCCGGATGACCGCCGACGGCGACCCCGTCGCGGCCTCGCCCCCACCACGGGTGCTGACCGGCACCGCCCGCCCGACCACCGAGGAGGCATGATGCGCGACGAGACCACGACCGGGGACGTCCTGGCGGCACTGCGCGCGGCCGACCCGGCGCTCCGCGTCGACCTGGCACGGGTGGGCCCGGAGGCGCTCGGCGCCCTGCGCGACGCGGTCCCCGCCGCCGCGGCCGGCACGGCACCGACCCGGGGGCCGCGGCGGCGCTGGGCTCGCCGCACCGTCGTGGCGGGCGGTGTCGTGGCGGCGCTGGTGGGCGGCGGGGCCGCCTACGCGGGGTACCAGAGCTGGTACGCGGGCGACGGCGGCGCCGACGGCGTGACGTGCACGCTCGCCTACGGGGAGCTCGGCACCGTGGGCCCGGAGTCGAGCGGCGGCCCGGTGCTCACGGGCGACCCGGTGGCCGACTGCGCGCACTACCAGGAGCTCGTGGGCCTGCCGCCGATCCCCGACCCGGTGGCGTTCCGCGACGCGTGGCACCCGGTGGTCGTCGCTCCCGCGGACCAGGTGCCGCGGGACGCGATCCTGCTGCCGGGGTCGACACCCCAGGACCGCGCCGTCCGCGAGCTCGAGGCCACGTTCCACGACTACGTCGACGGCGTGCGCTCGGCCTGTGCCACCCCGGAGGAGGCGATGGCGGCGGCGCAGGCCGAGCTCGACCGGCTCGGGCTGTCGACGTGGCGGGTGGAGCTGCGCGCGGCTCCGGAGCCGCCCGGGGGCGCGTGCGCGAGCGTCGGACCGGACGCGGACGCGCGTGTGCTCGTGGTTCACCCGCTGGGGGTCGACACGCTGGAGACCCTCGTCTCCACCGGGGACATGGTGCCGTGGGTGCAGGACCTGCGCGACGCGCTGCGTGCCGGGGTGGCCGAGCAGTGCCTCGGCCTCGCGGACGCCGAGGCCGTGGTCGACCGGGCACTGGGCAGCGAGCACCACTGGCCGACCACCGTGGTGGAGGACCCGGAGGCCACCTGCACCCGCGTCGACCTCGAGGTCGGGGGGAGCGTCCAGGTCACGCTCCGCGGCCCTGAGACGGCGGCTCCCCCCGCCTGAGGCTCACGCCCGCGGCGCGGAGGCTCCGGGCCGCGGGCGGGTGACCCGCGCGAGCTTGTCGGGGTTGCGCACCACGTAGATCTCCTGCACCACGCCGTCGCCGACCGCGAACTGGAACGTCGTGGACACGACGCCGTCCTCCACCGCGAGGGCGGCCGCCTGCCCATTGAGGACCGCCGGCGCGACCGTGGCGGAGCTCCCCTGCCGCGCGCGCAGCCCGAGGAGGAACCGGACCACCGCGTCGGCGCCGTGCACCGGCCGGCGGGCGGCGGTGACGCGGCCCCCGCCGTCGACGGTGAGCACCACGCCCGGGGCGAGCAGCGCGAGGAGCCCCGCCACGTCGCCGTCCCGCGCCGCGGCGAGGAACCCCGCGACCACGTCGGCGTGCGCCCGCGGGTCGACCGCGAACCGCTCCCGGCGCGCCTGCACCCGCTCGCGCGCCCGGTGCACCGCCTGCCGCACCGCGGCCTCGTGGCCGCCGACCGCGCGGGCGACCTCCGTGTACGAGAAGCCGAAGACCTCGCGCAGGGCGTAGCAGGCGCGCTCCCGGTCCCCGAGGGTCTGCAGGAGGACGAGCAGCGCCGCCGACACCCGGTCGGCCTCGACGGCGCGCTCCTCCGGGCCGCCGTGCGGGTCGCCCGTCGGCAGCGGCTCCGGCAGCCAGGGGCCGACGTAGTCGACGCGGGTCCGCTGCGCCGACCGCAGCACGTCCAGGCACCGGTTCGTCGCGAGCCGCGCGAGGTAGGCGCGGGCGTCGTCCGGGTCCACCGCGCGGGTCGTCCACCGCTCGTACGCGTCCTGCACGACGTCCTCCGCGTCGGCCACCGAGCCGAGCAGGTCGTAGGCGATCGTGAAGACGAGCCCGCGGTGCCGCAGGAAGACGTCGTCCGCCGGGCTCACGCGGGCGCCGCGGTCCGTGGGCCTGCCGGCCACCGGTAGGAGCCGGGGCGACGCGCCTCACCGGCCAGCCAGTGCACGGTCCGGCGGCACACGAGCTCCTTGACCCCGGCGGCCGCGACGCCGTGCAGGCGCAGCGCGCGGGCGGTGTCGTCGGGTCGCACGGTCTGGATGATGCCATCGCCGCGCCCCAGGCTCACGCACTGGAGCGCGAAGCCGGCATCCAGCACCGGCGCGGGCCGCCCGTCGAGGACCGCCAGCGCCACGTCCGCGGCGTGCGCGCCCTGCGGCAGCGCCGCGGCGCACCCCATGCGCAGGTGGTCCGTGCCGGGACCGACCACCCGGCACCCGTCGCCGGCTCCGACCACCCGCGGGTCGCCCGCCGCCCGCAGGTCGGGACCGACGAGCAGCCGCCCGCGCTCGTCGACAGGCAGCCCGCTGGCTGCCGCGAGCGACGCCCCGGCGAAGCCGTCGGCGCGCAGGGTGAGGGCGGTCGACGGCAGCGTCCGCTCCGACGCGTGCACGGTGACGCCGAGCCGGCCGAGTCGCACCGCCGCCGCGCGGGCGCCGCGCGCGCCGAGCGCCGGTGCCACCCCACCGCGCGCCAGCAGGTGCACGGCGAGGTCGGGGCGCCGCCCGCGGAGCTCGGCCGCGAGCTCGACCCCGGTGTGCCCGGCACCGCGGACGAGCACCGCCGCTCCGGGCGGGAGGGCGCGGACGCGCTCGCGGGCGACGGTCGCGCTCTCCGCGGTGGCGACGTCGGGCTCGTCCGTGCCGGCGTCGGTGCCGGCGTCGGTGCGGGCCGTCGACCCGGCCGCGTACACGAGGACGTCGTACGGGACCTCCCGGTCGGCGAGCAGGACCCGGCGCCCGGCCGGGTCGATCCGCTCGGCCCGGCCGACCTCGAGCCGCACCGCCGGGTGCAGCACGTCACCGAACGGGCGCACCGGCAGCGGTCGGACGCCCGCGGCGTACTCGTGCAGCCGGATCCGCTCCACGAACGCGTCCCGCTCGTTCACGAGGACCACCTCGACCGCACCCCGCGGCCCGCGCGACCGCCGCGAACCGCGGCCCTCCGACCCGGCGAGGCGGTTGGCCGCCATCACCCCGGCGTACCCGCCGCCCACCACCACGACCCGCTGCGTCACGTCTCCTCCTTCGTCCGGTTCTCCCCCACCAGACGGCCGAGGGGGCACCGGCGTGACAGTGAGCCGCGCCACACCATCCGTACTAGTTGGTACGGCGCGCCCCTGGGTGGAAGGTTCGGACGGACACACCGCCGGCGAGTCCGCCCGAACCTTCCACCGCCCGTGGCGGGGCCCCGTCAGGCCGGGTCGTACGCCGCCGCGACGTCGAGCACCCACACCACCCCGAACCGGTCCTGCAGCATCCCGTACAGCGGCGCCCAGCCGGCCGGCGCGAGCGGCACGATGACCGTGGCGCCCTCGCTCAGCCGCGCCCAGCGCTCCGTGACGACGTCCGCCGACGCGCCCCGGACCGAGACGAAGTACGCGTTGCGCCCGGCCTCCCACGGCAGGGACGCGGGCACGTCGTACGCCATCACGCGGAACCCGTCCGCGGACTCGACCTGGCCCCACATGACCTGGTCGGCCTCCTCCGGCCGCTGGACGGCGCCCGCGTCGGCGTAGGTGACGACCGTCAGCTCCCCGCCGAAGACGGACCGGTAGAGCTCGAGGGCCGCGCGGGCGTCGCCGCGCAGGTTGATGTGGGTGGTGGTGGTGAGCGACATGGGTGACTCCTGGTGTCCGTGCGCCGGTCCGTCCGGCGCAGGAGCACCGTCGCAGCCCATCCGGACAGGATGTGTCCGGATACTGCGGGAGACTCGTCCCGTGCCGACGACCTCCGCCCGCCTGCTCGCCCTGCTCTCGCTGCTGCAGGAGCGGCGGGACTGGCCCGCGACCGTCCTCGCGGACCGGCTCGAGGTGAGCGACCGCACCGTCCGCCGGGACGTCGACCGGCTCCGCGAGCTCGGCTACCCGATCGCGAGCACCCGCGGGCGCGAGGGCGGCTACCGCCTCGACGCGGGCGCCCGGCTGCCGCCGCTGCTGTTCGACGACGAGCAGGCGGTCGCGCTCGCGGTCGCCCTGCAGACCGCGGCTGCTTCCGGAGCCGACGTCGGCGAGGCCGCGGCCCGGTCCCTGCGCACGCTGCGGGAGCTGATGCCCACGAGGCTGCGACCGCGCGTGGACTCGGTGCTCGTGGCGTCCGCCGAGCCCGTCGCAGCGCACGTGGCCGTCGACCCGGCAGTGCTCGTCGCGCTCAGCACCGCGATCCAGCGGCACGAGGCGGTGCGGTTCGACTACGCCGCGCCGGGCCGGCCGGCTGAGGGACCGCCACGCACCGCGGAGCCGCACCACCTGGTGACGCGCGGGGGACGCTGGTACCTCGTGGCGTGGGACCCGGACCGCGCGGACTGGCGGACGTTCCGCGCCGACCGGATGCGGCTGCGCACCGCCGGCGGACCCCGCTTCGCCCCGCGGGACCTGCCCGGCGGCGACGTCGCGGCGTTCCTGACGGGCCGGTTCCGCGGGGCGACCGGCCCGGACGGGCCGTGGCCGTGCCGGGGCGAGGTCGTCGTGCACGCCCCGGCCCGGGACGTGGCGCCGTGGGCGCGCGACGGCGTGGTGGAGGAGCTCGCGCCGGACCGGTGCCGCCTCGTGCTCGGGTCGTGGTCGTGGACCGGGCTGGCGGCGGAGCTCGGGCGGCTCGACGCGGAGGTCGACGTGGTGGGGCCGCCGGAGCTGGCCGAGGCGTGCACACGCCTGGCCGGACGCCTCACGCGCGCGGCTCAGGCCTCCGGTTCAGCCGCGTCGCCCGGAGCAGCGACGCCCCCGGACACCTCCCCCAGCCGCCGCGCGAGGTAGCGGCGCTCTGCCTCGTTCGCGACGAGGTCCAGCGCCTCCCGGTAGGCGGCCCCCGCCTCCGCCCGGCGCCCCGCGCGGCGCAGCAGGTCGGCCCGTGCCGCGACCACGTAGTGGCTGCCCGCCAGCCTCGGGTCGCCGGCCACCGCGTCGACGGCCGCCAGCCCCGCCTCCGGTCCCTGCGCCATGCCCACGGCCACGGCGCGCGCGAGCCCCGCGAACGGCGACGGGGCCACGCCGAGCAGGTCGTCGTACAGCCGCACGACCGTGGGCCAGTCGGTGCCCGCGTCGGACAGCCCCGCACCCGATGGCTCCGCGCCGGACGGCCCCGCGCCCGACGAGCCCGCGCCCGACGACCCCGCGCGCGCGTGCTCCGCGGCGATCCGCGCCTGCAGCAGGTACGGCCCGACCCGCCCTCCGCGGGCGACGAGGTCGCGCGCGACGGCCAGCGCACCCACGCCCTCGGCGATCTGGCCCGCATCCCAGAGCGCGCGGTCCTGGTCCTCCAGCGGCACGAGGTCGCCCTGCGCGTCGGCCCGGGCGGCCCGGCGCGAGTCCTGGAGCAGCACGAGGGCCAGCAGCCCGTGCACCTCCGGGTCGTCGGGCACGAGCCGCGCCACCAGCCGCGCCAGCCGCACCGCCTCGTCGCACAGCCGCAGCCGCACCAGGTCGGCCCCGGCGCTCGCGGCGTAGCCCTCGGAGAACAGCAGGTAGACGACCGCGAGGACGCCGTCCAGCCGCTCGGGCAGCCGGTCGGCGGGCGGCACGCGGTACGGGATGCGGGCGTCGGCGATCTTGCGCCGCCCCCGGACCAGCCGCTTGGCCATCGCGTCCTCCGACGTGCCGAACGCGCGGGCGATCTCCGCGACGCTCAGGCCGCACAGCGTGCGCAGGGTCAGGGCCACCTGCACCTCGAGCGCGAGCGCCGGGTGGCAGCACGTCGCGATCAGCGCCAGCCGGTCGTCCGGGAGCTCGCGCGGGTCGTCGGGCTCCGGCCCGGGCACGGTGCCGCCGTTCGTCATCGCCGCCACCTCCGCCCGGTGCCGCGCCTCGGTGCCCGAGCGACGCAGCCGGTCCAGGGCGCTGCGCCGCGCCGCCGTCGTGAGCCACGCCCCGGGACGGTCGGGCACGCCGTCCCGGGGCCAGGTGCGGGTGGCGGCGGTGAAGGCGTCCTGCGCGCAGTCCTCGGCCAGCGCCCAGTCCCCCGTCACCCGGATCACCGTCGCCACGACCCGCCCCCACTCGTCCCGGAAGGCGCGGGTGAGGGCGTCGTCGACGCCGGTCACCACTGCCAGAGGGGCCGGATCTCGACCGCCCCGGCAGTGGCCGCCGGGTGCTGCGCGGCGACGTCGATCGCGGCGTCCAGGTCCGGCGCCGCGATGAGCGCCACGCCCGCGACCTGCTCGGCGACCTCCGCGTACGGGCCCCGGGCGACGACGGTCCGGCCGTCGCGGACCCGCACCGTGCGCGCCTCGGCGGGCGGCCGCAGTCGGTGCCCCCCGAGGTCGGTCCCCCGCATCCGCTCGGCCCACGCGGTCGGCGGCTCGTCGGGCTGCGGCGTCCCGTCGGGGACCTCGCCCATGAGCAGGAGGTAGTGCCCGGCGCCCGCCTCGTCGGGGGCCAGGACGTGCCCGTCGGGCTCCGCCCCGTCGAACGGCCACACCTCCCGCACCTCGATCGCCCCGAACCGCGCGGCCGGGTGCTCCGCCGCGAGGGCGACGGCCTGCTCCAGGTCCGGCACGTCCAGCACGTCGAACCCGCCCACCAGCTCCTTGTACTCGGCGAACGGGCCGTCGGTCACCAGCGTGCGCCCGTCCCGCACCCGCACGGTGGTGGCCGAGCCCGCCTCGGCCAGCCGGTGGCCCTCCCGCCGCCCGGCTCGGTCGGCGCGCTCCACCCAGGCGGTGGGGTCGGCCTCCTCGGCGGTCGGTGCGGCGTCGGCACCCACCCGCACGAACGTCACGTACGTCATGGCTCCTCCTCGGTTCGTCGGTCTGTCAGCAGCACGACGCACAGGTCGGCGTCACGAGGACACCCCGGCATCATCCGGGACCGGCGACATCCCGGTCGAGGGGGGTCCTCGTAGGCCCCGCGCCCCGCGGGTCCCGCCGCACGCGTCGCCAGGACCCGGGCCGACCGGGTGAGACCCCTGCCCGTCGCGGGCGGCGCGCCCTATGCTGACGCGGCGTCGTGACCTGCGTCGTGACGCGTCCGCCCGTGACCCGTGCCGCCACCGGCGCCGCCCGCACGACGAAGGAACCGCCGCGATGCGCCCCGCCGACCTCGCCCGCGCCCTGCCGACCCGCACCGCCGCGCGCGGCAGCCGGGCCCGGCTGCGGTCCACCGCCGCCGCCCTGCTGGTCGCGCTCCTCGCCGCGGCGCCGGCGGCGGTGGCGGCTCCCGTGCCCGACGCCGGTTCCACGGCGGGCGGGACGCGGGTCGAGCTCGAGGTCCCCGGGTCCACCTACGCCCTGGTCGGGGCCGGGGCCGCGACGTCGTTCGCGGTGACCGACGACGGCCGGCTCTGGGGCACGGGCCGCAACGACCACGGGCAGCTCGGTGACGGCACGACGACGGACCGCACCGTCCGCACGCCGGTGACGGGCGTGCCCGGGACGATCACGGAGATCACCGGCGGGTCGGCGCACACCCTCGCCCGCACCGCGGACGGCCGCGTCTGGAGCTGGGGGCTGGGCTCCAGCGGGCAGCTCGGCAACGGGGCCAGCTCGTCGCGCGCGACACCCGGCCAGGTCGGCGGCTTCGGCGGCCACGACGTCCTGACGGTCTCGGCCGGCGACGCGCACAACCTCGCCGTCGACGCGCTGGGGCGCCCCTGGGCGTGGGGGTCGAACAGCCACGGGCAGCTCGGGTACACGACCTCCGTCCCCGGTGCCTCGCTGCCGGTCGGCGTCCCGACGATGGCCGGCCGCACCATCACCGCGGTCGCCGCCGGGGCCTCGCACTCCCTGGCGCTCCAGGACGACGGCACCGTCTGGGCCTGGGGGCGCGGGGACTACGGGCAGCTCGGCGACGGCCAGGGCACCTCCACGGAGGTGCCGGTGCAGGCCACCGGTTGGGGCGCGCGGACGGTCGTCGCGATCGCCGCCGGGGGCGACACCTCGGCCGCGGTCGCGTCCGACGGCACGCTGTGGATGTGGGGCGCGGGCGGCTGGGGCCAGCTCGGGGACGGGGCGATCGGCTCGTCCGCCGCGTCGGCGCAGCAGGTCACGGCGCTCGCCGGCGTCCGGGTGACCTCCGTCGCGCTGTCCACGACCACCGCCGTCGCGCTGGGGGCCGACGGGTCGGTGTGGACCTGGGGTGGCGTCGGCACGCTCGGCGACCCGAGCCGTCTCCTCGGCGACGCGCCGCGCAAGGTCGCGGTTCTTGCGGGCAGCACCGTGACGGCCGTGGCGGCCGAGGGCTTCCACGCCTCCGCGCTCACCGACGCCGGCACGCTCTGGAGCTGGGGCCTGAACACGTCGGGGGCCATCGGGGACGGCACCACCGGCGACGCGGGCCTGCCCGTGCGCGCCCGGTCGCCGCTCCAGGTCCGGGAGGCACGCTTCGACGGCCTGGCGGGCACGGACCTGGAGGCGCTCGACGACGCCCGGTCGCCGTGACCACCCCGGCGCACGGTGCGGGGAGCGTCGGCGTCGGGCTCGCGACCGTGCTGCGCGACGGGACGACGCCCGGACCCGACCTGACGGTGCCCGGGGCGTTCCTGTACGTGGTGCCGCCGCCGGCCCCCGCTCCCCGGGCCGCCTCGGCGTCGCACGTGCGCGGGACCGGACCGGCCGGCACGGACGTCGTCATCCGGGACGGCCTCGGCACGACCGTCGGCACGGCCCCGGTCGCGGCCGACGGGTCGTTCGACGTCGCGCTCGCGCCGGCGCAGGCGCACGGCGCGACGCTGACGGTGACGGCGGTCGACAGCCACGGGATCCCCTCGGCGCCCGCGACCGTCACGGTGGATGCCGTGGCACCCGCCGCACCCGCGATCGGGCCCACCGACGGATCCGTCCTGCGGGGCACGGCGGAGCCCGGCTCCCTCGTGACCGTGCGTTCCGGGAGCCGCGGCGTCGTGGCGTCCGTGACCGCGGGCGCCGACGGATCCTGGTCGCTCGCGCCGGCGCCGGCGCTCCCCCGGGGCGACCGTGCTGCGGCCGACGCGCGCGACGTGGCCGGCAACGTCTCGCCGGAGGCGGCGCGCCGGGTCGGGCTCCCGGTGGTGCCCGCGGACCAGACCCTGACCACCGGCACGACCGGGCAGGTGACCGCCACCGACCTGCAGCCGGGCGAGCGGGTGGCCGCGTCGCTGTTCTCCGAGGAGCTGCGCCTCGGGGAGGCGACCGCCGACGCGGACGGGGTCGTCACGTTCACGGTCGCCCTGACCGCCGGGTTCGCCCCGGGCGCGCACGAGCTCGTGCTGACGGGACCGGCGTCCGGCCAGGTCACGGGCTCGATCCGCGTCCTCGCCGCCACCGGCACCGCGGGCACCGGCACGGACCCCGGCTCCGGTGGTACCGCTGGAGCCGGCGGCGCGCCCGGACCCGGTGCCGCCGTGCGAGGGCACGGTGCGCGCGGCCTCGCGTGGACCGGTGCCGAGACCGGGACCGCGCTCGCGGGGGCGGCTGCGCTGATCGCGCTCGGCGGGGTGCTCGTGCGCAGCCGGCGAGCCGCGGCGGGCACCCCGCCGCGCTGATCCCGGCGCAGCGCCCGGCCGTCAGGCCCCGACGTACGCCGCCAGGTGCTCCCCCGTCAGCGTCGACCGGGACGCCACGAGGTCGGCCGGGGTGCCCTCGAACACGACGTGGCCGCCGTCGTGCCCGGCCCCCGGCCCGAGGTCGACGATCCAGTCCGCGTGCGCCATCACGGCCTGGTGGTGCTCGATCACGACGACCGACTTCCCCGAGTCCACGAGGCGGTCCAGGAGCGCGAGCAGCTGCTCGACGTCGGCGAGGTGCAGGCCGGTCGTCGGCTCGTCGAGCACGAGGATCCCGCCCTTCTCCCCCATGTGCGTGGCGAGCTTGAGCCGCTGGCGCTCGCCGCCGGACAGGGTGGTCAGCGGCTGGCCGAGGCTGAGGTAGCCGAGCCCGACGTCCGCGAGGCGCTGCAGCACCGCGTGCGCGGCCGGGGTCCGGGCGTCGCCCGACCCGAAGAACGCCTCCGCCTCCGTGACCGGCATCGCGAGCACCTCGCTGATGTTCTTGCCGCCCAGGTGGTACTCCAGCACGGAGGCCTGGAACCGGCGGCCCTCGCACTCCTCGCACGTGGTGGCGACGCCCGCCATCATGCCGAGGTCGGTGTAGACGACCCCGGCGCCGTTGCAGGTCGGGCAGGCGCCGGCCGAGTTGGCGCTGAACAGCGCCGGCTTGACCCCGTTGGCCTTCGCGAACGCCTTGCGGATCGGCTCCAGGAGCCCCGTGTACGTCGCGGGGTTGCTGCGCCGGGAGCCGCGGATGGCGCCCTGGTCGATCGCCACCACGCCGTCGTGCCGGGACACCGAGCCGTGGATCAGCGAGCTCTTGCCGGACCCGGCCACGCCGGTGATGACCGTCAGCACCCCGAGCGGGATGTCGACGTCGACGTCGCGCAGGTTGTGCGTGCTCGCGCCGCGGACCTCGAGCGCGCCGGTGGGCCGGCGCACCGACTCCTTCACGTGGGCGCGGTCGTCCAGGTGCCGCCCGGTGAGGGTGCCGCTGGCCCGCAGGCCCTCGACGGTGCCCTCGAACACGATCTCGCCGCCCCCGCTCCCGGCGCGCGGGCCGAGGTCGACGACGTGGTCCGCGATCGCGATCGCCTCGGGCTTGTGCTCGACGACCAGCACCGTGTTGCCCTTGTCCCGCAGCCGCAGCAGCAGCTCGTTCATCCGCTGGATGTCGTGCGGGTGCAGGCCGATGGTCGGCTCGTCGAACACGTACGTCACGTCGGTCAGGGACGACCCGAGGTGCCGGATCATCTTGGTGCGCTGCGCCTCGCCGCCGGACAGCGTGCCGGAGGGCCGGTCGAGGGAGAGGTACCCCAGCCCGATCTCGACGAACGAGTCCAGCGTCTCGCGCAGCGCCTCCAGGAGCGGCGCCACGGACGGCTCGTCCAGGTCGCGCACCCACGCGGCGAGGTCGCTGATCTGCATCGCGCAGGCGTCGGCGATGCTGATGCCGCGGATCTTCGACGACCGCGCGCCCTCGTTGAGCCGGGTGCCGTCGCAGTCGGGGCAGGTGGTGAACGTGATGGCCCGCTCCACGAACGCCCGGATGTGGGGCTGCATGGCGTCGACGTCCTTGGCGAGCATCGACTTGCGGATCTTCGGGATCAGGCCCTCGTACGTGAGGTTGATGCCCTCGACCTTGATCTTGGTGGGCTCCTTGTGCAGCAGGTCGTGCAGCTCGGCCGGGGTGAAGTCCCGCACGGGCTTGTCCATGTCGAAGAACCCGCTGCCGCCGAAGATCCGGCCGGACCAGCCGTCCATCGAGTAGCCGGGGACGGTGATGGCGCCGTCCGCGAGCGACCGGTCCGCGTCGTACAGCTGCGCGAGGTCGAAGTCCTGCACGGTGCCGCGGCCCTCGCACCGCGGGCACATGCCGCCGGTGATGCTGAACTCGCGGCGCTCCTTGGTGGTCTCCCCGCCCTTGGAGTACGTCACCGCGCCGGCGCCGCTGATGGAGGCGACGTTGAACGAGAAGGCCTGCGGCGACCCGACGTGCGGCTGACCGAGCCGGCTGAACACGATGCGCAGCATGGCGTTCGCGTCGGTCACGGTGCCGACCGTCGACCGCGGGTTGGCGCCCATGCGCTCCTGGTCGACGATGATCGCCGTGGTCAGCCCGTCGAGGACGTCGACGTCCGGCCGGGCCAGCGTCGGCATGAAGCCCTGCACGAACGCGCTGTAGGTCTCGTTGATCATGCGCTGCGACTCGGCCGCGATCGTCGCGAACACCAGCGAGCTCTTGCCGGAGCCGGACACCCCGGTGAACACCGTCAGCCGGCGCTTCGGGATCTCGACGCTGACGTCCTTGAGGTTGTTCTCCCGGGCGCCGCGCACCCGGATCAGGTCGTGGCTGTCGGCGACGTGCGTCTCGGCGGTCGGCGTGCTGGTGGCCAGGCTCATCGGGTCTCCGTCTGTGAGGCGGGGGTCGCGGTGCGCCGGCGGTGGGGCAGGCCGGGACGGCGGTGTCGGCGGGGGTCCGACGCGGCGCAGCACCACTGTAGCGGGGCCGCTCCCGCCAGGTGGAGACCCCGGGGGCGGGTCCGCGACGGGGGTGGATCAGCGGCGCTCCTGGATCCGGATCATGTTGCCGGCGGGGTCCCGCACCGCGCAGTCGCGGATGCCGTACGGCTGCTCCGTCGGCTCCTGCATGATCTCGGCGTCGGCGGCCTGCAGGCGCTCGAACGTGCCGTCGAGGTCCGCGGTGGCCAGGAGCAGCCCGGCGTAGGTGCCCTTCGCCATCATCTCGGCGATCGTGCGGCGCTCGTCGTCGGTGAGGCCCGGGTTCGCGGACGGCGGGTTGAGCACGATCGACGTGTCCGGCTGCCCGGGCGGACCGACCGTGAGCCAGCGCATCGCGCCCTTGCCGACGTCGAGGCGGACCTCGAAGCCGAGCAGGTCGCGGTAGAACGCCAGCGAGGCGTCCGGGTCGTCGTGCGGGAGGAAGCTGGAGTGGATGGTGATGTCCATGCCGGTCACGCTAGGTGCGGCACCGGCGTCCGTGCTTCTCGATTCCTGACCGGTCGCGTCACCTGCTTCGCGACGCAGGGCGGCAGCCCGCCGGTGGCCTGCGCCTCCTGCTTCCGGTAGGCGCTCGGCGGCATCCCCACGAGCTCGGTGAACCGGGTGCTGAACGTGCCGAGCGACGAGCACCCGACGGCGAAGCAGACCTCGGTCACGCTGAGGTCCCCGCGCCGGAGCAGCGCCATGGCGCGCTCGATGCGCCGGGTCATCAGGTACGAGTACGGGGACTCCCCGAACGCCAGCCTGAACTGCCGGCTGAGGTGCCCGGACGACATGTGCGCGTCCCGGGCGAGCGCCTCGACGTCGAGGGGCTGCGCGTACTCGCGGTCGATCCGGTCGCGGACGCGGCGCAGCCGGGCGAGCTCCTGGAGGCGGTGCGTGCCGGCGGCGTCGGTGGTCACGGGTGCGATGCTGCCACGCGCGCCCGCCCGTGCCCAGGGCCGCCCCGGGGGGGCGGGTCAGGGCGGGCGCGTCAGGGCGCGCGGGTCACGGCGCCGCGAGCAGCGGCGCCCCCGCGTCGAGGAGCGCCCGCGCGGCGGGCCGGTCGAGCGGCGCGTCGGTGACGATCCCCGTCACGTCGGTCAGCGGGAGCACCCGGAACGGCGACGCCGCGCCGATCTTCTCGGCGCTCGCCAGCACGTACGTGTCCCCCGCACGGGCGGCGAGGGTCCGCTTGGTGGCGGCCTCCTCCGCATCCCCGGTCGTGAGGCCGGCCTCGGCGTGCACCCCGGTGACACCGAGCAGGAACACGTCGGCCCAGATGCCCGCGGCGGCCTCGGCCAGCAGCGCGCCGGACGTCACGACGGAGTGCTTGAACAGGCGCCCCCCGAGCACGAGGACGTCGACGGTCGGGTGCTCGGCGAGCGCGGCGGCCACCGTCGGGCTGTGCGTGACGACGGTCGCGCGCAGGTCCGGGGGCAGCGCGCGGGCGACGGCCAGAGCGGTGGTCCCCCCGTCCAGGATCGCCGTGCTCCCGGGCCGCACGAGCTCCGCCGCGCGGCGCGCGACGCGGTCCTTGTTCTCCACCGCGACGCTGCGCCGGCCCGCGTAGTCGGCGACCGCGGGCGACACCGGCAGGGCGCCGCCGTAGACGCGCTGGCACAGGCCCGCCGCCGCCATCTCGCGCAGGTCGCGGCGCACGGTGTCCTCCGACAGCCCGAGCCGCACCGCCACGTCCTTCGCGACCACACGGCCCTCGGTGCGCAGCACCCGCAGCAGCTCGTCCTGGCGTTGCGCCGGCAGCATCGCGTCCTCCTCCTGTCGATTGATGCCTAGTCTTGCACGTTTCTGCACGCTACTGTGCCAGGCATGACACCTCTGATGATCCTCATCGCCGGTCCGTACCAGTCCGGCACGAACGGCGACCCCGACGCGATGGCCGCGAACCTCCGCCGGCTCGAGGAGGCCGCCTGGCCGGTCTTCGAGCGCGGGCACGTGCCCATGATCGGCGAGTGGGTCGCGCTGCCCGTGCTCAGCAGCATGGGCGCCGGCCCGGACGACCCGCGCGCCGCCGACGTCCTCTACCCCACCGCCGAGCGCCTGCTCCAGCACTGCGACGCCGTCCTCCGCCTGCCCGGCGAGTCCCGCGGCGCGGACAACGACGTCGCCATCGCCCGCCGGCGCGGCATCCCGGTGTGGACGTCGGTGGACGAGATCCCCGTCGCCGCCCCGGCCCGCGCCTGACGTGGGACGCGCGTCGGCTCGCGCAAAACGCGTGCCGGCGCGGGTCCCGTCGCGGTTCACTGCGCGGGTGGACGACCGCACCCTCCTGGCCCGCCGCACCGCCCTGGCCCGCCGCACCGCCCTGGCCCGCACCGCCCACGCCGACGCGTGGCAGCAGCACGGCGTGCTGCGGGCCGGACGCGGCGGCGGCGTGGCGGACCTCCCCGGCATCCGACTCATGGCCAGCGGCCTGGCGCACCCGCAGTGGAACAACGGCGACGTCACCGACCCCGCGCTCGTCGACGTGGACGCCGTCCGCGCCTGGTACGCCGCACGCGGCGTGCCGTGGGGGGTGCGGGTACCCGCGGGCGCGCCGTGGCCGCACGGGCGCCACCTGTTCCGCAAGCGCCTCATGCTGCTCGACCTCGCCGCGCTGGTCCCGGCGCCGGCGGTGCCGGGCCTGAGCCTGCGCGCCGCCGGACCGGACGACCTCACCGCGGTGGCGGCGGTCGACGCGGCGGCGTTCGACGGGGACCCGGCGGCGGAGGCCGCGTGGATCGGGTGCCACCTGGGCGACCCGAGCGCCACCGTGGCGCTCGCCGAGCTCGACGGGGTCCCGGTCGGCACCGCGTCCGCCCTGCGCTCGGACGGGCGCGCCGGGCCCGCGGCCTACCTCGCGGGGGTGGGCGTCCTCGCGGAGGCACGCGGCCGGGGCGTCGCCGCGGCGATGTCCGCGTGGCTGCTCCGGGACGCGGCGGACCGCGGCGCCCGCATCGCGCACCTGCACCCCGACACGGACGCGGCGGCCCGGGTGTACGCGCGCCTGGGCTTCGTCGAGGTGGGCGGGCTGGACGTGTACGTGGAGCTGGCCTGATGCCCGCCGGCGACGGGCGGCCGTACCCGCTCGTGCACCTGCGCCGCGGCGCGGGCGCCGGTCAGGGGCCGACGCGCCGCAGCGCGAACAGGTAGGGCTCGCGCATCCCCCGGGCGTCCATCGCCCCGACCACGGTCACGTCGTCCACGGTGCGGAACGCGTCGATCACGGGCAGGTCGTCGTAGACGAGCGCGGCCGACACCACGCCGCGGTACTCCACCGGACGCAGCCGCCCGTGCGGCCGCGCGGTGCCGAGCAGCGGGGCGACGACAGCGAACGCCCCGGCTGCCGCACGGGTCCGCAGCGCCGGCGCGCAGCGCAGGGCGAGCGCGAGTGGGACGACGGCCGGGTTCACGCTCACCACCCGGCGCCCGGACCGGAAGACCAGGGGGTGCACGCGGTCCTCGTCGTCGAACCGCTTGCCCTGCCACCCGAGCGCCTCCAGGACGCCGTCCAGGCGGTGACCCGTCGGGATCCCCCACCCCCGCCACGCGCCCCGGAGCTGCGCGAGGGACGTCGGCGGGAGCGCGTCGTACCGGGCCAGCGCGGTCGCCGCCGTTCCGTCGCCGAGCAGCACGTCCTCCCCGCTCACCCGACGTACCGGCGTGCGCGCGACGTCCGCTGCGACGCGGCCAGCGCGGCGAACCGGGCCTCGACCCGCGGCGGCAGCGGCCGCCGCTCGCGCAGCACCCACGGCAGCCCCCGGACCGCGGCCAGCACCCCGGCCGCGGACACCCGGTCGCGCTGCACGGTGGTCAGCACGTCCCAGGTGCGGCGGAGCACCGGGCGCAGCGGACGCCGCAGCCACGTGAACCACAGCGTGTTCCGGACGCCGTCGCGGCGCCGGCGGTCGTGGTCGCGCGCCTTCGACGCCTGGTGGTGCACCGTGAGGTCCTCGAGGTAGCAGAGCTCCCACCCGGCCGTCGCCAGGTCGGCGGCGAGCAGCTCCTCCTCCCCGCCGAGCCACAGCCGCCGGTGGAAGCCCCCGGCCGCCAGGAACGCCTCGCGGCGGACCACGGACGCTCCCGCGAGGAACGAGCCCAGGGCCGGGCCGGGCAGGCCGGGGGCCGCGGGCACCGGCGAGTCCCGCAGCTCCGCGACGATGGGGTCCTCCGTCCCGGCGGGCTCGACGACGATCCGGGCCGTCAGCACCGCGACCTCCGGGTGGGCGTCGAGCACGTCCGCCGCGCGCCGCAGGGAGCCGGGGTCCCACCACGTGTCGTCGTCGCAGAACGCCACGTACGGCGTGCTCAGGCGCTCGACGCCGACGTTCCGCCCCACGGCCCCGAGGTTCGACCCCGCGACGACCAGCTCCGCCCACGGGTGCCGCTCGCGCACCGCGGCGGCCGTGCCGTCGGTCGACCCGTTGTCGACCAGCACCACGTGCGGCCGCTCCGGGAGGTCCCGCAGGCGTTCGAGCGCGCGCAGCGCCTCCTCGCGCCGGTTCCAGGTGATGACGACGACGCCGACGCGCGCGTCCGGCTCGCCGGTGCCCGCGGGCACGGCGCCGGGCGCGTCCGCCGGTCGCGGGTCGGCGACCGGTCCGTGCGCGGAGGCAGGGCGCGTCGTGCTCACCCTGCCGTTCTACCGGAGGGACCCCGGAGCCGCGCGCGGTCGACCCCCCCGGGGCCCCTGCGACCGGCCCTGCGACGGTGGAGCCTCGCGCTCGCGCGGGACACCTGCGCCTCCCGGCGCGGGACAGGCCGCGGGCGGTCGGCAGGGGGTCGGTCGATGGATGCCTGGAACTACGTGCTCATCCTCGCGCTGGTGGTCTACGCGATCATCCGCCAGACGCAGCGCCACGAGGTCGTGGGCCGCAGCCGCTTCAAGCTGGCGATCATCTACGCGGGCGTCGGCGTCCTCATCGGCGGGTTCAACCTGCCCCGGACGCCGTGGTCCGTCACGTTCCTGGCCGTCAGCCTGCTGCTCAGCGCGGTCGTCGGCATCGTCCGCGGCCGGCTCACCCGCGTGTGGCAGGAGGAGGCCGACGGCACGGTCTACGCGCAGGGCACCCCCGTGACCATCGGCCTGTTCGTCGGGCTCATCCTCGCGAAGTTCGCGCTGGGGACCCTCGCGTACCTGTGGGACATCAGCGACGACGGCGGTGTCGGCGAGGTGCTCGTGATGATCGCGCTCATGGTGGGGCTGCAGGCGCAGATCGTGTGGCGGCGCGCCCGCCCGCTCGGCGCGCGCGAGTCGTCCCGGGCTCCGCGGAGCGCGCCGCCGGAGCCGGTCGCGCCGTGACGACCGGCTCCCGCCTCCCGCGCGCGCTCCCGCGGGGGCGCCCGTAGCGTGACGGGATGAGTGCCGCAGCCACCGCCGTCGACCGCCTGATCCGCGGCTACCAGCGCCGCATCTCGCCGCACAAGGGCTTCAGCTGTGCGTACCGCGTCGCGCACGGGGGGACGTCGTGCTCGGAGGCGGTGCGGCAGGCGGTCGTGCGCCGCGGCGTGCTGCGCGGCGTCCGCCCCAGCGTGGTCCAGCTCCTGGCCTGCTACCAGGCGGCCGGGATGCTCGCGCAGAGCGACGTGCGGGGCGTGTGCTGCTGCGGGCCGATCCCGATCCCGTTCCGGTTCTAGGAGTCCGCCGCGGCCACGCGGAAGGGCCGGAAGAACTCCCGCAGCTCGGCCGCGTACACCTCGGGCTCCTCGAACGGCGCGAAGTGGCCGCCGCTCGGGGGCTCGGACACGTGGACGGTGTTCGCCGTGCGCTCCAGCCACGCGCGCGGCGGCCGGACGACGTCGCCGCCGAAGATCGCGAACCCGGACGGCACCTCGACCCGCCGGGCGAGCTGCTCCGGGGGGATGGCGGCGTTCGCGCGGTAGGCGCGCATCGACGAGCCGATGCTCCCGGTGAGCCACGTGGTGGTGAGCAGCGTGAGGATCTCGTCGCGGGTGAACCGGCGCTCGACGTCGCCGTCGCAGTCGCTCCACGCCTGCAGCTTCTCGACCACCCACGCGGCGAGCCCGGCCGGCGAGTCCGTGAGCCCGACGGCGGCCGTCTGCGGCTTCGTCCGGTGCATCGCGGCGTACGCGCCCTCGGTGGCACCCCACGCCGCGGCGCCTCGCAGCCAGTCCTGCTCCTGCTGCGTCAGGTCCGCGGGGTCGCCCTGGTAGACGGGCAGGCCGGCGTCGGTCCGGTGCACGGCCACGACCCGGTCGGCGTGGTCGAGCGCGAGGTACCGGCTCACGTGGCTGCCCATGTCGCCGCCCACGGCGCCGAACCGGTCGTACCCGAGCGTCCGCATGAGCTCCGCCCACAGGCCGGCGACGGCGATCGCGTCCAGGGGCGCGCCCGCGGGGCGGTCCGAGTAGCCGAAGCCCGGCATGTCCGGGACGACGACGTCGAACGCGTCGGCCGGGTCGGCGCCGTGCGCGCCGGGGTCCGTCAGCAGCGGGACGACCTTGCTGTACCGCCACGAGGAGTCCGGCCAGCCGTGGCAGAGGACGAGCGGCAGCACGGGGCCGGCGGGCCGCACCGCGCGGACGTGTACGGCGTGGATGCCGAGGCCGCCGACCTCGACGCGGACCCGCGGCACCCGCGCCAGCTCGGCCTCCTGCGCGGGCCAGTCGAAGCCGTCGGCCCAGTACGCGACGAGGTCGCGGAGGTAGTCGACGTCGGTGCCCATCGACCAGCCCGCGTCCTCCGGGACGTCCGGCCAGCGGGTGGCGCGAAGGCGGCGGCGCAGGTCGTCCAGCGCGGCGGGGTCGGTCCGGGGCGTGAAAGGGTGCGCGACCTGCGGCATGACGCCCAGCGTACTCAGGGGACGTCCGCATCGTCGATTGACATTCGATAGGTATACGCCGACACTCGATGCATGAACCTGACCCGCCCCGCCGTGGCGCTCCTGCGCGTGCTCCTCGTGCTGCTGTTCCTGGCCTGCGTGCTCGGCCAGACCCTGTCCTGGCCCGGGCAGTTCGCGAGCCTCGCCGACGCAGACCCGCCCGTCTCGCACCTGCGCTGGCCGCTCACCGCCGTCGCCGTGCTGATCCTGGTCTGCGTCGAGATCGTCATCGTCTGCACCTGGAAGCTGCTCACCATGGTGAAGGCCGACCGGATCTTCAGCCCCGACGCGTTCGCGTGGGTGGACGGGATCGTGTGGGCCGTCGTCGGCGCCTGGCTGATCTTCCTCGCGGGCGCGCTCACGGTCGGCATCACCATCTACGTGACGCCGGAGCTCCGCGACCCCGGGATCCCGGTCATGCTCGGGGGGATCCTGCTCGGCAGCGGCGTGTTCGTGCTGCTGATGATCGTGATGCGGGCGCTCCTGCGCCAGGCGGCCGCGCTCCGCACCGACATGGACGCGGTGATCTGAGATGGCCATCGTCGTCCGCATCGACGTGGAGCTCGCGAAGCGCAAGATGAGCGTCGGGGAGTTCGCCGAGCGCGTCGGCCTCACGCCGGCCAACGTCGCGGTCCTCAAGAACGGCCGCGCGAAGGCCGTGCGGTTCAGCACCCTGGAGGCCATGTGCCGGGTGCTCGAGTGCCAGCCCGGCGACCTGCTGGAGTGGGTCGAGGACGAGGACTGACCCCGCGGATCCACGCCCGGCGCGGCCCTGACGTGCACCGTCGCGGCTTCCGGGCTTCACTGGGCCGATGGCACGGATCCTCGGCGGCCTGCTCCTCGCCGCCCTGCTGCTCACCGGGTGCGCCGGCGGCTTCCCGGCCGACCCCGACGGCACCCTCGACCGCGTGACGGGCGGCGTCCTGCGGGTCGGCGTCTCGGAGAACCCGCCGTGGACGGTGGCCGACTCCGACACCGACCCGTCCGGCCTGGAGGTCGACCTGGTGCGCGAGTTCGCCGCCACCCGGGACGCCGAGGTGCAGTGGGTGCCGGGCAACGAGGAGGTCCTGCTCGGCCGGCTGGAGCGCGGCGAGCTGGACCTGGTGGTCGGCGGCCTCACGGCGGCGTCGCCGTGGTCCGACCAGGCGGCGCTGACCTCCCCGTACGCGACGGTGCTGGACCCCGAGGGCGCGCCCGAGCCGCACGTGATGGCGGCACCCCTGGGCGAGAACGGGTTCCTCGTCGCCCTGGAGACGTTCCTGCTCGAGCAGGAGGTGCGGCCGTGAGCGCCCGGTTCGGGCACACCGAGCTGCCGCAGGAGCAGGCCCGTGCGCTGCGCCGCGCCGTCCGGCTCGCGTGGGGCACCATCGCGTTCCTCGCCGTCGGGGTCACGCTCGTCTACCTCGTCATGGGCAGCTCCCAGGCGATGAAGGCGGCGTGGGTCGAGGACCTGCTGTCGTTCATCCCGCCCATCTCGTTCCTCGTCGCCGTGGGGTTCGCGCGGCGGGCCCCCACGCCCGAGCACCCGTACGGCTACCACCGGTCCGTGGGCGTCGGGCACCTCGTCGCCGCCGCCGCGCTCCTGACGATGGGCGCGTTCCTGGTCGTCGACTCGGCGTCCGGTCTGCTCGCCGCCGAGCACCCGCCCGTCGGGGTCATGGTGCTCGCGGGGCACCCCGTGTGGGCGGGCTGGCCGATGGTCGCCGCGATGGTCGTGACCGGCATCCCGCCGGTCCTCCTGGGCCGCGCGAAGCTGCCGCTCGCCCGCACGCTGCACGACCGCGTCCTGTACGCCGACGCCGACATGAACAAGGCCGACTGGATGACGGCCCTCGGGAGCATCGTCGGCATCCTCGGGATCGGCCTGGGGCTGTGGTGGGCGGACGCCGCGGCGGCCCTGTTCATCGCCGGGAGCATCCTGCGCGACGGCGTCACGAACCTCCGGGTCGCGTCGGCCGCGCTCATGGACGCGCGCGCGAGCACCGTCGAGGGCGACGAGCCGCACCCCCTCGTCGCCCGGATCGACGCGCACCTGCGCGGCGCCCCCTGGGTCGCAGAGGCCGGGTCGCGGGTGCGCGACGAGGGGCACGTCTTCCACGTCGAGGCGTTCGTCGTCCCCCGCGACGGCCAGGCGCCCGACCTCGCCGAGCTCGCCCGCCTGCGCGAGAGCACCGTCGCGCTGGACTGGAAGATCCAGGACCTCGTGGTCGCGCCCGTCGAGCGCCTCCCCGTGGAGATGCTGCCCGGGGCCCGGGCCGCGTCGCCGTCCGCGAGCACCGCCGGCTGACCGGGACGTCCGGTCCCCCGAACCCGTCACACGCCGGCCACCGCTCCCCTAGGTTGGCGCTCATGACCACGCCCCCCGGCCCGCGCGGACCGGCACGCGCGCCGGGACCCGCGCCGGTCGAGCTGACCGACGTGCTCCCCGCGACGGTCCCGCCGTCCCCCCTGCCGGTCCTGGTCGCGCGCGTCGTGGTGGCCGCGCTGATCGTGCTCAACCTGATCGGCACGTGGCAGTCGCCCGCGGAGCGCACCGTCGACGAGCTGCTGGTCGCACTGGAGCGCGGGGACGTCCGCACGCTCACGGTCGAGTCCCGGCCGGGCGGCGACCCGGTGGGCCCCTTCCGGGTGCAGTGGACGGGGCCCGGACGCCCGGGGACCGCGCTGCTCCAGGTCGAGACCGCCGCGTCGTCGGCCACCGACGGCACGGTCGTCATGGGCGACCCGGGCGCCGGCGACGTCGTGCTGGACCAGCGGCGGGAGGTCCTGGACGCCGCGGACGCCTCCCCGGCCGACGTCCGGGTCACGTTCACCGAGGACGTCGCCTGGGCGTCCTGGCCGCACCCGTACGTGATGCTGTGCGCGTTCCTCGCCGCCCTCGTGCTGCTGATCACGCAGCCCGGACCAGCCCTGGCCACCCGCTGGGCGTGGTTCTGGCTCGGCGCCTTCGCGTGGCCGTTCTGGCTCGCGTTCGTGCTGCTGGAGCCGACGCCGGTGTGGAGCCGCCGCCCGGCCACGGTCCCCGCCCGACGGCTGACCGGCGGCTGGGCGTGGCTCGCCGGCGTGGTGCTCGGGAACGCGGTCGTGGCAGCGGTGACCGGTGCCTGACGAACCGGTGCCTTGCGACCCGGTGCCGGACGGCCCGCGCACGCTGCTCGCGGACGTGCTGGGCCCGGACGCCCGCGTCGAGGCGGACGTCTCCGGCGACGGCGGCGCGGGCACCTGGCACGTCGTCAGCCCGCGCGACGGCGACCTGGTCGTCAAGACGGCGCCCGTCGGTGCGCCCGGGCTCGACCTCGCGCGGTCGTCCGCCGCGCTGCAGGCTGCCCTGGCGGTCGGGGTCCCGGTCCCGGGGCTGCTTGCGGCGGGCGCCCGAGACGGGTGGCAGTACCAGGTGTGCGAGCGGGTCGACGGGCGGCGGTGGAGCGACGTCGCGCCGACCCTCGACCCGCCCGGGCGCGCCGGGGTGCTGGACGCGCTGGCCGACGTCCTGGCGCGGCTGCGGACCGCGCGGTACCCGGCCTTCGGCGACCTGGGCGAACCCGCACGCACCGAGCTCGACGCCCTCCGGACCCGCAGCCTCGCCAGAACCGCACCGGGTCCCCGGCGCACCGCCGTCGAGCGGCTGCTGGACCGGCACGGCCACCTGTTCGACGGCACCGGACCCGCGGTGCTCGTGCACGGCGACCTCCACCACGCGAACACGCTCGTGCGCCCCACCGCCACCGGGTGGGAGCTCGCCGCCGTGCTGGATTGGGACAGCGCCTGGGCCGGGCCCGCCGACGCCGACGCCGCCCGGGCGGCGCTGTGGGACGACATGCCCGGCACGCCGGACGCCCCCGGCCCGCGGGCCGCCGTGCAGCAGCTCCTCTGGTGCCTGGAGTACCCGGCGGAGACGGAGCGGCACCGGTCGGACACCGCCCGGCTCGCGGCGCTGCTCGGAGTGCCGCTGCCCGCCTGAGCCGCCGGCAGGGGGCTACTCGTCGGCCGCGTCGTCCAGCCGGACCATGGCCTCCCCGCCGCCGTACATCTGGTGGTCCCACACGACCAGCTGATCGCCCGCCTCCTCCGGCAGCGCGGTCGTCCACAGCTTGGCACCGGAGGCCAGCGACCACGCCGACAGGACCGGCTGGTCGCCGTCGTACTGCACGAGGAGCAGCTGGCGTCCGTCCGTCATCGGGGACACCCACATCGACGACCACATCGACGTGCCGTCGCCGTCGTCGACCGCGTCCACCCGGCCGCGCTCGGTCCGCCAGCGCACGCTCCCGTCGCGTGCGTCCAGGGCCCACACCGCGGTCGTGTCGGCGCCGTACAGCACGCCGTCCAGGAGGACCATCGACCCGTCTGCCCAGTCCGGGACCTCGTGGGACCACACGGTCGCGCCGGTCGCCGGCTCCACCGCGCTGATGACGCCGACGCCCGTGCGGGTGTCGGACAACAGGTCCAGCCCGGGCACGCTGCCGTCGTCGACCGTGAGCTGCAGCGCGTTCCCCAGCACCCGTGCCGTCCCGGTGCCGTCCGTGCCGCGCAGCCACGTGTAGCCGTCCTCGCCCGTGGTGAGGATCCGGTCGCCCCGGCCGAGCCAGACGCTCCGGCCCGAGGCCTCCAGCGCCCCGTCCGACAGGCGCAGGGCGGCCCCGCGCATCGCATGGTGGACAAAGACGTGTCCCGCCTCCACCCCGATGCCGGGCGCGAAGACGGCGGCCTGCTCCTGATCCAGCGCCAGGGCGTCCGGCACCTCCGGCAGCGTGGTGGACCACGCGGCGTCGCCCGTCGCGAGGTCCTCGGCACGGACCTGGACGACACCCTCCAGCTCCTCGACGACCACCAGGTACCGGCCGGAGGCGAAGGCCGTCGACACGGGCGCCAGCTCCCGCTCCGCGAGCACGGCCCCCGTCGCGGCGTCCAGGGTCAGCAGCCGTGACCGGGTGAGCGGCCCCTGCGCGACGTAACCCGAGGCGTCGGTCTCCCCGGCGGACCGGTCCTGGACCAGGCACCGGATCTCCTCGACCGGAGCGTCCCCCGCGGAGCACACCGGCGAGTCCGGCAGCGCGCCGCCCGGGGCCGGACCCGTCGCCTCGACAGCCGTCCGCCAGACCACGTCGCCCGACGTCGCGTCGACCGCCGTGACCCCCCGGGGTTCGCCGACGGTGGACTCGTCGGCGGCCACGCGCAGGTCCCCCGCCTCGATGCCGCCCATCAGGCGCCAGTGGTCCCACCCCCGGCCCACCGGTGTGACGACGAGGTCGGGCCCCACGTCGTGACCCACGACCCGGTCCAGCTCCCGCGCGGCGTCGACCCGCTGCCGCTCCCGGGTGTCAAGCACCAGCTGGGTCGCGACCACACCGGCGACCGCGAGCACGGCCACCGGCCACCACCGCAGGAGGCGGGCCCGGCGCCGCCGGAGGGGGTCGTCGGGGCCGGACGGCAGGCCGGCGGCGCCCACGGGCAGGTCGTCCGGCGCCTCGTCCTCGAGGTCGACCTCCTGCATCGCGTCCCGCTGCGCCGCCATGGGCACAACCTAGGGGGCGCCGGCCTCCGCGCGGGCGGGTTCGCGCCGCAGACCTGCGGTCGCGTGCACCGACTCCCGCCCGCGCGGACGTGAGGCCCCGGTCAGGGACGGGTCACGGGCGCGCGCGACCGCGCGTCCCGCGCACCACCGCGGTCAGCACCGCGCCCGCGCCGCACGCGGCGGCCGCGAGCAGCGCCACGCCCACCGGGGACGCGCCCGTCGTCGCGAGGACGCCGGACCGCGGCGCGGCCTCGGCCGTCTCGTCCGCGGCGAGCACCGCGGAGGTCGTCCCGTCGGCGACCGGCGGCACCGGGACGGCCGGCTCGGCCGGGGTGCCGGGCTCCGCCGGAGTGTCGGGCTCCGTCGGGGTGTCCGGGTCGGCCGGGGTGTCCGGGTCGGCCGGGGTGTCCGGCTCCGTCGGGGTGTCCGGCTCCGTCGGCGTGTCCGGGTCGGCCGGGGTGTCCGGCTCCGACGGCTCGTCCGGGGTGTCCGGCTCCGACGGCTCGTCCGGGACGCAGTACGTCCAGCCGCGCTCGTCGACGCCGCCGCGCCCGGAGTTGTCCTCGCCGAAGTGGTAGCTGTACCCGTTCGACTCCGTCCACGCCACGCACATGCCGGGCTGCAGGCCGAACCGCTCCCACGGGACGAAGGTCGCGCCGATCAGGTCGCGGTTGACGTCGATGTTGAGGTTCTGCGCGCCGGGGACGTTGATGTTCACGTAGCCGTTCGCGGGGATCGGGTCGCGGAAGTGCAGCCCGTCGTCCTCCCACCAGAACGGGCGGTCGACGCCGTCCTGGTGGTAGCCCTGCGTCACGCGTGCGGCCGGCTCGTCAGCAGACGCGGGCGTGTCCAGGACGTCGCCGGTCGGCCCGGCCGGGTCCTGGGCACCGACGTCGGAGGTGCCGCCCGCGCAGACGGTGCACGTGTCGCCGGCGGTCGTGTCGTCCGCGGGCTCGGCGGGCTCGCTGGGCTCGGTGGTCGGCTCGGTGGTCGGTCCGGTCGTGGGCGCGGTGCCGGGCTCCGTCGCGGTGCCCGACGTGCCCGACGCGGCGCCCGACGTGTCCGTCCCGGCGTCCGGCTCGAGCGTGCCGGCCTCCGGCTCGACCCGGCCGGTCTCCGTGACGGTGCCCGCGACCGGCGCGGACTCCGCGGGCACGACGTCCACCCGTCCCGCACCCGCCCCGCCCGGCGGGCTCGCGAGGAGCGCGGCGAGCGTCAGGGCCGACAAGGTGGTCGATGGCATGGGGTCTCCTCTCGTGCGGTCAGGGGTGCAGGTCCACGAGGGCGGCGACGCCCGTGAGGTCGAGGACGCGCCGCACGGCGGCGCTCGCGTCACGGACCTGCAGGGGGCGCGCCCCGCTCTGCTGGAGCAGGGCGCAGATCAGCTCCACGGCGGCGGAGTCGGCGAACGTGACGGCGCCGGCGTCCACCACCCGCACGCCCGCCCGGGTCAGCACCCGTGCCGCGTGCTCGGCGCTCGCGGACGGGTGCAGCACCCGGCAGAACCGGCGCACGGTGCCGAGGTCCAGCTCGCCGCGCATGCGCAGCGTCCAGGGCTCGACGGGGTCGACCCAGAGGTCGTCCGGCGCGGACGGCGCGGTGATGCCGGCCGGGGTGCGGGTGTCGTGGTCCATGCCTCTACGGCACCAGCGCGGCGACCACGTACCGGGCGCCCGCAGCGGGCAGGGGTGGCCCGCCGACCGCGGGCCTGGGAGTACCTAGTGGCGCTGCGGGTGGGACTGCGTGGCGGGGAGCGGGCCGGGGACCGGCGGGAACCAGCGCGTGAGGTCGCCGCGGCCGGAGACCCCGAGCTTGCCCAGCACCGCGGACATGTGGTTCTCCACCGTGCGGACGCTCAGCTGGAGCCGGTCCGCGATCTGGCGGTTGGTCAGGCCGGCACCGGCCAGCGCCGCGACGTCGCGCTCGCGCGGGGACAGCGCCTCCTGCCGGGGCTCCTCGCGCACAGGACGCAGGCGGGGGTCCAGCGCCCAGACCACGTCGAGCGCCGCGTGCTCGGGGTCGAGCGACGCGACAGCGGTGCGCACGAGCCCCGCGATGTCCACCGTGGCGGAGGCCAGCGCGGCGACGACCGCGTCCTGGTCACCCGCGGCCCGCGCCTCGTGCAGCCGCAGGTACGGCTCCAGCAGCGGGACCCGGCACGCGGCGAACGTGTCGCGCACGACCTGGAGCCGCTCGGCGTCGTACGGACCGGGGTGCGCGAGCCAGCACACGAGCGCGGCCAGGGGCTGACGGTCCTCGGCGTACCGGCTCCCGGCGTCCCAGAGGAAGTCCCCGCCGCTGCCCGGGTCGCGGGCCTCGGCCAGCGCCGCCCGTCCGAGGGGCTCCAGCGCGGGGAGCACGGGCCGGTCGACGGGCGGCGTGGCCTCGAGCTCCTCGAGGAGGACCCCCGCCACGTCGGTCGCCCCGCGCTGCGCGAGGAGGACCGCGCCGACGGTGAGCCCACGCCGGAAGAACGTGCTGTCCATCGGCCCCCCGGGGCCGATGCGCAGGGACGTGCCCAGCACCCGCCAGGCCGCGTCGCTCTCGCCCTGGAGCAGCAGGGCCTCCGCGAGCAGGCAGGCGTGCGCGCGGATGCCGAGCAGGTCCAGGTCGTCGAGCGCCTGCTCGAGCCGGCGCCGCGACTCCAGCGCGGCGTCCTCGAGCCGGCCGAGCAGGAGCAGCGCCTCGGCGTGCAGGCCGTCGAGGTGGTGGTCCACCTCCCGCAGCGGCTCCCCGGGCTCCTCGGCCTCGCAGACGCCCAGCGCGAGGTCCGGCCGGCCCGCGTCGAGGAGCCCGGCCGCGCGGACCACGCTCCCCCACGCCCGCGCCACCGTGGACGGCGGCAGGTCGACGCGCAGCGCCGCGGCGTCGTCGGGTTCGGCCCGTCGCATCGCGACCAGGGCCTGCACCACGCCGAGCTGGTCGGGGTGCGCCCGCGCCCGGCGCAGCAGGTCCGCGTCGGACTCGCCGCGCCCCGCGGCCCAGCGCAGCTCGCGGAGCCGGAAGGTGACGACGTCGTCGAGCGCGTCGCTGCCGGCGGGCTCCGTCCCCTGGAACACCGTGGCCACCTGGGCGTCCGCGCGTCGGAGCAGCAGCGTGTCGAGGTACGCGTTCGCGTGCGCGACGGTCGGGGCCGTCTGCCACGCGGCGCGCCGGGCGGCCTCCTGCGCGCTCGTGCGCTCGTTGAGCACGCCGGCGAGGTCCGCCGCCCACTGCCGGTACTCGGTCCGGTCGCCGTCGAGCAGCATGTCCGCGACCCGGACGCGCCCGTCGGGGAAGTGCGGCGCGTCCGGACCGACGCGCGCGGCGACGCGCTCCGACAGGTCATGGCGGCGTTCCGGTGCGAGGCGGGCACGGAGCGCGGCGGCGAGCGCGGGCGGCGCGACGGTGACGGTGGCGCCCCCGGCCAGGTGCTGGCGCCGGACGCGGCCGCGCGCGACGAGCCCCTCGAGAAGCTCGGCGCCGAGGGCGGAGAGCGCGGCCGGCTCGGGGAGCGGGCCGGTCCAGGCCAGCAGCTCCAGCGCCTCGACCTGCTCGGGGCCGAGCCGGGCCAGCAGGGCGTGCGCCACCGCGTCGAGCGGCACGTCGTCGAGCGAGCCCGTCTTGTGCCACCGGCCCGCGCTCTCCTGCGCCGCGCCCGCGAACCGCGCGGCGTCGGCCAGCGCGATCGCGACGCGCGCGTTGCCCCCGGAGCGCGCGGTGATCGAGGACGTCAGCGCCACGTCCGCCGGTGCCCGCAGCACCTCCGCCAGCAGCCGGGCCGTCGCGCGGAACCCCAGCGGCCGCAGCCGCACCTCGGCCGGGGCCCGCTCCGAGACGAGCGCGGCCAGCACGTCCGTCCCCGCGGACGTGAGGTCCGTCGACGTGGTGGCGACGCACGACGCCGAGGTGAGGCGCAGCGCCTGGAGCACGACCTCGGTGCTGGCGGCGTCGAGCAGGTCGAGGTCGTCGACGAGCAGCACCGCCCGTCGCCCCCGCAGCTCCCCCGCGAGCCAGCCGGCCAGACCGGACGGCGTCGGGGGCACGCGCTCGGCGAGGACGGACGCGTGCCCCCGCAGCGCGGACAACGGGGCGTCGCCGGCCGCGCGGAGCAGCACCGAGGTGATGCCGCGACGCGACGCGTCGGACAGCACGGTCCGCAGCACCCGGGACCGGCCGGACCCCTCGTCCCCGCGGACCACCACGTCGCGGCCCAGGTCGAGCCAGCGCCGGACCGCGGCGACGGTCACGGCCGCCTCGGCCGCGCTCGGCTCGACGTCCTCGTGGGCACGCGCCATGTCGGCAGCCTAGGCAGGCGGGCGTCCGGGCGCGCGACCGGTCGGGGCGCCGCGACCAGGACCTCGACTCCCGCGCACCGGTCCGGGAGGATTCCCACCACCCCCACGAGAGGATCGACCATGTCCTTCCAGGCCTATCTCGACGCGATCGAGACCAAGACGGGACTCACCCCGCGCCAGCTCGTCGACCGCGCGAAGGAGAAGGGCCTCGACGACCCCTCGGTCAAGGCGGGGACGATCGTGGCCTGGCTCGCCGAGGACTACGGCCTCGGCCGCGGGCACGCCATGGCGCTCGTGCACGTCATCAGGAACGGTCCGCAGATCAGCACCACGCACGTCGGCTCGGACGGCTCCCACCGCGACGAGTCCGACACCCTGTGGCTCGACGGGAAGGCGACGCGGCCGAGCTGACCCGGGGCGCGGACCACCGGGACGCGGACCACCGGGACGCGCGGCCCCGACCGACTGGCGCGGTCCGGCCGGGCGGTGCACGGTGTGGCCGAGGCTGCAGCGCAGCGGCCGCCCGCCCGCCACCGGGCCACGGGCCCGCGAGGAGGACCCATGACCGCGCAGGACCCGACCGCCCGCCCCGACCCCCACCGCGTCCTGGTCACGGGCGCGGACTCCGGCATCGGCAAGGCCTGCGCGGTGCGCCTCGCGCGCCCCGGCGGCCACGTCGCGATCACCTGGCACGAGGACGAGGACGGTGCCCGCCGGACCGCCGCCGAGGTGCGGGACCGGGGCGCCGAGGCGCATCTCGCCCGCCTGGACCTGACGGACCCGGAGACCGCGCCGCCGGTCGTCGACGAGCTCGTCGCGGCGATGGGCGGGCTCGACGCCGCGGTGCTGGCCGCCGGGACCGGCTCGTCCACCCTGCTGCTCGACATGGACTTCGCCGAGTGGCGGCACGTCCTGTCGGTGGACCTCGACGGGGCGTTCCTGTGCCTGCAGGCGGCCGCCCGCCACCTGGTCGACGCGGGGCGGGGCGGGAGCATCGTCGCGATCACCAGCGTGCACGAGCACGCGCCCCGGGTGGGCGCCGGCCCGTACTGCGCGGCGAAGGGCGGCCTGGGGCTGCTCGTGAAGGTGGCCGCCCTGGAGCTCGCCGAGCACGGCGTCACGGTGAACGCCGTCGCGCCGGGCGAGATCGCCACGCCGATGACGGGCCAGGAGGACGAGACCGTGCTGGCGGGTCACGAGCGCCCGGGGATCCCGCTGGGCCGCCCCGGTGACGCGCGGGAGATCGCGGCAGTCGTCGAGCTGCTGTGCTCCCCGGACGGCGGCTACACGACCGGCGCGTCGTGGCCCGTCGACGGCGGGATGCTCACGATGGGCCCCATGGCGGGTTCGCACCTGCAGCAGGACGACTGGCGCCGACCCTGACGCGCGCGGCGCTCTCAGCAGGACAGACGCCGCGTCCCCCGCCAGACTGCGGTGCGTGCGGACCATCGGAGTGGAAGAAGAGTTCCTGCTGGTGTCCCAGGACGGCTCGCCCCGCGCGGTGGCCGCTGCGGCCCTGCAGCACGCCTCGTCGCAGGACGGCGACGACGACCCGGACCAGCCGGGCGGCAGCCTGGAGAAGGAGTTCGCCCAGGAGCAGATCGAGACGTCCACGCACCCGTGCGAGGACCTGCCCGCGCTCCTGGAGGAGGTCCGGGCGGGCCGATGGCGCGCCGACACCTCGGCGCAGCACGCGGGTGCCCGGATCGCGGCCCTGGCGACCTCGCCGCGCGACGCGGACCCGACGGTGGTGGTCAACCGCCGCGCCCAGGACATCGCCGAGGCGTTCGCGCAGACGGCCCGGGACCAGCTCACCTCGGGCTGCCACGTGCATGTCGAGGTGGCCGACGACGCCGAGGGCGTGCGGGTGGTCGACCACCTGCGCCCGTGGAACGCCGTGCTGCTGGCCCTGAGCGCCAACAGCCCGTACTGGCGCGGGGAGGACTCGGGCTACGCGAGCTTCCGGTCGCAGGTCTGGGGCCGCTGGCCCACCGCCGGCCCGACCGCGCCGTTCGGCGACGCCGCGACCTACCACGCCACCGTGGACGCGCTCGTCGCGAGCGGCACGATCCTCGACACCGGGATGGTCTACTTCGACGCCCGCCTGTCCGCCCGCTACCCGACCGTCGAGGTCCGGGTCGCCGACGTGTGCCTCGACCCCGAGGACGCCGTGCTGCTCGGCGCGCTGGTGCGCGGCCTCGCGGAGACCGCGCTGGACCCGGCGACGCCGCCCGCGCCGCAGCCCCGCGCGGAGCTCGTGCGGGTCGCCGGCTGGCGGGCCGCGCGGTCGGGGCTCACGGGCGACCTGCTGAGCCCGGAGTCGGGGCGCCCGGTCCCGGCGGCGGAGGCGGTGGGCGAGCTGCTCCGGCACGTCACCCCGGCGCTCGAGCGGACCGGCGACCTCGCGTGGGTCCAGGAGCACCTCGCCACGCTGCTGCGGCGGGGCAACGGCGCGCAGCAGCAGCGGGCCTGGCGGCACGAGGGCGCGGACGAGGCGGAGCTCGTGCGACGGGCCGTGCGCAGCACCCTGGCGGGGTCGGGCTCCTGACCTGCGGGAAACCGCATGCCGGGCGCGGCCGTGCCGGGCTCGCCGCGCGTTCACCGGACCTTCACGCCAGACTGGAACACCGGACGGTCCCCGGACGTTGACCACCCTGAGCAAACGAAAAGTCTGTACGTCAAGGCACGGAGGTCCCTGATGTCGAACCGGTCCCTGCGCGGCATGCGCATCGGGTCCCACAGCATGGAGACGGACGAGGGCGTCGACTTCGCCCCGCGTCTCCAGGCCTACTACGACTGCCCCAACGGGCACACGATCATCCTGCCGTTCTCGGTCGAGGCCGACGTCCCGGTGGTGTGGGAGTGCCGGTGCGGCGAGGAGGCGCTGCTGCGCGACGCGTCCAAGCCGGAGCCGAAGGCCACCAAGCCCCCGCGCACCCACTGGGACATGCTGCTGGAGCGCCGCACGATCAAGGAGCTCGAGGAGCTGCTCGACGAGCGTCTCGACCTGCTCCGGGCGGGCAAGCTGCGCCGCAGCGCCTGACCCACCGCGTCCGTCGTCCGGGCCTCGCACCCTCGTGGTGCGGGGCCCGTCGTCGTGTCAGGAGGCGGTGCGACCCGCCCGGGCGCCCCGCCGGCGACGCACCGCGCCGCGCAGCTGCCGCGCCCGCTCCTGCGCGCCCCACACGGTCACCCGCACCAGCGCCTCGGCGACGATGGCGCGGCTCATCTTCGACCGGCCCTCGGCGCGCTCGACGAACGTGATCGGCACCTCGACCACCCGCCCGCCGGCGCGCACCACCCGCCACGCCATGTCGATCTGGAAGCAGTAGCCGTGCGACGCGACCTCGTCGAGCGCCAGCGCGCGCAGGGTGCCGGCCCGGTACACGCGGAACCCGGCGGTCGCGTCCCGCACGGGCAGCCCCATCGCGAGCCACGCGTACACGTTCGCGCCGCGGGACAGCAGCTGGCGGTGCAGCGGCCAGTTCACGACCCGGCCGCCCCGGACCCACCGCGAGCCGATCACGAGCTCCGCGTCGGCCACGCGCGCCAGCAGGCCCGGGAGGTCCTCCGCCCGGTGGGACCCGTCCGCGTCCATCTCGACGACGGCGTCGTACCCCCGCGCCAGCGCCCAGCGGAAGCCCGCGACGTACGCGGTGCCGAGCCCCTGCTTCCCCTCGCGGTGCAGGACGTGGATGGCCTGGCGCCCCCGCACGCCGGCGTCCTCGGCGGCGATCCGCTCGGCGATCTCCCCGGTGCCGTCCGGGGAGGCGTCGTCCACCACCAGGACGTCGGCGTCGGGCGCGTGCAGCCGCAGCGTCTCGAGCGCGCGGGGCAGGCTGTCCCGCTCGTCGTACGTCGGCACCACGACGAGCACGCGGCCCGCGGGGCCTGTCACGCGGCCGCCTCGGGACGGTCGGCGCGGCGCACCCGCCACGCACCCGCCATGCCGGCGAGCGTCATGACGACGGCCAGCGCCCCCACCACGCCGCTCGGCCAGGCACCGAGCCGCGCGGCCGGGGTCAGCGAGTCGCGCAGCGGCAGCCGGGCCACGAACTGGTCGGCGGTGAACAGCTCCGTGTCCTGGGCGACCGTGCCGTTCGGCGCGATGACGGCGCTGACGCCGACGGTCGACACCTGCACGGTCGCGCGGCCGAGCTCGACGGCGCGCAGCCGGGCCATCGCGAGCTGCTGGGTCGACTCCGGCGAGTAGCCGAACGAGGCGTTGTTCGTCTGCACCACGAGCACCTCGGCGCCCTCGCGCACGCTCTCCCGCACGATGGGGTCGTAGGCGACCTCGAAGCAGATGACGTCGCCGATCTGCACGGTCCGGCCCAGGCGCGCGGACTCCAGCGGGACGACGCCCGGCTCGGTGCCGGCGATCATGTCGTGCTGGACGAGGTCCACGGCGGACGAGAACGGCCGCACGAGGTGCCGCAGGGGGATGTACTCCGCGAACGGCGCCGGGCGCTGCTTGGAGTACCGCGCGACCGGGCCGACCCCGGGCTCCCAGAGCAGCGACGTGTTGTACCGGCCGCCGGACTCCGGGTACTCGATGGTCCCCAGCAGGATCGGCGCACCGACGGCCTGCGCGGCGTCGTCGATGTCGGCCGCGGCGGACGCGTCGACCTGCGGGTCGATGTCCGTGCCGTTCTCGGGCCACAGCACGACGTCGAGGTCACCGGCCTCCACCTGGTCGAGCAGCGCCAGCGTCCCCGCGAGGTGGTTGTCCAGCACCTCCCGGCGCTGGTCGAAGGCGTGCAGCCCGGGCTCGGAGACGTTGCCCTGCACCGCGCCGACCATCAGGTGGCCGTTCTCGGCGCGCGTGTCCATCGGGACCAGCAGCCCGGCGACGACCACGCCGACCACGACCGCGAGCCGGCCGAGGGTCGCGAGCAGGGCGAACCGGCGGGCCGCGAGCCAGGCGAGCGCGAGGGCCGCACCGGCGGCGGCGACGGCGCCGGACACGAGCGGGGCGCCGCCGAGCCGGGCCAGGGCGAGCAGCGGCGAGTCGTCCTGGGAGAACGCGAGACGACCCCACGGAAACCCGCCGAACGGCCAGACGGAGCGCAGCTCCTCGACCGCGACCCACAGCACCGTGAAGACCACGAGCTGCAGGGACGCACGGCGCCACACCGCCTCGCCGCGGCGGGCCCAGGACCACGCGGCGCCGAACAGGGCCACGAAGCCGGCCTCCGCCACGGAGAGCGCGAGCCACGGCACGGCGCCGACCGCGTCGTCCGCCCACGTGAGCAGCGGCACGAAGAACGCGAGCCCCCAGACGAACCCCATGAGGGCGTTCCACCGCGCGCTGTCCCGGCGCATCGCCAGCAGGAGCAGGGCCATCCCGGGTGCGGCGGCGTACGACCACCCGAGGTCGGGGAAGGCGGTCCAGGTCAGCAGCCCGCCGAGGAGGGCCAGGACCGCGCTCCACCAGCGGGAGGGGTCACGTGCCGGCACCGCGCCAGGGTACGGCACGGACCTGAGGTCTCCCGCACCGGGGGCGACCTGCCGGGACCGGTCCTGCTGGGGTGAGAGGCCGACCGACCGGCCCGCGTGTCCTTCGTACCGCACGACACCGCCGCGAGGCGGAGCCCGTTCTCTAGTGAACACGCGGGCCTGGTCGGAGCCCGACGTGGACCGGATCTCCGCGGGCTCGACGCCCCGTGGACGCCCGCTGTGCGCGAGGCCTCCGTCCGGACCACTGCCGAGAACCTACCGGAGCGAGCGGGGGTGTCAAGGGGCGTGCCGGGCGGGGCCCGCGGCGTCCGCGCAGGTCACGCGGCCTCCGCGCGCGTGCCCGAATTGTCCCGATGGCCGAGACGTCCCGGCGTGTCGCGCGGCGTGTCGACGGCGGCTCCCGCGGGGCCGACCGGGTGACGCCGGTGCCCCGCCCGGCGGCTTGCTTCACCCGTCCGCCGCACCCGCGGCCGACGGTCACCCGATCGGGGCCGGGGCGTCAGCCGAGGGCGTCGTGCAGCACGACGCCGTCGCGGACGGTCCGCACGCACACCGGCGCCGGCTCGTCGTCCAGCCGCGGGAGCGTCGCTCCCCCGGGCACGGGCGGGACCGTGCCGTCGGCGCGCCAGACGGCAAGGTGCGCGGGCGCCCCGACGCGCAGGACGCCGGCCCCCGACCCGTCCGCACGCGCCGCGGCCCATCCGCCGCGCGTGTGGGCGTCGAGCGCGGCGGCGACCGGGATCCGCTGGTCGCGCGTCCGGTGCCGGACGGCCGCGCGCACGGCGCCCCACGGGTCGAACGGCGTGACGGGCGCGTCGGAGCCGAAGGCCAGCGGCACGCCCGCGGCGCGCAGGTCCGCGAGCGGGTGCGTCGAGGCCGCCCGGCCCCGGCCGAGCCGCGCCGCGTACGTCCCGTCGTCCCCGCCCCACGCGGCGTCGAACGCCGGCTGCACCGACGCCGTGAGCCCCAGGAGCACCACGGTGGCGAGCGCGGGCGCGTCGAGCATCGTCGCGTGCTCGAGCCGGTGCCGCGCCCGCCGCACGGCCTCGACGCCCTCGACGTCGGCGGCCGCGCTGAACCCCAGCAGCGCCTCGTCCATGGCGCGGTCCCCGATGACGTGGAACGCGGCCTGCAGACCGGCGCGGGTCACGGCGGCGACGTGGTTGCTCACCTGCTCCGCGGTGAGGGCGAGCCGGCCCGCCGGGTCCGGCGCCCCCGCGGGCGCGTCGGCGTACGGGGCCCGCAGCGCCGCCGTCCGGCTGCCGAGCGACCCGTCCAGCCCCAGGTCGCCGCCCACCCCGGCGATCCCGGGCAGCGCCGCGGCGACCTCCCGCGCGTCGTCGGTGGTCTCGCACAGCTCGGCCCGGTAGCCCACGACGAGCGGCAGCCGGGACGCCGGGTCGGCGGTCAGCGCCAGCAGGGCCAGGAGCCCCGCCCGCGTGTCGATGTGCGGGGCGCTCTGCTCGTGCACCGCCACGACGCCCGCCCGCGCCGCCGCGTCGAGCGCCAGCCGCACGAGGCCCTCGCGCCGCGCACCCACGTCGAGCACGGCGTCCCGCGCCGCCTGGTGCGCCTCCCCCGTGACCAGGCCGTCCTCGCGCCAGCCCGGCCGGGTGGCCAGGCCGAGCACGTCGGCGAACGACGTCGAGGCCACGCCCGAGTGCAGGTCCGCGCGGCCCAGGTACACCGGCGCGCCGCCCGCCGCCGCGTCGAGCTCCGCGCGCGTGGGCGGCCGGCCCTCGGGCCAGGCGTGCTCGTCCCACCCGTAGCCGGTCAGGGGTGCGCCGTCCGCAGCCGCACGGCGGCCTGCCGGGCCCTGCACCGCCGCCCGCACCGCCGCGAGGGCGTCGTCGAGCGAGGCGGTGCCGTGCAGGTCGAGTCCGTCGAGCCGCAGCCCCGCGTCGAGCACGTGGGCGTGGGCGTCCACGAACCCCGGCGTCACCAGCGCGCCGCCGAGGTGGACCACCTCGTCCGCCGCGTCGGCGAGCCCGTCGGCCTCGTCCTCGCCGCCGAGCCACGCGATCGTGCCGTCGGCGACGAGCAGCGCGGTCGGGACCGGGCCGCCGGCACCGTCCGCCGGGACGACGACGGTGCCGGACCGGTACAGGGTGCTCACGACCCGCACCCTAGCCACCCGGGCCCCCGGCGGCTCGCGGTGACCAGGCAGGCGACGAGGACGGCAACCCGGCAGGTCAGCGGCGCGCGGCCGCCGGACGGCACCCCGCCGGGACCGCAGCCGTCGCCGTCACGTCCCGGCGTAGGCGACGACGCCCCGGCGGACGGCCTGCACGGCCTTGCGCGCGGTGTCCCGCACGTGCTGGTCCGGCGCTGCCTTCGCGACCTGGTCGAGCACGTCGACCACCTGCTTGCACCAGCGCACGAAGTCGCCCGCCGCGAGGTCCGCGTCGCGCAGCACGGCGTCCAGCCCGCGGCCGGCCGCCCAGCGGTGCACGGCCTGCACGAGCCCCAGGTCGATCGGCTGCGTCGACTCCAGGCGGTGCTCGCCCTCCAGGTCGTCGAGCTCGGACCAGATCCGCGTGGTGGCGTCCAGGGCGATGCCGAGCCGGCTGCCGGGCCCGCCGGGGATCGCCGGGCTCCGGTCGCGGTCGTCGCGGCGGGCCGAGTACACGACCGCCGACACCGCGGCCGCGAGCCCGGGGACGTCCAGGTCGTCCCACGCCCCGCGCCGCAGGCACTCGGCCAGCAGCAGGTCGTTCTCCGCGTACAGCCGGCGGAGCCACTGCCCGTCGTCGGTGACCCGCGTGGTCCCGTCGTCGTCGGTCCCGAGGTAGCCGAGGGTGACCAGGACGTCGCAGATCCGGTCGAACACCGTGGCGATCGACCCCGTGCGGCCCTCGATGCGCCGCACGAGCGACCGGTGCTCGCCGTCGAGGCGCTGCCACCGCTCCGCCCACCGGGCGTGCTCCTCGCGGTCGGGGCACTGGTGGCACGGGTGCGCGCGCAGCTCACGGCGCAGCGCGGCGATCGCGTCGTCCTCGTTCTCGGGGACCGCCCGGCCGCGGCGCCGCGCCGGCGCCACCCCGGTGATCCGCCCCGCGCTGATCTCGCCCCGCAGGGTCGCCGCCAGGTCCCGCCGGGACGACGCCGCCCGCGGCGAGAACCCCTTCGGCACCTGCAGGTGGCCGACCTTCTTCACCCCGTCGCCGACCTCCTGCACGGACAGCCGCCGGACCTCCCGCTCGGTGGTCAGCACGAGCGGCCGCGCACCCTCGAACCCGCCGGCGCCGCCCGGGTCGACCACGACCGCGTGCGTGGAGCGCCGCCCGCTGGGCACCGCCACGACGTCGCCCACCGCGAGGCCCTGCAGGCTCTCCGCCGCCGCCTGCCGCCGCGCCGCCGCGCCGGCCCGGTGCACGCCGCGCTCCCGGTCGCCGAGCTCCTTGCGCAGCGACCAGTACTCCCGGAAGTTCCCCAGGTGGCACGTCATCGCCTCGGCGTAGCCCTCCAGCGCCTCCGCGTGGCTCTGCGCCTGCCGGGCGAGCCCGACCACGCCCCGGTCCGCCTGGAACTGCGCGAACGACGTCTCCAGCACCTCACGGGCCCGGACGCGCCCGACCTGCGAGACCAGGTTGACCGCCATGTTGTAGGTGGGCCGGAACGCCGAGCGCAGCGGGTACAGCCGCTTGGAGGCGAGGCCCGCCAGGGCCATCGGGTCGAGGTCGCCGCGGCCGACGACCACGGCGTGCCCCTCGGTGTCGATGCCCCGGCGTCCCGCCCGGCCCGTCAGCTGGGTGTACTCCCCCGGCGTGACGTCGACGTGGTGCGAGCCGTCCCACTTGACCAGCTTCTCCAGCACCACCGACCGCGCGGGCATGTTGATCCCCAGCGCCAGCGTCTCCGTGGCGAACACGACCTTCACCAGGCCGCGGGCGAACGCCTCCTCCACCGTCTCCTTGAACGCCGGCAGCATCCCGGCGTGGTGCGGGGCGACGCCGTGGACCAGCGCGTCCACGAACCCCCAGTAGCCGACGACGTCGAGGTCCTCCGAGGGGATGGACGCGCACCGCGTCTCGGCGATCAGCCGGATCTCCTCCTGCTCCGCCGGCGACGTCAGCCGCAGCCCGCCCGCCAGGCACTGCGCGACCGCGGCGTCGCAGCCGGCGCGGGAGAAGATGAACACGATCGCGGGCAGCAGCCCGGCCTCGTCCAGCACGTCGATCATGACGGGCCGCGGCACCGGGCGGGGGGGCCCCCGGGCCCCGGCCGCCGGACCGCCCGGCCGCCCCGTCGCGCCGCCGGCCGCCCGGCCCGCGGAAGCCCCGGTCCCCGCGCCGGCCGCGGTGCGGTCCGTCGCCCGAGCGGTCCGCACGGCGCAGCAGCGCGGCGAGCTCCGGGTTGATCGGCGGGTTCACCCCGGGCGCCGTCGGGTCGACGTGGCCGGCGTACAGGTCGAGCAGGTCGTCCCGCACGAGCACGTGCTGGCCCAGCGGGACGGGCCGGTGCTCGCTGACCACCACGGCGGTGTCCCCGCGCACGGTCCGCAGCCAGTCCCCGAACTCCTCGGCGTTCGACACCGTGGCGGACAGCGACACCAGCTGCACGTCGTCGGGCAGGTGGATGATCACCTCCTCCCACACCGGGCCGCGGAACCGGTCGGCCAGGTAGTGCACCTCGTCCATCACCACGTACCCGAGCCCGTCGAGCGTGGTGGACCCGGCGTACAGCATGTTGCGCAGCACCTCGGTGGTCATGACGACCACGGGCGCCTCGCCGTTCTGCGTCGTGTCGCCCGTCAGCAGCCCGACGCGCTCCGCGCCGTACCGGCGGACCAGGTCGTTGTACTTCTGGTTCGACAGCGCCTTGATGGGCGTCGTGTAGAACGCCTTGCGCCCGGTCGCCAGCGCGAGGTGCACGGCGAACTCGCCGACGACCGTCTTGCCGGCACCGGTCGGCGCGGCGACGAGCACGCCGCTGCCGTGCTCGACCGCCTCGCACGCCTCCACCTGGAAGTCGTCGAGCGGGAAGTCCAGCAGCTGCCGGAACCGCCCGAGCTCGCTGCGCTCCGCCTGCGCCCTGCGGCGCGCGGCGGCGTAGCGCTCGGCCGGGGACAGCTCCTCGGGCTCAGGACGGGTGCGGTGGGGGTCGCGTCGTGCCACGGGCCCACCCTAGGGCGGAGTTCAGGCGAGCACCCGGACAGCGCCGGGATGCACCTCGGCGACCAGCGGCAGCGGGCCGATCCGCTCGCCGTCCGCGTGGGCCTCCGGCGGGGTGCCGCCCAGGTGCGGCGCGGGCTCGACCACCACCCGGCGGCTGCGCAGCACCTGCACCTGCGGGTGCCGCACGTGCCGCCCGCGGTACATGCCCGGGAAGATCCGCACGACCCCGGCCTTGGTGAACGGGCCCGCGACCACCACGTCGAGCAGCCCGTCGTCCAGCCGCGCGTCCGGGGCGATGTGGACCCCGCCGCCGATCCACGGCCCGTTCGCGACGACGACCACCGTGCCGGCCGACTCCCAGACGCCCTCGTCGGTGGTCAGCCGGTAGCCGTACGGCTCGAACGCCCGCAGCTCGGGCACCAGCGCCCGGACGTAGCGGGCCGCGCCGCGGGGCCAGGTGAGGGCGTTCGCTCGGGCGTTGATCGCCGCGTCGATCCCGCAGGACAGCGCGCCCAGGTACCACTCGCGGGCGCTGTGCCGGGGGGATCCCACGCTCACCGCGTCGATCGCCCGGGGGCCGTCGCCCAGCCCGCGCTCGATCGCCGCGACCGCGCGCGCCACGTCCCCGCGCGGCAGGGCGAGCGCGCGCGCCACGTCGTTGCCGGTGCCCCCGGCGACGATGCCGAGCGGCAGGTCGGTGTCGGCGACCACGTTCGCCCCGAGGTGCACGAGGCCGTCGCCGCCGACCACCACGAGGGCGTCCAGGCCCGCCACCGCCGCGCGGCGCGCGTGCGCCGTCGCCGTCAGCAGGTCCTGCGCGGTGAGGTCCTCCACGCGGTGCCCGCGCCGGCGCAGCGCCTCCAGGGCCGCCGCGCCCACCCCGCTCCCGCGTCCCTTGCCGGCCACGGGGTTGACGACCACCCCGAGGTGGCTCACCGGGCGAGCGTCCCGTCCGCCGAGGCGGACAGGCGGCGCGCCGTGCGGCGGTCGTGCAGCAGCGAGATCCCGACGGCCGCCATGTACAGCGCCGCGGTGGGGGTCGCCAGGACGAGCATGGTGAGGATGTCCGGCGTCGGCGTCATGATCGCGGAGAACACGCAGGACAGCAGGATCGCCCAGCGCCAGCCCTTGAGCCACGACCGGCCCTCGACCAGCCCGACGAGGTTGAGGGCGACCATCAGGACGGGCACCAGGAACGCGATGCCGAACGCCAGCACGAACCGCATGACGAAGCTGAGGTAGGTCTGCGCGTCGATGAGGTTCGTCGCGTCCTCGGGCACGAACTCCGTGAGGACCACGACCGCGCGCGGCAGGGTGTACCAGGCGAACGCCGCGCCCGCGAGGAACATCGGCACCGCGATCGCCAGGAACCCGAGCGCGGAGCGGCGCTCCTTCGAGGTCAGCCCCGGCGTGACGAACGCCCACAGCTGGTAGAGCCACCACGGGCTCGACACGATCGCGCCGATGAACAGCGCGACCTTGAACTTCATGTCCATGGCCGAGGCGAGCCCGGCGAAGTTCACCGAGGCCACGACGCCCCGCTCCGCCGCGGCGTCCAGCAGCGGGTCCTGCAGCGCGTGGAACACCTCGTCGTAGACGATCCAGCCCAGCACCGCGCCCACGAGCATGCCGAGCACCGCGAGGACCACCCGCTTGCGCAGCTCGATCAGGTGCTCGCGCAGCGGCATCCTGCCGTCGGGGTCGACCGACGGACGACGACGTGCCACGGGCCGGTCAGGCCCGCGGGTCGGAGGTGTCGCGCTCCGTGGGGGCCGCGGCCTGCGGGGCCGCGGGTGCCACCGGCGTGACCGGGACCTGCGGTGCCACCGGCGCGGCCGGCGGCGGCGTCACCACGGCGGCCGGTGCCACGGGCGTCACCGTGGCGGCCGGCGCGACCGGGGTGGTCGCGACGGGCGGCGTCGTGGCGTCCTTGCGCGGGTCGTCGTCGTCCGACAGGTCCCGCACCTCGCGCTTGAAGATCTTCAGCGACTGCCCGATGCCGCTCGCCAGGTCCGGGAGCCTCTTCGCCCCGAACAGCAGCAGCACGATGACGAGCAGGACGACGATCGTCAGCGGGTGCTCGAAGAGCCGCCCCATAGCAGTACTCCCTGTCGCAGTTGCGGTGGTCCGGCGAGTCTAGCCCCCTCGGCTGGACGGGTGACCCAGGTCACGCGCCGTGCCGCCGGGGCGGTCTCAGCGGCTGTACGCGCGCCAGGTCTCGCGGGTCAGCCGGTCGCGCTCCCGGCGGCGCTCCCGCCGCCCGGCCGCCTCGGCGCGCAGCTCCGCCCACCGGCGGCGCGCGGCGTCCGGCTCCGGCAGCAGCACCGCCTCGCGGGCGGCACGGGCGGCGCGCTCGGCCTCCTGGGCCTGCTCGGCCAGGGCGGAGGCGCGCTCCGCGAGCTCGCCCAGCACCGCCGACGCCCGCTGCAGCTCCGCGACCAGGGCGCGGAACCGCCGCCACAGGTCCCGCCCGAGCAGGTACGCACCGACGAGCGCGCCGAGCACGAGCACCACCCACACGACGACCCAGACCATCGGGCCAACCTATCCCGTCGCGCCGCCGGACAGCGGGTCGCCGGCGAGCGGGCCGTACGCGGCGAGGGCCGCCCGGGCGCGGCCCGCGACGTCCCGCGCGACCTCGGGCGGGCGCACGGCGAGCAGGTCGTCCGCCGCCTGGAGCAGCAGGCTGCGCAGGAACGCCGGCCGGCCGACCCGCACGTCGACCTCGAACGAGCCGTCGGCCAGGTTGCGCACCTCCTCGACCGGCACCGTCTCCGCCACCCAGCGGCCCGTGCTGCGCAGGTGCAGCGTCACCACGTCGCCCGCCGGGTCCGGCCGGAACTCCGCGGTCGCGCCGCGACCCGCGCCCGGGTGCGGGTCGGCCGGGACGTCGAGCACCTGAGCCGTGAGCACCCGGTCCAGGCGGAACAGCCGCTCGTCGCCGGCGCGCAGGCACCAGGCCTGCAGGTAGGACCGCTCGTCGCTGGTCATGAGCCGCAGGGGGTCGACGTCGCGGTCGCTGGTCACGTCCGACGCGTTCACGTACCGGATGCGGAGCCGCCGGTGCTGCGCGAGCGCCGTGCGGATCGCGGCGACCACGTCGGGCCGCCCGTCGACCGCGAGGCGGACGTCCACGGCGTTCGCCGCGTCGCCCGTGGCGGCCGTCAGCTTCGCCAGCGTCGAGCGCAGGACCGCCGCGCGCTCGTCGTCCAAGGTCGGCCCGAGGTCGGCGACCATGGCGCTCAGCGCGGCGAGCAGCGTCACCGCCTCGCGGGTGCCGAGCCGCAGCGGCCGCGTCATCCCGCGGGACTCGGTGAGCCGGATCTCGCCGCGGTCGTAGGAGTCGGCGTCGAAGTCGATGAGGTCGTGCGGGTAGTACCCGGGGGTGCCGCTCATCCACAGCGTGTCCACGTCCGCCATCACCTGGGACGGGGTGACGCCGAAGTGCTCGGCCAGCTGCTCGACGGAGACGCCGTCGTTCCGGTCGAGGTAGCCGATCATGCCGAGCAGCCGCAGCAGCCGCTCGCTCGCCCGCTCAGCCATGGTGCTCCTCCCCCGCCGCCCGGTGCTCCGGGTCGTCCAGCGACGCGGCGACCCGCAGCAGCCGCAGCACCGCGTCGCGCATCTCCGCCGGCTCGGCGACCAGCACCGCGTCGCCGTAGCCCGCGACCTCCTCCGCCAGCTCCCACGTGGCCCGGTACGGCACGCGCACCAGGTCGCGGTGCGCGACGAGGTCCCGCAGGGCGGGGTCGGCGTCCTCCGGCAGCTGCACGGGCTCCCCGCGTGCGCGCAGCGCCTCGGCCCGCTCGGGGCGCAGCGCCAGCAGCGCAGTCCGCTCCTGCCCCGCGTCCCACGACCGGAGCGCGGCGGCCATCGCGTCGGGCGACGGCGCCGGGAAGGCGTCCTCCCCGCCGACCCCCTTCACGCGGCCCTCGATCCGGCTGAGCCGGAACGACCGGGTCGCACCGCGGTCGACGTCCTGGCCCACCAGGAACCAGCCGCCGCGCCGCGCGACCAGCCGCCACGGCTCGACCAGGCGCTCGCGCACCTCGCCGGTGTTCGCCGCGCGGTACGTGAACCGCACCCGCTGCCGGGCCTGCACGGCGTCCAGCAGCGGCCGGAACGCGTCGCCGCCCGCCCGGACCCGCGGGGCCAGGCCCGCCGCCAGGTCGGTCGCGCCCGCGCCGGCCCCGACCGCGCGCAGCTTGGTCAGCGCGCGCGTGGTGTCCGCCCGGACGGACCGGTCCTGCCAGAACTCCGCGGCCAGGGACAGCGCGCCGAGCTCGGCGGGCGTGAGCTCCAGGGGCGGCAGCGCGTAGGCCTCCTGGTCGATCCGGTAGCCGATGTCGTCCCCGTGGCCCGCGGCGGTCACCGTCGCCACCGGGATGCCGAGGTCGCGGAGGGTGTCCTTGTCGCGCTCGAACATCCGCTCGAAGGACTCGTCGGACGGGGCGTCGCCGTAGCCCGCGACGGTGCGGCGGATCTGCTCCTTCGTCATCCGGCCGGGCGTGTGCACCAGGGCGATGACGAGGTTGAGCAGCCGCTCGGCGGGGTGGATCTGTTCGGGCATCGGGTCAACCGTAGTGGCCGGTAGCGTTGCCGGGTGATCACGTGGCGCTCGGGTGTGGTGGAACAGGTCGGCCGGACGTGGCCGGGAGCCGTGGAGCTGGTCGTCACCGTCGCGGACGGCGTGACCGGTCCGGACCCCGTCAGCGTCCGGGCGCTGGCGTACCCCGAGCTCGTCGGGACGCCCGAGGTCGGCGACCCCGTGCTGCTGAACGTCTCCGCGCTGGCCCGCGGGCTCGGCACCGGCGGCTACGCGCTCGTGGTCGCGCCCGGCTCCCCCGGCCGGCTGCCCGCCGACCCGGAGCCCGGCCCGGGCCACCTCGTCAAGGCGCGGTACACCCCGCTGCAGCCGATGGTGCTGGGCGTCGACGACCAGGAGTCCCCCCACCACGAGCTGCTGCGCGACGCCGACGACCTGGCGGGCACGCCCGTCGTCGTCGCCGACCTGCACTCCGCGCTGCCGGCCGTGGTCGCGGGGATCCGGTACGCCGACGCCCGCCTGTCCGCCACGGGCGCCGGGGCCGCCCCGCTGCGCGTCGCGTACGTGATGACCGACGGCGGCGCCCTGCCGGCGTGGTTCTCCCGCGCGGTCGCGGGCCTCCGCGAGGCCGGGTGGATCGAGGCCTGCCTCACCGCGGGTCAGGCGTTCGGCGGCGACCTCGAGGCCGTCACCGTGCACACCGCGCTGCTCGCCGCCCGGCACGTCGTCGGCGCGGACGTCGTGGTGGTCGCGCAGGGTCCGGGCAACCTGGGCACCGGGACCCGGTGGGGCTTCTCCGGCGTCGCGGCGGGCGAGGCGGTCAACGCCACCGCGGTGCTCGGCGGCCGGCCCGTCGCGTCGCTGCGGGTCTCCGGCGCCGACGCCCGCGAGCGGCACCTCGGGATCTCGCACCACTCGACCACCGCGTACGGCCGCGTCGCCCTGGCACCCGCCGACGTGGTCGTCCCGGTGTTCGACCCGGCGCCCGGGCTCGACCCGGCTGCCGCGCTCGACGAGCCGGCCGGCGCGGGGGTCCCGGACCCGCAGGAGCACCTCGCCGCGCACCTCGACGCCGTCGGGCGGCGCGTGGGTCAGCAGGTGCAGGCGCTCGGCGCCCCCGCGGGCCGGCACCGCCTGGTCGACGTCCCCGCCGGGGAGGACCTGCTCACCGCGCTGGGCGGTTCCCCGGTGCGGCTCTCCACGATGGGCCGCGGGCTGGGCCAGGACCCGGCGGCGTTCCTGGCCGCCGCGGCGGCGGGCGTCCACGCGGCGCACCTGGCCCGCGACGCCTGACCTCAGGGACCCGAGGCCCGGCGCCCGCGGGTCGGCTCAGTCGTCGCGGGCGGTGCGCTGGCGCGCGGCGACCAGCGTCGCGAGGCGGCGGGCCTCCAGCCGGGCCCGCTCGCCGTCGGACCGCTGCACGCCCATCACCGCGAGGGTGTCGCCGTCGTCGAGGTCGAGCTGGACCCACGGCCGGCCCTCGCCGAACCGCACCCACACGATCTGCGCCCACGGCACCGTGCGGGTGGTCGCCAGGTTCCGGACGCGCAGGCCCTCGGGGGTCGGGGTCGCGGACACGGTGGCCTGCCGCCAGCAGAACACCACGATCGCCGCCCCGACCAGCGCGATGCCGAGGCGGTCCGCCAGGGTGAGGCCCTCGAGCCCCGTGCCGGGCAGCAGCACCAGCAGCAGCACCGTCGCCAGCGCGACCACGACGGCGAGCACCGCGGTGACCAGGCGCGCGGCCCGCGGGCGGAACACCGCGTCGAGCGCCGCCCGGTGCGCGGCACCGTCCCCGGACGGCGCCGCCCCGGGTCCGTCCGGCCGGGTCACGACGGCGTCCTCAGAGCCGGCAGGCGTGGATCGAGGTCACGAGGATGGCGCGCGCGCCCACGTCGTACAGGTCGTCCATGACGCGGTTGGTCTCGGAGCGCCGGACCATGACGCGCACGGCCGCCCACTCGCTGTTGTGCAGCGGCGAGACGGTCGGCGACTCCAGGCCGGGCGTGATGGCGACGGCGCGGTCCACGAGCTCCAGCGGCACGTCGTAGTCCATGAGCACGTACTCGCGGGCGGTGAGGACGCCCTGGAGCCGGCGGGTCAGGACGTCGAGCCCGGCCGGCTCGGCCACGTCGGCGCGGCGCACCAGCACCGCCTCCGACTTCAGGATGGGCTCCCCGAACACGTCGAGCCCCGCGGCCCGCAGGGTCGTGCCGGTCTCGACCACGTCGGCGATGACGTCGGCGACGCCCAGCCGGATGGCGGTCTCGACCGCGCCGTCCAGGCGGACGATCTCGGATGCCTCGACGCCGTGGCCGCGCAGGTACTCCGCGACGAGCACGGGGTAGGACGTGGCGACGCGCCGCCCGGCGACCTCGCGGACGTCGTTCATCTGGCCGGCCTGGGTGGCGAACCGGAACGTGGACCGCGCGAAGCCGAGCTGCAGGTGCTCGGTGGCGGGCGACGCGGAGTCCAGCAGCAGGTCGCGGCCGGTGATGCCGACGTCGACGGTGCCGGTGCCGACGTACACGGCGATGTCGCGGGGGCGCAGGAAGAAGAACTCGACGCCGTTGTCGGCGTCGGGCAGGACGAGCTCACGGGAGTCGCGGCGCTGGCGGTAGCCCGCCTCGCGCAGCATCTCGGCGGCGGGCTCGGCGAGCGAGCCCTTGTTCGGGACGGCGATCCTCAGCACGGGGGTCCTCTGGTTCGAGAAGGCAGGGCGTGGGGCGGCGGGCGGCCGGGGGTCGGCCGCCGCGGTCACAGGTGGGCGTACACGTCCTCGAGGGTCAGCCCCTGGGCGACCATCAGCACCTGCAGGTGGTAGAGCAGCTGGGAGATCTCCTCCGCGGTGCGCTCGTCACCCTCGTGCTCCGCGGCCATCCAGACCTCGGCGGCCTCCTCGACGATCTTCTTGCCGATCGCATGGACGCCGGCGTCCAGCTCCTTGACGGTCCCGGACCCCGCGGGGCGGGTGGCGGCCTTGTCGGTGAGCTCAGCGAACAGCGAGTCGAACGTCTTCACGCCCGCCAGGGTAGACGGTCGGGGCGCCCGTCCTCGTCCGGCGTCCACGCGCCCGCCTCAGCCCGAGACGCCCGCGGCCGCGGTGACCTGCTGCGGCTCGGCCTCCCGGCGGGCACGCCACCAGACGACGAAGCCGGACACGACGACCCCGGCGTACACGAGGTACAGGAACGCGGACGGGTAGTAGCCGGCGCTCAGCAGCAGGGGCACGCCGACGGCGTCGACCGCGATCCAGATCAGCCAGAACTCGATCCACCCCCGCGCCATGCCGTAGGTCGCCAGCAGGGACCCGACGAAGATCCACGCGTCCGCCCACGGCCCCCAGGACCCGAGCGCCCGGAACACCAGGGCGCACGCGACCGTGCCCACGACGCCGACCACGCCGAGCTGGATCCACCCGGACCGGCCGGCCCACCGCGGCACCACGGCCGGCGCGTCGGCGTCCCCGTGCTCGCGGGCCGTCCGCCGGGACTGCGACCAGCGCACCCAGCCGTAGACGGCGACCGCCACGAAGAACACCTGCCGCCCGGCCTGGCCGTACAGGTCGCGCGCCTGCGGCGTGTGGAACACCCCGCCCAGGAACACGGTGAAGAGCAGGACGTTGCCGACGATGCCGACCGGCCACGCCCAGATCCGCCGCCGCAGGCCGCCGAGCGCCGACGCGAGCCCGAACAGGTTGCCGACGACCTCGCGCCACAGGACCGGGTGGCCGGCGACGACCAGCTGGGCGTCGAACAGCCAGGTGAGGACGCTCACAGGCCGCGCAGCGCGACGACGGTCGCCACGGCGGCCTCCGCGGCCTCCGCCCCCTTGTCCTCGTGCGAGCCCTCCAGGCCGGCGCGGTCGAGCGCCTGCGCCTCGTCGTCGCACGTCAGCACGCCGAACCCGACGGGCACGCCGGTGGAGACCGCCACGTCGGTGAGGCCGACGGTGGCGGCCTGGCACACGTAGTCGAAGTGCGGGGTGCCGCCGCGGATCACGACGCCGAGCGCCACGACCGCGTCCACGTCCCCGCCGCGCGCGAGCCGGGCGGCCGCGACCGGCAGCTCGAAGGTGCCGGGCACCCGCACCTCGCGGACGTCGGTGACCCCGGCCGCCGCCAGCGCGCGCCGGGAGCCGGCGAGCAGCCCGTCCATCACGGTGGTGTGCCAGCTCGCCGCCACGACCGCGACCCGCAGGCCCGAGCCGTCCGTGGTGATGCTGGGTGCGCCGCTGCCGCTCATCGTGCGTCCTCCTGGTGGTCGTGCTCGTGGTCTCGGTGGTGGTCGTGCTCGTGCTCGTGGCCGTGCTGCTGGTCGTGCGGGTGGTCGAGGCCGGGCAGCAGGTGCCCCATGGCGCGGGCCTTGGTGCGCAGGTAGGCCTCGTTGTGCGGGGTCCGCCCGACCTCCAGGCCGCGGACGTCCGCGACGTCGATGCCGTGCGCGGTGAGGCCGGCGACCTTGGCGGGGTTGTTGGTCAGCAGGGTGATGCGGCGGGCCCCGAGGTCCGCCAGGATCGCCGCGGCCGCGCCGTACTCGCGCCGGTCCGCGGGCCAGCCCAGGTCGATGTTCGCCTCGACGGTGTCCCGGCCCTGGTCCTGCAGGTCGTAGGCGCCGATCTTCGCGAGCAGCCCGATGCCCCGGCCCTCGTGGCCGCGCAGGTACACCACGGCCCCGCCGTCCCGGGCGGCGAGCGCGAGCGCCGCGTCCAGCTGCGGGCCGCAGTCGCACCGGGCCGAGCCGAAGGCGTCACCGGTGAGGCACTCGGAGTGCACCCGGACGACGGGCTGCTCGGCGAGGCCCCCGGCCGCGACGAGGGCGACGTGGTCGGCGCCGGTGCGCAGGTCGCGGTAGGCGTGCACGCGGAAGTCGCCGTGCCGGGTGGGCAGCACGGCGCTGTGCGCGCGGTGCACCCGGCGCTCCGGCGCGGTCGCCGCGACCTCGGCTCCGGTCGCGGGCTCCGTCGGCAGGTCGTCGTGGGTGGTCCGCCAGGCGATGAGGTCGGCGATCGTGAGCACCACCAGGCCGTGCTCGCGGGCGAGCTCGACCGTCCGCGGCAGCCGCATCATCGTGCCGTCGTCGTTCACCAGCTCGGCGATGGCCGCGACCGGCTCGACACCGGCCAGCCGGCACAGGTCGACCGCCGCCTCGGTGTGCCCGGCCCGGTGCAGCACTCCCCCGGGCACGGCACGCAGGGGCAGCACGTGCCCGGGGCGGATGAGGTCCTCGGTGCCGGACGCCGGGTCCGCGAGCACCCGGAGGGTCTGCGTGCGGTCGGCGGCCGAGATGCCGGTGGTCACGCCGTGCGCCGCGTCCACGGTCACCGTGTACGCGGTGCGCCGCGGGTCCTGGCTCTGCGGGACCATCAGCGGGAGGTCCAGCGCGTCCGCGCGGGCCGCGGTCATCGGCGCGCACAGGTACCCCGACGAGTGCCGGATCGTCCACGCCACCCACTCGGCGGTGGCGTGCTCGGCGGCGAGGATGACGTCGGCCTCGTTCTCCCGGTCCGGGGAGTCGGCGACCAGCACGGGCCGCCCGGCGCGGAGCTCGGCGAGCGCCTGCTCGACGGTGCCGAGGTCCAGCGCCTCGGGCACGGTCCCGGCGCTCATCGCCCGGCCCCCGACGTCGCGAGCAGCCGTTCCACGTACTTCGCGAGCACGTCGACCTCCAGGTTGACCCGGGTGCCGACGGCCGCGTCGCCGAGCGTCGTCCCGGCGAGCGTGGTCGGGATGAGCGACACCCCGAACCAGTCCGGCCCGACGGCGGTGACGGTGAGCGACACCCCGGACACCGCGACCGACCCCTTCTCCGCGACGTAGCGCGCGAGCGACGGGTCCAGCGCGACCTCGACCTCGTCCCACCGGGGGCCGGGCGTGCGGCGCCGCACGGTGCCGACCCCGTCGACGTGCCCCTGGACCACGTGCCCGCCCAGGCGCGCGTCGGCCCGCACCGCCCGCTCCAGGTTCACGCGCGACCCGGGCCCGAGGTCGCCCAGGGCCGTGCGGCGCAGGGTCTCGGGCATGACGTCGGCGACGAACGTCCCGTCGCCCGCCAGCTCGGCCACGGTCAGGCAGACGCCCGCCACCGCGATCGAGTCGCCGTGCCCCGCGTCGGACACCACGAGCGGACCGCGCAGGGTCAGCCGGGCGTCGCCCGTGCCTCCGTCGGCCCCGGGCGCGACGTCGATCGCCACCACGGTGCCGACCTCTTCCACGATGCCGGTGAACATCAGCCTGCCTCCTCGATGTCGGCCACGACGAGCACGTCGGGGCCCAGTCGCTGCACGTCCCGCGTCCGCAGGCGCAGCGCGTCGGTGATGGTCCGGGCCCCGAGGTCGGCGACCGCCGGCCGGCCCGCGCCGAGCAGGACGGGCGCCACGTACGCGTGCACCTCGTCGACCAGCCCGGCGCTCAGGAACGCCGCGGCGAGCGTCGGCCCGCCCTCGACGAGCACCCGGCGCACCTCGCGCTCGTGCAGCGCGGCGAGCACGGCGCGCGGGTCGCGGATGCGCAGGTGCAGGACCTCGCCGCCGGGACCTGCCAGCCGCCCGCCCGCCGGAAGATCCCGGGTGCCGACGACGACGCGCAGCGGCTGGTGCGCGGCGAGCTCGCCGTCCGGCGTGCGGGCGGTCAGCGCCGGGTCGTCCGCGAGGGCCGTTCCGGTGCCGACCACCAGCGCGTCCATCTCGGCCCGCAGGGCGTGGGCGTGCGCGCGGGACTCCGGGGAGGTGATCCAGCGGCTGGTCCCGTCGGCGGCGGCGACCCGGCCGTCGAGGGTCGCGGCGGTCTTCAGCGTGACGAACGGCCGGCCGCGCCCGACGGCGAGCAGCCACGGCCGCAGGAGCGCCCGGCCGGCGTCCTCCTCGACGCCCGTGGCGACGTCGACGCCGGCCGCGCGCAGCCGGGCGGCACCGCCGCCGGCCACGGGGTTCGGGTCGGGGACGGCGACCACGGCGCGCGCGATCCCGGCCGCCAGCAGCGCGACCGAGCACGGCCCGGTGCGGCCGGTGTGGTCGCACGGCTCGAGGGTGACGACCGCCGTCGCCCCCCGCACGTCCGCACCGCGCTCCCGGGCGTCGGCCAGGGCGGCGACCTCGGCGTGGGGGGTGCCGGCGCCGCGGTGCCAGCCCTCCCCGAGCACGCGGCCGTCCGCTCCGAGCAGGACGCAGCCGACGCGGGGGTTGGGGCCGTGGCCCGGGCCGCGGCGCGCGAGGTCGAGGGCGCGCCGCATCGCGTCCCGCTCGACCGCTGCTCGCGTGTCCATCCCTGCACCCCTCCGGCCCGTCGGGCTCCGGGGTGGCGGGCGGCGCGCGGGTGCACGACGACCACGGTGCCCCCGGCTTCCACCGGGCGCACCGCCACGTCTCCTCCCATCCGGACTTTCACCGTCGGTCCTGGAGTTCCACCAGGTCAACCGCTCGCGCCAGAGGCGCTTGCGGGTCGCGGACTGTCACCGCCGGCTCGGAATTGCACCGACCCCGGAGCACGTGTGTGTTCTGGGCAACGATGATGCCACACGGCGCATTCCCGCCGGGGACCAGCGCCCCGGGGGGACGCGCCGGGGTCGCGCGCCCGCGGCTCAGCGCCCGGCGATCGCCTCGTCCGCGAGGCCGCGCAGCGCGTCGATCTCGGCGCCGACGTCCGCCGCCCCGTAGACGGCCGAACCGGCGACGAACACGTTGGCCCCGGCGTCCGCGACCGTCGCGATCGTCGCCCGCGACACCCCGCCGTCGACCTGGATCCACGTGTCCGCGCCCTGCTCGTCGATCGCGGCCCGCAGCCGCCGGATCTTGGGCAGCGTGCCGTCGATGAACGCCTGGCCGCCGAACCCGGGCTCGACCGTCATGACCAGCACCATGTCGAACTCGGGCAGCAGGTCGAGCAGCGGCTCGACGGGCGTGGCGGGGCGCAGCGCGACCGACGCGCGGGCGCCCGCGGACCGGATCTCCCGGGCCAGGCGCACCGCCGCCTGCGCCGCCTCGGCGTGGAACGTGACGGACGCGGCGCCGGCGTGCGCGTACTCGACGGCCCAGCGGTCGGCGTCCTCGATCATCAGGTGCACGTCGACCGGCACCGGCGCGACCTCGATGATCCGCCGGACGACCGGCAGCCCGAGCGTCAGGTTCGGGACGAAGTGGTTGTCCATCACGTCCACGTGCGCGTAGTCCGCCCGGCTGATCCGGTGCAGGTCGCGCTCGAGGTTCGCGAAGTCGGCGGACAGGATGCTGGGGCTGATCAGTGCGGGCACGCGTCCAGCGTATCGGCGTGCGCGCGGCCCGCCGGGTGGACGGGTGCGACGGGTGCGGCGGGTGCGACGGGTCAGGACGTCCGGCGCAGCAGCGTGAGGTGCATCGCGTCGGTGCCGTGCACGTGCGGCCAGAGCTGCGCGTCCTCGCGGTCCGGCAGGTCGAGTCCCGGCGCGATGCCGTGCAGGACCGCCGGGGCGTCGACGACCTCGACCGACAGGCCGGCCTTCTGGGCCGCACGCCGGGCGTCCAGCACCGCCAGCCGGGTCTCGGCGAGCACCGGCGAGCACGTCACGTAGGCGACGACGCCGCCCGGCCGCACGGCCCGGATCGCGGACGCCAGCAGGTCCCGCTGCAGGGCGCCGAGGGCCGCGAGGTCGGAGGGGGTCCGCCGCCACCGCGACTCCGGCCGCCGCCGCAGGGCGCCCAGCCCGGTGCACGGGGCGTCGAGCAGCACCCGGTCGTACCCGCCGGGCTCGTCGTCCCCGACCTCGCGGCCGTCCCCGACCCGCACGTCCTCGACCGACCCGTCCGGCGCGGCGGCGAGGGCCTGCCGCACGAGCCGGGCGCGGTGCGGCTGCACCTCGTTGGCCACCAGCCGGGCACCGCGCTCCCCCGCCAGCGCGGCGAGCAGGGCGGCCTTGCCACCGGGTCCGGCGCACAGGTCCAGCCACCGGGCGTCGGGGCCGTCCAGCGGCGCGGCGGCGAGCGCGAGCGCCACGATCTGGCTGCCCTCGTCCTGCACGCCCGCCCGTCCGGCGCGGACCGCCGCGAGACCGGCGGGGTCGCCGCCACCGGCGAGGGTCACCGCGGTCGGCGCCCACCGCCCCGGCTCGGCGTCCGGGCCGGCGGCGTAGAGCAGCTCGTCGCGGTCGGCCAGCCCGGGCCGGGCGACCAGCGAGACGCGCGGCGCCTCGTTGTCGGCGGCGAGCGCGGCGGGCAGCTCGGCGGCGGACCGGCCGTGCCCGACCAGGGCCTCCCGCATCGCGCGGGTGACCCAGGCGGGGTGGCTCTCGACGACCGACAGCCGGGCGACGTCGTCCGTCCCGGCGGGGTCGGCGGCGTCGCCGATGCGGGTCAGCCAGACGTCCAGCGGCTCCTTCGACACGGCCCGCAGCACGGCGTTGGTGAACTGCGCCGGGCCCGCACCGACCTGCTCGCGGACGAGCGCCACCGACTCGGAGACCGCCGCGTGCGGCGGGACCCGCATGCCCAGCAGCTGGTGCGCCCCCAGCCGCAGGGCGTCGAGGACGGGCGCGTCGATCTGGGCCAGCGGTCGGCCCGCGCACTGCTCGACGATCGCGTCGTACCGGCCGCGCAGGCGCAACGTGCCGTACGCCAGCTCGGTGGCGAACCCGGCGTCCCGCCCCCGGATGCCGCGCTCGCGGAGCAGCGGCGGCAGGACGAGGTTCGCGTAGGCGTCCGACTCGTCGACCGTGCGCAGCACGTCGTACGCCGCGGTGCGCGCCGGGTCCCCGGAGCGACGGCGCTGGGCGGGTGCGGCGGCGGTGCGGGCGCGGGGCCCGCGCCGGCCGCCCTGGCCGGGACCACGCTGGCCGGACCCGCCCTGCGCCGACCCGCCCTGCCCCGACCCGCCGGCCCCGCCCTGCCCCGAGCCGCCCCCCCGGCCCGAGCCCGCCGCGCGCGGCCCGTCCCGCCGGCCCCCGGTCACGCCGGCACCTCCCCGGCGCCCAGCACGACGCCGGCCTCGAGCCGCGCCCCGCGTGCCCAGTCGGTGGCGGGCATCGCCCGCTTCCCGGCCGGCCGCACCTCGCCCAGGCGCACCGCGTGGGTGCCGGTGCCGACCAGCACCTCGCCGCGTCCCACGCGCACCTCGCCCGCCGCGAGGTCGGTGACCTCGGGGGCGAGCCGCACGGGGCCGAGCCCGAGCCGGGCCCCGTCGGGCACGGTGGTCCACGCACCGGGCGCGGGCGTGCAGCCGCGGACCCGCCGGTCGACGGCCATCGCGGGGTGCCGCCAGCGCACGCGCGCGTCCTCGGTGCTGAGGCGCGGGGCCAGGCTGACGCCGTCGGCCGGCTGCGCGACCGGCGCGAGGATGCCGTCCTCCAGCGCGTCGAGGGTCTGCACCAGCAGGCCGGCGCCCGCGTCGGCGAGCCGGCCGAGCAGGTCGCCGGAGGTGTCCGTCGGGCGGATCGTCTCGGTCAGCGTGCCGAACACCGGCCCGGTGTCGAGCCCGGCCTCCAGGCGGAAGGTGCTCGCCCCGGTCACCTCGTCGCCGGCGATGATCGCGTGCTGCACCGGCGCGGCGCCCCGCCACGCGGGCAGCAGCGAGAAGTGCAGGTTGACCCAGCCGTGCCGCGGCAGGTCCAGCACCGCGGGCGGCACGAGGTTCCCGTAGGCGACGACCGGCGCGGCGTCGGGCGCGATCTCCGCGAGCCGGGCCTGGAGCCCCTCGTCCCGCAGCGTCACCGGCGTCAGCACCTCCAGCCCCGCCTCCAGGGCGCGCTCCTTCACCGGGCTCGGCGTGAGCGTGCGGCCGCGGCCGGCGCGGGCGTCGGGTCGGGTGAGGACGGCGACGACCTCGTGGCGGGAGGCGAGCAGGGCGTCGAGCGACGGCAGCGCCACCGCGGGCGTCCCGGCGAAGAGCAGGCGCATGGGCACCGATCCTAGGCGGTCGCCGGCAGCGCGCCGCGCGCCACCAGGTCGGCGCGCAGCTCCGCGGCGCCGGTGAACAGCACCGCCAGGAACCCCTCGGCCGCGGCGGCCTCGACGTTGGCGGGGCTGTCGTCGGTGAAGAGCGTCCGCGCGGGGTCGAGCCGGTGCCGCTGCGCGATCAGCCGGAAGATCCGCGGGTCGGGCTTGGCGACGCCCTCCCGCCCCGACACCACGACGGCCTCCAGGCGGCCGATCGCCGGAGCGGCGGGCACCGCGTGGTGGAACGTCTCCGCCGACCAGTTCGTCAGGCCGAGCACCCGCACGCCGGCGGCGCGCAGGTCGTCGACCACCGCGGCGCTGCCCGCCACCGGCCCGGGCAGCGAGTCGGCGAACCGCTCCACGTACAGGTCCAGGGTCGCGGCGTGCTCCGGGTGCCGGGCGGCGACCTCGGCGCGCGCCTCGCTCCACGGCCGGCCCGCGTCCTGGCGGTGGTTGAGCGCCGGGAAGTCGACGTCCGCGAAGAACCGCCGCACCGCGTCGTCGGGGAGCCGGCCCGCGAACGGCAGCACCGGGTCCCAGTGCACCAGCACGTTGCCCAGGTCGAACACGACGGCGTCCACGGCGGAGCCGGGCCGGTCGGTCACAGCATCTCCTCGGGGTCGAGGCGCACCCGCAGCGAGCCGCCCTCGCGGCGGGCGCTGCGCACGGCCAGGGACGCCGCCAGCGACCGGGCGAGCGCCCTGCCGTCGGCGACGGGCACCCGCACGAGCGCGCGGACGGGCGGGTCGAGCGAGTCCTGCAGCGCCACCGACCCGTGCGTGCCGGACCCGTGCGCCAGCGGCTCGGGCACCGGCACGGGCCCCAGCACGTCCGACCCGGGCGGGAGCTCGACGCGCGCGAGCACGGCGGCCACCACCTCGCGCGTGCCGGTGAGCTCCGCGACCCGGACGGCCGGGGGCAGCCGGACCTCGGTGCGCTCGGCGAGCTCGCGCTCCGCGAGGCCGACGGGGTCCCACCGCACCAGGGCCTGGGTCGGCCGTTCCGCGGCGTCGCCCACCAGCAGCACGACGCCGCCGTCCCGGGAGGACCGCACCAGCGCCGCGGCGGCCAGCCACCGGCGCAGCGCGTCCTCCGTGGCGCGCAGCGACGTGGAGCCGGTCGTCACGGCCGCGTCGAGCAGCACCGCGGCCGCGTAGCCGCCCGCGGCGACCGGCTCGGCGCCGATCGTGGACACCACCAGCGCGGGCCGGTCCGGGACCTCGGCGAGCACGCCGCCGGACGAGCGGGCGCCCGACGTCCGCACCGTGGCGCCGGGGAACGCGCGGCCCAGCTCCTCGGCCGTCCGGTCCGATCCGACGGCCACCGACCGGAACGTGCCGTTGCCGCAGGCGTCGCAGCGCCACTGCGTCGCGAGGCGTCCGCACCAGCCGCACTGGGCGGTCGCGTCGCCGGAGTGCAGCTGCAGGGGCCCGTGGCAGTGGGTGCAGCGCGCGACCTCGCGGCACCGGGCGCAGGCCACGGCCGGCAGGTACCCCGCGCGCGGCACCTGCACGAGCACCGGGCCGTCGGCGAGCCGGTCGCGGATCGTGCGCCACGCCTCGCCGGGCAGCCGGGCGGCGGCCGCGGCGCCCTCGCGCGCCAGCTCGACGCTGGTCAGCGCGCGCACCCGCGGCGTCCGCGCGCGCACCACGTCCCGGTCGGCGGCCACGGGCCGCACCCAGCCGGACGCGACCAGGGCCTGCACCTCCACGGATCGGCTGTGCGCGGCGAGGAGCAGCCCGCAGCCCTCCGTCTCGGCCCGCAGCCCCAGCACCTCGCGGACGTGCGGGTACGGCGCGCGGGGCTCGGCGTGCAGGTCGTCGCCGTCGTCCCAGCACACCGCCAGCCCGAGGTCCCCCACGGGGGCGAACGCCGCCGCCCGGGTCCCCACGACGACGCGGGCGTGCCCGCGCAGCGCGGCGAGGTAGGCGCGGTACCGCTTCGACGGGCCGTCGTCGGCCATGAGGCGCACGTGCGAGGCGTCGGTGACGTCCGGGCCCCACGCGGGCACCCCGGCGACGTCCAGCGCCGCGCACACCCGGTCGACGTCGCGCGCGTCGGGGACGACGACCAGCGCGCCCCGACCCGAGACGAGCGTCGCCGCGACCGCCTGCGCGACGGCGTCCGGCCACCGCTCCCCCGGCCCGCCCGGCAGCGCGGACCACGCGGCGCGGGGCGACCCGCCGGCGGCGAGGTGCGCGAGGAAGGCGGCGCCACCGCGGTACGGCGCCCACGCGGCGCCCGACAGCGTGCCGGGGGCGCCGGCCGGGCCGGCGGCGCCCGCGACGCCGGGGGCCGGGCCGGCGGCGGCCGCGACGCCGCCGGCGCCCGCCGCGGCGTCGTCCCCGGCCGGGCTGGCACCGACGGCGGCGAAGGCGTCGGCCGCCGGGACCTCGCCCTCCGTCCGCGCGTGCCGCGGCGGGACGGCCAGGCGCAGCACGTCGGCGAGGGTCCCCGCGTACCGGTCGGCGACGGCGCGCGCCAGCCGCGCGACGGCGGGCGTCAGCACCGGCTCCGCCGAGACGACGCGGCGCAGCGGGACGAGCGCGCCGTCGTGGTCCGCCTCCGCGACGCGCTCCAGGACGTAGCCGTCGACGTCCTGCGCGCCGAACCGCACCTTCACGCGCGTCCCGGGGCGCGCGTCGTCCGCGAGCGTCGCCGGGACCAGGTACTCGAACGGCCGGTCCAGGTGCGGGGGCGACAGCTCGACGGCGACCCGCGCCACCGGGAGGTCGGCGGCGGGCTCGACGTCGACGTCCCGGGCACGGGCGCGCCGCCGGGGACGCGCCGGGACGTCGAGCCCCAGCAGCGTCGGCTGCTCGGGGGTGCCCGGGCTCGCCGTGCTCGCCGTGCTGTCAGCACTCCCCGTGCTCCCGGACGTCACGGGCGCCACCCCGTCACCGACCCGGTCAGGACAGCGCGGCGCGCAGGGCGTCGACGCGGTCGGTGCGCTCCCACGTGAACTCGGGCAGCGGCCGGCCGAAGTGCCCGTACGCCGCGGTGCGCTGGTAGATCGGCCGCAGCAGGTCCAGGTCGCGGATGATCGCGGCGGGCCGCAGGTCGAACACCTCGCGGATCGCGGCGGTCAGCCGGTCGACGGGCACGGTCTCGGTGCCGAAGGTCTCGACGTACAGGCCGACGGGGTGCGCCTTGCCGATGGCGTAGGCGACCTGCACCTCGCAGCGGCGGGCCAGGCCAGCGGCGACGACGTTCTTCGCGACCCAGCGCATCGCGTACGCGGCGGAGCGGTCGACCTTGGACGGGTCCTTGCCGGAGAACGCGCCGCCGCCGTGGCGCGCCATGCCGCCGTAGGTGTCGACGATGATCTTCCGCCCGGTGAGGCCCGCGTCGCCCTGGGGCCCGCCGACGACGAACTGCCCCGTCGGGTTCACGAGCAGGCGGTAGTCGCTGACGTCCAGGTCGAGCCCGGCGTCGGCGAGGACCGGCGCGACGACGTGCTCGGCGATGGCCGGGGCGAGCTCGGTCTCCAGGTGCACCCCGGGGCCGTGCTGCGTCGACAGGACGACCGTGTCCAGCCGCACCGCGCGGTCGCCCTCGTAGCCCACCGTCACCTGCGTCTTGCCGTCGGGGCGCAGGTCCGGGACCACGCCCTCCTTGCGGACCAGCGCGAGGCGCTCCGCCAGGCGGTGCGACAGCCAGATCGGCAGCGGCAGCAGGCTGTCCGTGTCGTCCGACGCGTAGCCGAACATCAGGCCCTGGTCGCCGGCGCCCTGCAGGTCCAGCGGGTCGTGGTCCTCCGCGTCCTGGCGGGACTCCAGCGCCTTGTCGACGCCCTGCGCGATGTCCGGGGACTGCTGCCCGATCGACACGGAGACGCCGCAGGAGTCGCCATCGAAGCCGATGTCGGACGAGGTGTAGCCGATGCCGCGCACGACCTGGCGGACGATCTGCGGGATCTCGACGTAGGCGCTGGTGGTCACCTCTCCGGCGACGTGCACGAGGCCGGTGGTGACCATGGTCTCGACCGCGACGCGGGCCGTCGGGTCCTGCTCGAGGATCGCGTCGAGGATCGCGTCGGAGATCTGGTCGCAGACCTTGTCCGGGTGCCCCTCGGTGACGGACTCGGACGTGAAGAGGCGCAGGTCGGCGATCATCATGCGCTCAGGCTACTGGCCCGGGACGGCTAGCCCTGCAGGCGGTCCACGACCGCGTCCCACAGCCCGTCGGCGACGGCGTCCTTGCTGCCCTCGGCCGTCGCGACGACCTCGCCGCGCGCGTCCAGCACGGTCACGGCGTTGTGCTCGGTCCCGAAGCCCCGCCCGGCGCCCACGGCGTTCACGGCGAGCAGCGCGGCGCCCTTGCGGCGGGCCTTCGCGCGGCCGTGCTCCAGGACGCCCGCGTCCGCGTCGCCCGTCTCGGCCGCGAACCCGACCACGACCTGCCCGGGGCGCACCGGGTCGGCGACCAGCTCGGCGAGCACGTCGGGGTTCTGCACCAGCTCCAGCGGCGCGACGGCGCCGTCCGGCTGCTTCTTGATCTTGTGCGCCTGGTCGACGGCCGGCCGGAAGTCGGCGACGGCGGCGGCCATGACCACCACGTCCGCGTCGGCCCCGGCGGAGCGGACGGCGTCGCGGAGCTGCGCCGTGGTCTCGACGGGCACGACGTGCACCCCGGCGGGCGGCCGGACGGTGAGGTTCGCGGCGACGAGCGTGACGCGCGCCCCGCGGGCGAGGGCCGTGCGCGCGAGCGCGACGCCCTGACGCCCGGACGACCGGTTCCCGAGGAACCGGACCGGGTCCAGCGGCTCACGCGTGCCGCCGGCGGAGACCACGACGGTGCGGCCGGCCAGGTCCTGCCGGCGCGGCTTGCCCTCCGGGTCCACCAGCGCGAGGGCGGCCGCGGCGATCGCCTCCGGCTCGGGCAGCCGGCCGGGGCCGGAGTCCGCGCCGGTCAGGCGCCCGGAGTCGGGGTCGAGCACGTGCACGCCGCGCTCGCGCAGCGTCGCGACGTTCGCGCGCGTCGCGGGGTGCTGCCACATCTCGGTGTGCATGGCCGGGGCCATCAGCACCGGGCACGTCGCCGTGAGCAGCGTGGCGGCGAGCAGGTCGTCCGCCCGGCCGGAGGCGGCCCGCGCGAGGAGGTCCGCCGTGGCGGGGGCGACGACCACGAGGTCGGCCTGCCGCCCGAGGCGGACGTGCGCGACCTCGGGGACGTCGTCGAACACCTCGGGCGTCACCGGGTGCCCCGACAGGGCCTCCCAGGTGGCACGGCCGACGAACTCCAGGGCCGCCCGGGTGGGCACGACGCGCACGTCGTGCCCCGCCTCGGTCAGCAGGCGCAGGACGTGGGCGGCCTTGTACGCGGCGATGCCGCCGGCGACGCCCAGGACGATGCGCACGGGGGTGGGAGGCTCAGGCCTCGTTCGCGGTGACCGTCAGCAGGCCCGCGTCGATCTCGCGCATCGCGATGGACAGCGGCTTCTCCTGCGGGCGGGTCTCGACCAGCGGGCCGACGTACTCGAGCAGGCCCTCGTTGAGCTGCGAGTAGTAGGCGTTGATCTGCCGGGCGCGCTTGGCCGAGTAGATGACGAGCGCGTACTTGGAGTCGGCGCGCTCCAGCAGACGGTCGATGGGCGGGTCGGTGATGCCGATGGGCTCGGCGACGGTTCCGGACACGAGGGCTCCCGAGGTCGTGAGGGTGGGGACTGCCGGTCAGTCTACCGCGGCGGGCAAGCCCATCAGGGCGACCAGCTCGTCCGTGGCGCGCCGCACGTCGTCGTTGACGATCACGTGGTCGAACTCCGGCTCCGCGGCCATCTCGACCTCCGCGGTCGCGAGGCGGCGTGCCCGCTCCTCCTCGTCCTCCGTCCCGCGCCCGACGAGGCGGCGCACCAGCTCCTCCATCGACGGCGGCGCGAGGAACACGAACTGCGCGTCCGGCATGGTGGTCCGCACCTGGCGCGCGCCCTGCAGGTCGATCTCCAGCAGCGCGGGCTCCCCGGCGGCCAGGCGCTCCTCGACCGGCCGCCGGGGGGTGCCGTACCGGTTGCGGCCGTGCACGACCGCCCACTCGAGGAGCTCACCGCCCGCCACCATCGCGTCGAACTCCTCGGCGGACACGAAGTGGTAGTGCACCCCGTCGACCTCCCCGGGCCGCGGCGCCCGGGTCGTGGCCGAGACCGACAGCCAGACCTGCGGGTACCGGGCGCGCAGGTCGGCGGACACGGTGCCCTTGCCGACGGCGGTCGGTCCGGCGAGGACGGTCAGCCGGGCGCGCGTCGTCGTCATGCTGTGCGGTGCTCCTGGAGTTGTGCGACCCCTCGCGGGGCCGGGAACGGGACCGGCGGCCGGTTCACCCGAACCGGTCGACGAGCGCCTTCACCTGGTGCGGGCCGAGGCCGCGCACGCGACGGGTCTCGGAGATCCCGATCTCGGTGATGATCTGGCGCGCCTTGACCTTACCCACTCCGGGCAGGGACTCCAGCAGCGCCAGGACCTTCAGCTTGCCGATGGTCTCGTCCTTCTGGCCCTGCGCGATCACCTCGGACAGCGTGCCCTGGGAGTACTTGAGCCGGTTCTTGACCTCCGCACGTGCCTGGCGGGCGGCGGCGGCCTTCTCGAGGGCCGCGGCGCGCTGCTCGGGGGTGAGAGTCGGAAGTGCCACGTGAGTCACCTTCTCGTCACTGTCAGGAGGCAGGGGCATGAAACGTACGTGATCCTCAGCCCCCGGTGCGACGTCGCACCGGGCCCCGCGGACCCCATCTCCCGAGGATGGCACGGGATGGCCGGTCCGGCACGTCCCCGCAGCGTGTCGCACCGGGCGGCCTTCGCCCGGCGCCCCGGTCGGCCCGGACGCCGGGCGCACCGACTGCGCCCCTCGGCCGGGACCGCGCCCCCTGCTGGAGGCGCAGTCCCGGCCACGGGGCGCGATCGACGCGGGAACCGGGCGGGCGGGTCAGCGCAGGGCCGCGCCCGCCGCGTCCGCCGCCGCGCGAGCGGCGTCCCGGAGCGCCCGGGGGTCCGGGCCCGCCGCCAGCACCCCGCGGGAGCTCGACGCGAGCACCGCCGAGCGGGCCGCGCCGAACACCGCGGCGAGCTCCGCCGGGCCTGCCCCCTGCGCGCCGACGCCCGGCGCCAGGAGCGGGCCCCGGACGGCCGCGAGGTCGACCCCGAGGCGGGCCGCCGCGTCGCCGATGGTGGCCCCGACGACCAGCCCGACGGACCCGAGGTCGCCCCCGGCCCGCGCGAGCTCCGCCGCGTTGGCCTCCGCCGCCTCCCGGGCGACCCGGTCCGCGACCGCCACCCCGTCGGCGTCGCGGGCGTGCTGCACCGCGGGCCCCTCGGGGTTGGAGGTCAGCGCGAGCACGAACAGCCCGCGGCCGGTGGCCAGGGCCGCCTCGACCGCCGGCGCCAGCGAGCCGAACCCCAGGTACGGCGACACCGTGAGTGCGTCCCCGGCCAGGGGCGACCCGTCGCGCAGGTACGCGTCCGCGTAGGCGCCCATGGTCGAGCCGATGTCCCCGCGCTTGGCGTCCACGACGACCAGCGTGCCGGTGTCCCGGCCGGCGGCCACGACCTCCTCCAGCACGGCGACGCCCGCGGACCCGTGCCGCTCGAAGAACGCCGACTGCGGCTTCACCGCGGCGACCCGCCCGCCGACGGCCTCCATGACGGTCAGCGCGAACCGGCGCAGACCCTCGGCGGAGTCGGGCAGCCCCCACGCGTCGAGCAGGGAGACGTGCGGGTCGATGCCGACGCACAGCGGGCCGTGCTCGGCCGTCGCCGCCGCGAGGCGGGCGCCGAACGGCCTCACGCCGTCACCGCCGCCGCGCCGGCCGCCTCCGCACGGGCCTCCGCGACCGCGGCCCGGCGTGCCGCGGTGGCCGCGTCGTGCTCCTGCAGGCTCGCGACCCGGAACGGGCCCGCGGTGACGGCCTCGATGGCCTGCACCGCGGCACCGAGCTGCTGCACCGTGGTCACGATGGCCTTGTCCGCCGCGGTCGTGGCCGCGCGGATCTCGTACCCGTCGGCGCGGGCGCCCTGGCCGGACGGCGTGTTGACGACCATCTCGACCTCGCCGGCGGTGATGAGGTCGACGATCGTCGGCTCCCCCGCCGGGCCGCGGCCCCGCGAGAACTTCCGGACGACGGTCGACGCGATGCCGTTGCGCTTCAGCACCGTCGCGGTGCCCTCGGTCGCGAGGATCTCGAACCCGAGCTCGACCAGGCGCTTGACCGGGAACACGATCGAGCGCTTGTCCCGGTCGGCCACCGAGATGAACGCCTTGCCGGAGGTCGGCAGACCGCCGAAGGCCGCCGACTGGGACTTCGCGAACGCCGTCGGGAAGTCGGTGTCGAAGCCCATGACCTCGCCGGTGGACCGCATCTCCGGGCCGAGCACGGTGTCGACCACCGTGCCGTCGCCGGTGCGGAACCGCTTGAACGGCAGCACGGCCTCCTTCACCGCGATCGGCGCGTCCAGGTCCAGGACGCTCGCGTCGTCGGCGGGCAGGACGCCCTCACGGCGCAGGTCCGCGATCGACCGGCCCGTCATGATGAGCGCGGCCGCCTTGGCCAGCGGCACCCCGGTGGCCTTCGACACGAACGGCACCGTGCGCGACGCCCGCGGGTTCGCCTCCAGGACGTAGAGCACATCGGAGACCAGCGCGAACTGGATGTTGAGCAGCCCGCGCACGCCGACGCCCGACGCGATCGCCTCGGTGGAGGTGCGGATGCGCTGCAGCTCGGCCTCCGACAGCGTCACCGGCGGGAGCACGCACGCGGAGTCGCCGGAGTGGATGCCGGCCTCCTCGATGTGCTCCATGACGCCGCCGAGGAACAGCTCGGTGCCGTCGTACAGCGCGTCGACGTCGATCTCGATGGCGTCGTCCAGGAACCGGTCGATCAGCAGCGGGGGCAGCGAGCCGCCCCGCGCGGTGGCGTCGGCCAGCGCCCGCTCGACGTACTCGGTCAGCTGCTCGTCCGAGTACACGATCTCCATGCCGCGGCCGCCGAGCACGTAGGACGGGCGGACCAGCACCGGGTAGCCGATGCGGGCGGCCGTCTCGCGCGCCACGGGCAGGGTCGTCGCGGTGCCGAACGCCGGCGCGGGCAGCCCCGCGGCGGCCAGCACGGCGCCGAACGCCCCGCGGTCCTCGGCGGCGTCGATGGCCTTCGGGGGCGTGCCCAGGATCGGCAGGCCCGCGTCCTCCAGCCGCTGCGCGAGCGACAGCGGGGTCTGGCCGCCGAGCTGCACGATGATGCCCGCGACCGGTCCGGCGGCCTTCTCGGCCTCGTAGACCTCGAGGACGTCCTCGAACGTCAGCGGCTCGAAGTACAGGCGGTCCGCCGTGTCGTAGTCGGTGGACACCGTCTCGGGGTTGCAGTTGACCATGACGGTCTCGAACTCGCCCTTGAGCGCCAGCGTCGCGTGCACGCAGGAGTAGTCGAACTCGATGCCCTGGCCGATGCGGTTCGGGCCCGAGCCGAGGATCAGCACCGCGGGACGCTCGCGCGGGGCGATCTCCGTCTCCTCGTCGTAGGACGAGTAGTGGTACGGCGTGCGGGCGGCGAACTCGGCGGCGCAGGTGTCGACCGTCTTGTAGACCGGCCGGACGCCCAGGGCGTGCCGCACGCCGCGCACGACGTCCTCGCTGTCCCCGCGCAGGGCTGCGATCTGCGTGTCCGACAGCCCGTGCCGCTTGGCGCGGGCGAGCACGGCGCGGCTCAGCTCCGGCGCGGCGGCGGTCTCGGCGGCCACCTCGTTGATCAGCTGCACCTGGTCGAGGAACCAGGGGTCGATCCCCGTGCGGGCGTACACCTCGTCGACCGTGACGCCGGCGCGGAGCACCTGCTGGACGTCGACCAGGCGGTGCTCGGTCGGCCGCGAGACGGTCCCGACGAGCGCGTCGAGCGCGTCGCCGGTCAGCGGCTCGTCGTCCCAGTGGAACGTCGACCCCTTCCGGTCCAGGGACCGCATGGCCTTGCCGAGCGCCTCGGTGAAGTTGCGCCCGAGGGCCATCGCCTCGCCGACCGACTTCATGGTCGTGGTGAGCGTCGGGTCGGCCGCCGGGAACTTCTCGAACGCGAACCGCGGCACCTTGACCACGACGTAGTCGAGCGTGGGCTCGAAGGAGGCCGGGGTGGAGCCCGTGATGTCGTTCGGGATCTCGTCCAGCGTGTAGCCGACGGCCAGGCGGGCGGCGATCTTCGCGATCGGGAACCCGGTGGCCTTGGACGCCAGCGCGGAGGAGCGGGACACGCGCGGGTTCATCTCGATGACGATGATCCGGCCGGTGTCCGGGTGGATCGCGAACTGGATGTTGCAGCCGCCGGTGTCGACGCCGACCTCGCGGATGACCGCGATGCCGATGTCGCGCAGCCGCTGGAACTCGCGGTCCGTCAGGGTCAGCGCCGGGGCCACGGTGACGGAGTCGCCGGTGTGCACGCCGACCGGGTCGACGTTCTCGATGGAGCAGACGACCACGACGTTGTCGTTCTTGTCGCGCATCAGCTCGAGCTCGTACTCCTTCCAGCCGAGGATCGACTCCTCCAGGAGCACCTCGGTGGTCGGCGAGTAGTGCAGGCCCTGGCCGACGATCCGGCGCAGGTCGGCCTCGTCGTAGGCGATCCCGGAGCCCAGCCCGCCCATCGTGAACGACGGGCGCACGACCACGGGGTAGCCGAGGTCCTGCACGGCGGCCAGCGCGTCGTCGATGGTGTGCACGATCGCGGACCGCGCGGACTCGCCGCCGCAGACCTCGACCACCTGCTTGAACTGCTCGCGGTCCTCGCCCTTCTGGATGGCGGGGATGTTCGCGCCGATCAGCTCGACGCCGTACTGCTCGAGCACGCCGGCCTCGTCCAGCGCGATCGCGGCGTTGAGCGCGGTCTGGCCGCCCAGCGTCGGCAGGATCGCGTCCGGGCGCTCCTTGGCGATGATCGTGGTGAGGACCTCGGTGGTGATCGGCTCGACGTAGGTGGCGTCGGCGAACTCCGGGTCGGTCATGATCGTGGCCGGGTTGGAGTTCACGAGGACGACCCGCAGGCCCTCCTCCTTGAGCACGCGGCACGCCTGGGTGCCGGAGTAGTCGAACTCGGCGGCCTGGCCGATGACGATCGGGCCGGAGCCGATGACGAGGACGCTGTGGATGTCGGTGCGGCGAGGCATCAGGCGCCGGCTCCCTTCGGGGTCGCGGGGTCGGTGGCCTGACCGGCGGCGGCGGCGCCGGCGGCCGGGTCGCGCATCAGGTCGAGGAACCGGTCGAACAGGTAGGCGGCGTCGTGCGGGCCGGCCGCGGCCTCCGGGTGGTACTGGACGGAGAACGCGGGCAGGTCGAGCGCCGCGAGGCCCTCCACCACGTCGTCGTTCAGGTCGACGTGCGAGACCGTGACCCGGCCGTAGCGGCCGCCGTCGTGCGGGGCGACCGACACCTCGTCGAGCGGGGCGTCGACGGCGAAGCCGTGGTTGTGCGCGGTGATCTCCACCCGGCCGGTGGCGCGGTCGAGCACCGGCTGGTTCACGCCGCGGTGCCCGTAGCCGAGCTTGTAGGTCCCGTACCCGAGGGCCCGGCCGAGGATCTGGTTGCCGTAGCAGATGCCGAAGAACGGGATCTTGCGGTCCAGCACCTCGCGGAGCAGCTCGACCTCGTGCGTCGCGGCACCCGGGTCGCCGGGGCCGTTCGAGAAGAACACGCCGTCGGGGGCGGTCGCGAGCACGTCGTCGATGGACGACAGCGCGGGCAGCACGTGCACCTCGATGCCCCGCTCGGCCATCCGCTGCGGGGTCATCGACTTGATGCCGAGGTCCACCGCGGCGACGCGCGCCACGGGCTCGGTGAGCGGCTGCCCGTCCGGGCCGAGCGCCGGGACCACGTACGCGGCGTCGGTCGAGACCTCGCCCGCCAGGTCGGCGCCGGCCATCTGCGGGCGCTCGCGCACCTCGGTGACCAGGTCCTCGGCGGCGCGCGGGCGGCCCGCGGCGTCGAGCAGCGCGTCGCCCGACACGATGGCCGCGCGCATCACGCCGCGCTCACGCAGGTGCCGGGTCAGCGCCCGGGTGTCGACGCCGGAGATGCCGACGACGCCCTGCGCGGCCAGCTCCTCGTCGAGCGTCCGGCGGGACCGCCAGCTCGACGCGCGGCGCGCGGGGTCGCGCACCACGTAGCCGGACACCCAGATGCGGCCCGACTCCGGGTCCTCGTCGTTCACGCCGGTGTTGCCGATGTGCGGCGCCGTCATCACGACGATCTGGCGGTGGTAGCTGGGGTCGGTCAGCGTCTCCTGGTACCCGGTCATGCCGGTGTTGAAGACGATCTCGCCCCAGGTCTGGCCGGTGGCCCCGTAGGACTCGCCGGCGAACGTCCGCCCGTCCTCGAGGACCAGCAGTGCGTCCGTCATCGTGTCTCCTCCGGCCCGCTCGCGGCGGGCGTCGATCCGATCAGTTCCTGGGCGGCCGCGCGCAGCTCGTCCCGCTCGTGCGGGTGCCGCAGGCGCAGGCCCGTGTCGAGGCCGCGGGGGTCGCGCTGCGGGTCGGGCACCCAGGTCAGCACGACCAGGCCCTCCCCGCCGACCACCTTGCCGGCCATGCCGCCGGACGTGCCGACCGCGCGCAGCGCCGCGCGCGGGACGAACACGTCCGGCGCGCCTCGTCGTCGCACGACCACGCCCGCGTCGTGCACCTGCACCTGGGCGACGGACCGCACGCCGAGGCCGTGCGCTCCCACCCGGTCCAGCCAGTCGCCGGCGCGGGTGCTGGAGACGTAGACGCCGTCGAACGCCGCGGTGCGCGCGGCGCCGAGGTCCGCCTCGTCCGGGACCGCCGGCGGGGCGGGGACCGCGCTCGTGCCGCGCTGCAGCCGCCGCCAGCCCTTCACCATGCCGAGCAGCAGGGCGACGCCGAGCACGACGAGGATCGTCACGGAGAGCCAGGGCGGCATCAGGGCGTCACCCGCCCCGCGGCGAACGGCGCGCCGTGCCGGCTGCCGGTCGCGTCGTCCTGCGGCACGCCGTCGAGCACCGTGGCGCGCCCGCGCAGGAACGTCGCGACGACCCGGCCCGGGAGCTCCCGGCCGCGCAGCGGCGAGTTCGCCGAGGCGGTCGCCTGCTGCTCCGGCTCGACCACCCGCCGGGCGGCGGGGTCGACCAGCACGAGGTTGGCGGGCTCCCCCACGGCGACCGGGCGGCCGTGACCCTCGACGCGGCCGATGCGCGCCGGGTTCACCGACAGCACCCGGGCGACGTCCGCCCAGGTCATCCGGCCGGTGTCGACCATCGTCTGCTGCACTACGGACAGCGCGGTCTCCAGGCCGGTCATCCCGAACGCGGCGGCCGCCCACTCGCAGTCCTTGTCCTCGCGGGTGTGCGGGGCGTGGTCGGTCGCGACGATGTCGATCGTCCCGTCCGCGAGCCCCGCGCGGACCGCGTCCACGTCGGCCTGCGTGCGCAGCGGCGGGTTCACCTTGAACACCGGGTCGTAGCCGCGCGCCTCCTCGTCGGTGAGGACCAGGTGGTGCGGCGTCACCTCGGCGGTCACGTCGATGCCGCGGGACTTGGCCCAGCGGATGATCGCCACCGACCCGGCGGTCGACAGGTGGCAGACGTGCAGCCGCGACCCGACGTGCTCGGCCAGCAGGACGTCGCGGGCGATGACCGCCTCCTCCGCCACTGCCGGCCAGCCGGCCAGGCCGATCTCCGCGGACACCACGCCCTCGTGCATCTGGGCGCCCTCGGTGAGCCGCGGCTCCTGGGCGTGCTGCGCGACGACCCCGTCGAACGCCTTCACGTACTCCAGCGCGCGGCGCATCAGCACGGGGTCGTGCACGCACTTCCCGTCGTCGGAGAACACCCGGACGCGGGCGGCCGAGTCCGCCATGGCGCCCAGCTCGGCCAGGTGCTCCCCCGCCAGCCCGACGCTCACCGCGCCGACCGGGTGCACGTCGACCCACCCGGCCTCGCGGCCGAGCCGCCACACCTGCTCCACCACGCCCGCCGTGTCCTGCGTCGGGGTGGTGTTCGCCATCGCGTGCACCGCGGTGAACCCGCCGACCGCCGCGGCGCGCGTGCCGGACGCGATGGTCTCGGCGTCCTCCCGCCCGGGCTCGCGCAGGTGGGTGTGCAGGTCGACCAGGCCGGGCAGCAGCACCATGCCGGTCGCGTCGATCACGTGCAGGTCGTCGGGAGCGTTCTCGCTCGCGTCCCCCGCCTCCGCGCCGATCGCCGCGACCAGGCCGCCGGCGATCAGCACGTCCGTGCGCTCGCCACCGAGCGGGGCCACGTCCTTGAGCAGGTACTGCGTGGTCATCGTGCGCTCACCTCGGTGGCCGTGCGGGTCTGGATCGTGGGTACCGCGCCGGTGGCGGGCGCCGCGCCGGTGTCGCCGTCGCCCGCGAGCAGCAGGTACAGCACGGCCATCCGCACCGCCACGCCGTTCGCGACCTGCTCGACGATGACCGCGCGCGGGGAGTCGGCCGCGTCCGCCGAGATCTCCAGCCCGCGGTTCATCGGGCCGGGGTGCAGCACGATCGCGTGGTCCGGCAGGGTCGCGAGACGGCGCGCGTCGAGGCCGTACAGCCGCGTGTACTCCAGCGGGCTCGGGAAGAACCCGCCGCCCGCCGTCGACATCCGCTCGCGCTGCACGCGGAGCATCATCACCGCGTCCGGGCCCTGGGCGAGCACGTCGTCCAGCCGGTAGGACACCTCCGCCGGCCACGGGCCCACGCCGACGGGCAGCAGCGTCGGCGGCGCGACCAGGGTCACCCGGGCGCCGAGCGTGTGCAGCAGGTCGACGTTCGACCGGGCGACGCGGCTGTGCAGGACGTCCCCGACCACCGCGACGTGCAGCCCGGCGAGGTCGTTGCCGACGCCGTCCGGGTTGGCCGCGTCGCCCGTGAGGTGCCGGCGGATGGTGAACGCGTCCAGGAGCGCCTGCGTGGGGTGCTGGTGCATCCCGTCGCCGGCGTTGACCACCGCGGCCTCGGTCCAGCCGGCGTGCGCGAGGGTGTGCGGCGCGCCCGACGCCTGGTGCCGGATCACGATCGCGTCCGCGCCCATCGCCTGCAGGGTCAGCGCGGTGTCCTTGAGCGACTCGCCCTTGGACACGCTCGACCCCTTGGCCGAGAAGTTGATGACGTCCGCGCTCAGCCGCTTGGCGGCCGTCTCGAACGAGATGCGCGTGCGGGTGGAGTCCTCGAAGAACAGGTTCACCACCGTGCGGCCGCGCAGCGTCGGGAGCTTCTTGATCTGCCGGCCCTGCGTCGCGGCCATCTGGGCGGCCGTGTCCAGCACGCGGATCGCCGCCGCGCGGTCCAGGTCCGTCGTCGAGAGCAGGTGCCTCATCGCGCACCCCCCTCGATCAGCACGGCGGTGCGGCCGTCGGTCTCGGCCATGAGCACGCGGACGCGCTCGACCGTCGACGTCGGCAGGTTCTTCCCGACGAAGTCCGCCCGGATCGGCAGCTCCCGGTGGCCGCGGTCGACCAGCGCCGCGAGCTGCACCGCGCGCGGGCGGCCCAGGTCGTTCAGGGCGTCCAGCGCCGCGCGGATCGTGCGGCCGGAGTAGAGCACGTCGTCGACCAGCACCACGACCTTGCCGTCGATGCCGCCGGCGGGGACGCTCGTCGCCCCGATCGTGCGGGTGGGGTGCTGCGCCAGGTCGTCGCGGTACATCGTGACGTCGAGGCTGCCGACGATCTGCTCGGCGACCAGGCCGGGCTCGACGGCCGCCAGCCGCTCGGCCAGCCGGTGCGCCAGCGGGACGCCGCGGGTCGGGATGCCGAGGACGACGAGGTCGTCGCCGCCCTTGTTGCGCTCGAGGATCTCGTGGGCGATGCGCGTCAGCGCGCGGGCCACGTCCTGCTCGCCGAGCACGACGGTCGCGGTGGTGCCCGCGACGCTGTCGTCGCCGGGCACGGGGGTACCGGAGGTCATCCGGGCCGCTCCTTCCCCGCCTCACTGGACGGTGTTAAAGGAATGCCTGTCCCGGGCACCTTACACACCGCGCCCGGCCGGGGCCCGCGCTGTCCACGCCGCCGGCGGTGCTACCCCGCGCCACCTCGGTGGGCCACCGTCAGAGCTTGCGATTAGATGGCGTCGGGCTCGGCGGCCGCACGGTCCTCCACCCGCGACAGCGCGGTCACGAGCTCAGACATCCGCTCGTCAAGCTGGTCAGAACCTACCGAGGGCGCGGCGCTCACCACCCGCACCCGCCCTGAGGCGTGCACTGCGCTGGGACCACCACGCGGCGCGAGCAGGGTCACCGAGTGCAGGAGTACCTCCGGCGCGATCTCCCCGGACCGCACGGCCCGGACGCCCCAGAGGTACTTTGAAGCCTGCGCAGTCACGTCGTCCTGCTTCATCGGCGCCGCCCGCTTCTTCGGATCGAGTATCGCGTACCGGGCATTCGCACCTCGGCCGACGGTGAGCAGGATGTCGGGACGCAGCTCTCCGACGATCGCCGTCAGCGCGGTGCCGGACACATCGACCTCAAGCGGCCACGCCGGCACAGTCGTCTGGTAGCGAACTTCCACGTCGACGCCGGCCGCGACCCAGCGCCAGGACAGGAGGCCGCCCGTCGGTGCTGTCGGCACGCCCCACGTTGACGATAGGCCCGCCACGACGCGCTGCAGCGCCCAGACCTCGTACAGCTCCCAAACTTCAGACAAGGGAGCTCTCTGGTCGCCCACACCCAACACTTCGAGTTCGGACAGCGCGGCCTGGAGCGCCCTGTACGCGCCGCGGAAGGACTGCGGCCACGAGGCTGCCGGGCCGTCGAGGACCGTGCGGGTCGGGCGCGCGCGTTCAGCGACTCGGTCGAACAACCGTGCGACCTCCCTACGGACATCCTGGTCTCCGACGCGGAGCGGGGCTTGACGAATCCGCCGGGCAACCAGCCCAGAGACGACCGACAACGAGCGGAGGGTGTGATCCTCGACGCCCCCCACCGATCGCGCCGACAAGCGCGGCACCGTTCGGTCCCCGTGCTGCTCGAATATGCGCGAGTGCCGCTCAGTCACCCGCACGCGAAGCCGCCCACCCGCGCGCGCGACCGGCAGCCACGTGAGCTGCGTCGTGTCTCGTCGAGGCCACGCTTGGAGCAGTCGATTGGCCTCGCCGATCGCCCGTGCGAGAGCGACGAGATCGATCCCGTCCGATCGCGTGAGCCGGATCCGCGACCAGGCTGCGTTCGCGCCGCGGGCGACCCGACGAGGAATGTCGAGCTCGTTGCGTGCGGCCCACATCACGGCGATATCTGACCGGCTGAACGGCGACGGAGGTGGGACATCGAGGACCGCGACGCCTGGCCCCGACGGCCCCAGGTACGGGATCGACAGGATACCCACGCACTCGCGGAACGCGTCGGTGCTCTCGACCAGCCGGATGACGGCTTGAGCGCGGTCGTTCTGCACCGACACCGCGTCCGGCACGGCGAGCTCGAACGGGGCGCCAGGAACGTGGACCCGCGCGACGACGCGGCCCGCGCGCTCGTAACGCACCTCGACGCCGCTGGCGTCGCGTCTCACGACAAACTCGCCCAGAAGTCCGGCGTGACCCCGAACAAGTTGTCCGCACCGTTCAACAGCTTGTCGAGCCGGCCACGAAGGAGGCCATCCTCGGTCGCGCTGGCAGCAAGGGGCGCGGCGGCTCGTCCAAACTGCTCGGCGGTGAGGCCCGGGAGCACGAAATGCAGCAGCGCGTTTTCCGCCGACTCCGCCTCGGAGTAGCCCAGCAGGTGACCGTCTCTCGCGGCCCCCGACGACAGGGCCCTGTGCCACTCCATGTAGGACCGCGCACGAAGGACATCGCGCGGGCTCACTACGTTCATGCCGCTACCCGCATGCTCCGCGAGCAACTCCACGAGCGGGCGGAGTGCCTCAGTGACCCACCGGAGGTCCCGGCCACCGGCGACCCTCGCGGCGTCGATGCCGGCACGCGGGTCCCCGAGCAGGATCCCTCCACTCTCCCGGTGCTGTGGCGCACCCGCCAGATCGTCCGCGTCCTGTGCCGCCTGAAGCAGGAGCTCTACCCCTGGCGGCTCCAGCAGCACAACGCACGCGCGACCGCTCACCTTCGGCGCGGGGGCGGGCGCGGTGCTGTCGATGTTCACCGTCGCGAAGAATCGCGGCCATCCCCCGATCTCGATCCGTCCGAACCCGGAGGGACTAGTCGAACTGTCGACGGCGAAGCTCTCGAAAGCGAGGCCACTCGCCGCCGTGACGAGCGGCCCGAGATACGACTCGAGAGGACTGAGGTTCGCCTCCTCGAGGATCAACACAGGCGCGGCCTCCGAGTTCTGTCGAGACAGCCGCTCCAACGCGGCGTGACCAGCGCCAGGGAGGAACTCTCGGGCAAAGACGCTGTACTGCCCGACCAAGTCCTCGACGGATGCCCACCCGGGGCGTACGTCGATCACACTCGAGGGGGAGGCGAAAAAATCTGCCAGGACCCGCGCGGCCGTAGATTTCCCGGTCCCGCTCGGACCAGCGAACACGACGAACTGCGAACCGAGCGCGCTGGCGAGCAGGTCGACCTGCGTGAGCGGGTCGTAGACCAGCCCGCGGTCGTCGAGGAAATCAGCAAAGGCTCGCGGCAGCCCCGCAAAGGCGTCGTCGTTCATCAGTCCTCGGTCGTGAGCAGGGAGATACCTGATCCCAGCAGCCGGTTGATCCGACCGTGGTCGAGACGGATCGATCGTCCGGCGGCGTGGCACCACGCGACGACGAGCGACAGGTCCTGGGCCCGTGGCAGCGGGTGGGCCCCGCCACCGGTCGCGCGCTCAACGAGCGACTCCATCGCCCCAGGCAGCAGAGCCACGTCCCTTCCACCCTCTGCCCTCACCGGAGCGATGAGTCGGGGCTTCGTCGCCTGTCGGTCGACTCCGCTCCCCATGGACCCGCACCTCTTGTTGCTCAACTCGCAGACCGAGTCGCCCCCGTCAAGCCGGACGCGGTGTTCGCACCGGGACCGGTCGGTCGCGTACACCGTCCCGGCATCGCCGCGACGCACGGCGCTGGACAGCGAGAGACTGCAGTAGATGCCGTTCTGCGCATTCATCGTGTTGATCGGGTTGTATTCGAGCATCGGCGTCGATGTCGCGGGCGGCACGCCGCTGCTGTTCCAGATCCAGGCGGGCGAATCGAAATCGAGTTTCACTGAGTTCTTGGTCACCGGATCGACCAAGGTGAGCGGAGCCCTCTTAGCGTCGTAGAAGACGTCGAGCAAGAGGCGATGCGCGCCCGGCAAGGGCGCCTCGTCCGTGCAGACAAGCCGCCCGCGCTCCCCACCGAACAGCTCGTTCATCGCACCCACGAACTCTGCCTTGCCAAGTGGCAGGCCTGTGCGGGGAGCGGGGTCCTCCCATCGCACCCATCGAACCGCGGCACGCGCCTTCAGCAACACGGCGAGAACGACCGCGGACTGGTACAGACGCGGTTCGGGCAGACCTGCGACACGCTCCCGGATACCGCGTACCGCATCGCGCAGATCCGTTGGGGTCGCGTCGTAGATGATTGTCGTCGTCACGCGGTGACCCTCTCGTCCAGCTCCGCTGTGACCTTACCGAACACATGTTCGGGCGGAATGAGCCCTTGGGCCCATCGCGCATAGCGCGATGTCGCAGGTCGGGCCTCGACCGGTACGTCGAGGCCGCTCGACTCGTCGACCGCAAGGTCGGCAATCGCGTCGCGGACCGTGAACGGGCCCGGCTCGTCGAGGAGCGGGCCCGGCTGCTCGCCGAGGAAGCTGGGCGTGAGAACTGCGCGAGTCGGGGCCGGCCAGGCGATCCTGGACGACACCCTACTCGCCCGCAGCACCAAACGTCGTCTGAGCTGCGGGACGCCATACGCCTCGGTGTGGAGGATCCGAGCCTCAACGTGGTAGCCCAGGACCGCAAGGCGCTCGATGAGTTCGTCGAGGAACGGGCGCCCACGCCACTTCAGCGCGACGACGTTCTCGAAGAGAACCTCGCGGGGTCGGAGCAGCTCGACCGCCCGCAGGTACCGGAGCACCAGCTCGTTTCGGGGATCATCAACCCGGCACGGCCCAGCGGTCGAAAATCCTTGGCATGGCGGGCCACCCGCGAGGAGTCCGAGCGACTTCCCCTCCAAGCGCTCCACCGTGCTTGCGACGAGCGCCTCCAGCTCGTCCTCGCGCGAGAGGTCGCGAAGCTGCACGTCGTGGTCAGGCCCAGCCGCGCTTGCGATCGTCCGCACGGCGTCCGGGTTGTTGTCGGCGCTGACGAGCACCGTGTGCCCAGCCATCTCAAGCCCCAGGCCCACGCCCCCAGCGCCGGCGAACAGGTCCACGACGGTGGTAGCGCTGATCGTCGAACCAAGCTGGTACGCGAGAGGCGGCGGCACGGCGTTGCCCACCTGCATACAACGCTGCCGCATGCTGCCCTGGAACCGGACTCGGTCCGGGAAGCCCTGGAGCCTCGCCGCCTCTCGCACGGTGATCAGCCGGTCAAGCTCCGGGTGAATGAACGTGCCGTTCCCCGGCCGCGTGAGGTAGGTCGAGATCGTGTACGACGGGCGGTCCCACGACAAGCGGCCGTAGTACGTGCTGCGGCTGCCCTCGCCGCGGGCAGCGCTTTCCCGGATCTGGCGGACCCGCGCCGACGGAAAGTCCTCGGGAAGGTCGCGCCAGTTCCCACCTGCCGGGACGCTCTGTACGACCACCCGGTCGAGGTCGCTGAGCTTGCCGGAGACATGGTCGTGGACCTTGTGCGTTCTCACTCGCTCATTCTCAAGTCGATGTCCGCCCTCCCGGAGCTGGACACGCCGCTACCGACGAGCGCCTCTACCGGGACGCGGCTCACCTCGTGCTTCGAGACGGCCAGCGCGCGGGTGATCTCGACACTTCCAGGACCGTCAACTACAAAGCTCACCGGCCTGGCGGCGTGGTCGCTCGGCGTCAGCCAGGTCGTGGTCGGTCGAGACAAGGGCACGTAGCCCGCAGCGCCTGCACCCCATCGCCGCACGCCCACCGCGACCTCGGCGTGATCCGTCGATCGGTCGATCTCGGTCGCGAGCAACGCGGTTGCCCAGCCCGCGTAGCCACGCGGGTCCGCATCTCGCAGCGCCGTCGCGGCATGCACGGAACTGGGCATCCCCGTCAACTTGATGGCCGCGCCGCGGACATCCTTGCGCGTGCGGGCGAGGGCGAGCGAGGCCGCGTACAGGCTCTTGTCGATAACGATCCACGAACGTCCCGCGCGCTCGGCAGCCACGGCGGTCGTGCCCGTACCTGCGAACGGGTCGAGCACAACGTCGCCAGGATTGCTGCTGGATCGGATGATGCGCTCGAGCAGCGCAATCGGCTTCTGGGTGTCGTAGCCCACCCGCTCGGACGCGTGAGCAGACAGGGGAGCGATATCAGTCCACACGTCCTGGAGGCGAACGCCCGGAGCATCGTCCACATAGCGCTTCAGCCGAGGGACGCCGTTCTTGGAGTAGATGAGCCGACCCTCGGACTCAAGCCGCTTCATCTCGGCTTCGGTCCACGCCCAGTGCCGCCCTGACGGGGGGAACTTTCCCCTCCACGGGTAGTGGGCAAGCGTGCCCTGGCGGTCGCCCGGCCCTGTGCAGGTGATTGCCTGGTAACGACCGCGCTCGTCCTGCCCTCGGAAGTACTCGCTCACGTAACGCTCGTCATAGGGCGTGTACTGCTGATTCCACACATACGACTTCCCGCGCGAGTAGAACAGGATCGAGTCATGCACTGGACCGAACCGGCGGGCACCGGAGTGCGCGTGGGTGCGACGCCATGCGATCTCGTTCCGGAAGTTCTCGGGACCGAAAACAGCGTCGAGGACGACCTTCAAGTAGTGGCTCGCCGTCGGGTCCACGTGAACGTAGAGGCTTCCGCGTTCGTGCAGCACCCGGTGCGCCTCGCCGATTCGCGACGCCATCGCGACGAGGTAGGAAGCGATCGGAGTCGGTCCCAACTGCGCAACCAGCGCCCGGACCATAGCGACGCCTCGCCCTAGGTGCTGCCCGAGGTCGCGCGCAGCCCGCTCCGTCGCTGGCCCCCATACCCACGTGTCGTCGAACGCAGCCTCACTGACCGCCGCGCGCGTCGCGCGGGCCTGGAAGATTCGGCCCGTGTTGAACGGCGGATCCATGTAGACGAGGCCGATCGAGCCCGTGGGAAGCCTCCCCAGCAGATCGAGGTTGTCACCGACCGAGATCTCACGCGTCGGCGTCTCGGTGCCGACGACGGGGCGCGCGTCCGTCCTACCGACGGGGGTTGAGGTCATGGCCGCAGGCTACTGGAGCGCACTGACAGGATTGGGAATCGGAACTCGCGAGACGCATCACAGCCGCGCTGGCTCCCGCGCGGGCAAGCGCGGGTGTGATGCGAGACGCGCGTCGGCCACCCTCCTACGTGCGCGCGATCCGGGCAGGCAAAAGCCCCCGACCGCCTGGAAGAGAGCGGTCGGGGGCGGTCGTGCTCGAGGGGCGTCAGGCCAGCAGGGTCGGCTTGAGGTCGACCAGGCGGCCCAGGAGGCCGTTCACGAAGCCCGGGCTCTCGTCCGTCGACAGGCTGCGCGCGAGCTCGACGGCCTCGTCCACGGCGACCGCGTCGGGCACGTCGTCGTTGAACAGGATCTCCCAGGCGCCGATCCGCAGGAGCTCCCGGTCGACGGCCGGCATGCGCTCGATCGTCCAGCCGTGCGAGTGCGTGGCGATGACCTCGTCGATCCGCGCCCGCTGCGCCTGCACGCCCTCGACCAGCTCGACCGAGTACTGCGGCAGCGCCGCCTCGGTGCCGGGCTGGGCGATCCGGTCCGCGAGCAGGGTCAGCGGGTCGAGCCGGCGCTGCTCCGCCTCGAAGAGGACGTCGAGGGCCCGCTTGCGGGCCTTGGTGCGTGCACCCACGTCAGTCGTTCACGCGACCCAGGTAGCTGCCGTCACGGGTGTCGACCTTGACCTTGGTGTCCGACTCCAGGAACAGCGGGACCTGGATCTGGTAGCCGGTCTCCAGCGTCGCGGGCTTCGTGCCGGCCGAGGAGCGGTCGCCCTGCAGGCCCGGCTCGGTGTACGTGACCATGAGCGTGACCGACGGCGGCAGCTCGACGTAGAGCGGCACGCCCTCGTTGGTCGCGACCATCGCGTTCGTGCTCTCGAGCATGAAGTTCGCGGCGTCGCCCACGGTCGCCGCCGGGACGGTGATCTGGTCGTAGGTGTCCGTGTCCATGAACACGAAGTCGTCGCCGTCCTTGTACAGGTACTGCATGTCGCGCTTGTCGACGTTCGCGGTCTCGATCTTCAGGCCGGCGTTGAACGTGCGGTCGACGACCTTGCCCGACAGCACGTTCTTGAGCTTGGTCCGGACGAACGCACCGCCCTTGCCGGGCTTCACGTGCTGGAACTCGATGACCGTCCAGAGCTGGCCGTCGATCTTCAGCACGGTGCCGTTCTTCAGGTCGTTCGTCGTCGCCACGTGTCGCTGCTTCCTGTCCTGGGGTGCGTCGGTCGGCCGCCACGGGCGTCCGCGAGGCGGGACGGGGCTGGGCCGCCGACCATCGTACCGTGCAGTCGCGCACGACCGCTGCGCGCCCTACCCGAGGCACAGCAGCATGAAGAAGATGAAGCTGGCAGCCGCCAGCAGCCCGGCGACGGCGAGGTCGCTTGTGCGGGGCTGGGACCACTGCCGATACCGCCACTCGCCGGGTCGTCCCGCCCGGTCCCACTCGTGGAAGTCGAGACTCGTCCCGTGCTGCCGCACGATCAGCGCCAGGTCGAACGCCACGAAGCACGATCCCGTGGACACCAGCACCGCACCAAGCCACCGCAGCCCGTCGACCTCGACGACCATGCCCCCGACATAGAGCACCAGCCCGGGTACTGCCATCGCGACGAAGTCGAGGAGGCATGCCGCCTGGAGCATCTTGCGGTGAGCCAGGCGGCGCTCCGGGGCCGGCCGCTCGCCCCAGCTCTGCTCCACGAACGACGCCGCTTGCAGCCACGCCACCCGCAGTCGGCCGTCTGCTCCGCGCGGGCGGGAGCCGCCGACGTGGACGGGCGTCAGCACGGCTGTGAGAAAACTCCGCGTCCACGCCGAGGGTGGCGCGACGGTCATCTGACGACCCGTCGCGCACGTCCCCGTGACGAGCACGACGTCGCAGGCGTGTGCCTCACCGCGTCAGCAGCCAGCGGCCCAGCACGCCGAGCCCCGCCGCCCACACCAGGGACGCCAGCGTCCCGATGACGAACCGCTCGGACACGGCCGGGTCGTCGCCGGTGCGCAGCTCCGGGTAGCGGCCGAGGCCCTTGATCGCCACGACGACCGCGACGCCGCCGGGCTCGCCGGCGAGCAGCGTGCCGGTGACGGCGAGCCGCTCCAGGACGCCGATCCAGGTGCCGCCGCGCAGCTTCGCCCGGGCGCGGTCGCCGTCGGGCCCGTCGTCGGCGCGGGCGGGCTGGTCGTCCGCGGCGCGCGGGCGGCGACGCGACCCCCGCGGGGCCCGCCTGCGACCACCGCCCGTCCGGTCGGCCAGCACCAGTACGCCGGCGGCGGCGACCCACCCGAGCCCCGCGCTGACCGCCAGCGCGGCCACGACGACGACGGCGCCCCACAGCGGTGTCACGCGTCCTCCTCGGTCCGGCCCGGGTGCCCATCGTCATCGGTCCCGGCGGCGAGCCGGAGCAGGCGCGCCGCGGCCGGCCGGGCGGCGACCTCCTCGAACCACAGGGCGGTGCGCAGCCGCTCGCTCACGGCCTGCTGGCTGATGCCGAGCGCCGCGGCGACGTCCTCCTGGCGCGGGGCCGCTCCCCCGGGCTCCGCGCTCATCCGGTCGGCCACGGACCAGCCGGCGGCGGTCCGGCGGGCGACGACCGCGCCGAGCAGGGTGAGCACCGCCTCCGCCTCGGCCGCCACGTCCGCCCGCGCGCCGCGCACGGCCACCGGGACGGTGCGCGCGCGGGACTTCGCCGCGTCGACGGCCTCGCGGGCGTGGATGAACGCGGCGCCGGACGCCTCGCGCGACGACGCCGGGAGCGGCCGGTCGACGGGGCCCGCGCCGATGCCGACGCTCCAGCCGCCGGCCCGGACCAGGTGCAGCGTGAGGGCGACGACCAGGCCGGGGTCGGCGAGCACGCCCTGGACCTCGTCGCCGACCGTGCGCTCGAACGGCAGGACGACCGCGTCCCGCGCGGCGCGGGTCAGCGGGGAGTCAGCGGCGAGGCCCGCGAGCAGGTCGGACACCCGGTCGCCGACGGTCCGGCTGCCCTCTTGGTCGATCGTCAGCACCCACATGCGGACAAGGCTAGAGCCTTGTACGTGCGCTTACAAGGCGTGGACCTTGTACGACGCGGTACAAGGCTCTGGGCTTGTGCGGTGCACGGACAAGGGCTCCGCCTCGTGGGTGCTCAGCCGAGCGAGAGCCCGCGCGGGGTGCTCGCGCCCTCCGAGACCTCCGCGTACGCCGCGACCAGCAGCGTCGGGTCCGGGCCCTCGAGCCGCGCCGGCCGCGCGACGTCCTCCAGCACCACGAACCGCAGCAGGTCCCCGCGGGTCTTCTTGTCCCGCCGCATCGCCGCGTGCAGCTGGTCCCACCGGTCGCCGCGGTACGTGGTCGGCAGGCCGAGGCCCGTGAGGATCGACCGGTGCCGCGCCACGACCGCGTCGTCCAGCCGGCCGGCCAGGCGCGCGAGCTCCGCCGCGTAGACCATGCCGACGGACACCGCCGCGCCGTGCCGCCACGAGTACCGCTCGACGTGCTCGATCGCGTGCCCCAGGGTGTGCCCGTAGTTGAGGATCTCCCGCAGCCCTGCCTCCCGGAGGTCCTCCCCCACGACCCGGGCCTTCACGGCCACGGCGCGCTCGACCAGCTCGGCCAGCACCTCGGAGCCCGCGGCCCGCACCGGGTCGGTGATCTCCGGCCCGTGCTGCTCGACCAGCTCGAGGATGCGCGGGTCCGCGATGAACCCGCACTTCACCACCTCGGCGAGCCCGGCCACGTAGTCGTGCTTCGGCATGCTCTCCAGCGACGCCAGGTCGCACAGCACCCCGGCCGGGGCGTGGAACGTCCCCACCAGGTTCTTGCCCTCGACCGTGTTGATCCCGGTCTTGCCGCCCACCGCCGCGTCGACCATCGCCAGGAGGGTCGTCGGCACGTGCACGACCTTGACGCCGCGCAGCCAGGTGGACGCGACGAACCCCGCGAGGTCCGTCGTCGCGCCGCCGCCGAGCCCGATGATCGCGTCGCTGCGCGTGAAGTCCGCCTGCCCGAGCACCTGCCAGCAGAACGCGGCCACCTGCGCCGACTTGGCGGGCTCCGCGTCCGGCACCTCGGCGAGCAGCGCCTCGTAGCCGTGGGCGGTCAGGTCGTCGCGCACGGCGTCGGCGGTCGTCGCCAGCGCCGCGGGGTGGATGACCAGGACCTTGCGGACGCCGTCGCCGAGCAGGCGCGGCAGCTCGCCCAGCAGGTGCCGGCCGATCACCACCTCGTACGGCCGCTCGCCGCTGACCTCGACCGTGCGCGTGCCGCTCATCGTCCGCCCTCGCTCCCGCCGCGCTGGTCCGCCAGCGCCTCCTCGATCCGCTCCGCCACCTGGGCGGGGGTGATGCCGTCCGTCGACACGACGAGCGTCGCGACCCGCTGGTACACCGGCCGCCGCTCGTCCATCAGCGCCTGCCACCGGGCCCGCGGGTTGCCGAGCAGCAGCGGACGGGACTGGTTGAACCCCACCCGCGGCGCGGCGTGCCGCAGCGTCACGTCGAGGAACACCACCACGCCGCCCGCCTCCCGGTACGCCGCCAGGGCGTCCTGCGTCGCCGGGTGGAGCACAGCTCCGCCGCCGAGCGCCAGCACCCCGTCGTGCTCGGCCAGGGCGACCCGCACCGCCTCGTGCTCGAGCTCGCGGAACCGCGGCTCGCCGTCGTCCACGAAGATGTCCGCCACCGGCTTGCCGGCCGCCGACTCGACGTCGGCGTCGGTGTCCCGCGGTGCGAGCTGCCACCGCCGCGCGAGCGCCTGGGCGACCGTCGACTTGCCCGAGCCGGGCGGGCCGACCAGGACGACGCGCGGACGGGCGCCGGTGCTGGCTCCGGTGCTGGCGGAGGTCATCGCAGCAGGTCGGGGATCGACGCGACGTACGCCTCGAGGTTGCGGCGCACCTCGCCGACCGAGTCGCCGCCGGTCTTCTCCAGCAGCGCGTCCGCGACCACGAGCGCGACCATCGCCTCGGCCACCACGGCCGCCGGCGGGACCGCGCACACGTCGGAGCGCTGGTGCTGCGCCTGGGCCGGCTCGCCCGTCGCGGTGTCGACCGTCGCCAGCGCGCGCGGCACCGTCGAGATCGGCTTCATCGCGGCGCGGACCCGCAGGACCTCGCCGTTGGTCATGCCGCCCTCGATGCCGCCCGCGCGGTTGGTGCGGCGCCGGATCAGGCCGTCGGCGTCGCGCTCCATCTCGTCGTGCGCCTGCGAGCCCCGGCGCGCCGCCGTGCGGAACCCGTCGCCGACCTCGACGCCCTTGATCGCCTGGATGCCCATGAGCGCGCCCGCGAGCCGCGCGTCGAGGCGCCGGTCGGCGTGCACGTACGAGCCCAGGCCCGACGGCAGCCCGTACACGAGCACCTCGACCACGCCGCCGAGCGTGTCGCCGTCCTTGTGGCACTGGTCGATCTCCGCGACCATCGCCGCCGACGTCGCCGCGTCGAAGCAGCGCACCGGGTCGGCGTCCAGCGCCGCCACGTCGTCGGGGGCCGGCAGCGCCGCGTCGTCGGGGGCGCTCACCGGGCCGATGCCGACGACGTGCGACACCAGCCGCACACCCGCCGCCTGCTCCAGGAACCGCGCCGCGACCGTGCCCAGCGCGACCCGGGCCGCGGTCTCCCGCGCCGAGGCCCGCTCCAGCACCGGGCGCGCGTCGTCGAACGCGTACTTGCGCATGCCCACCAGGTCCGCGTGCCCCGGGCGGGGGCGCGTCAGCGGGGCGTTGCGGGCGCGGTTCAGCTTCTCGGGGTCGTCCACCGGGTCGGACGACATCACGTCGACCCACTTCGGCCACTCGGTGTTGCCGATCTCGATCGCCACCGGGCCGCCCTGGGACTCGCCCAGGCGCACGCCGCCGAGGATGCGCACCTCGTCCTGCTCGAACTTCATCCGCGCGCCGCGGCCGTAGCCCAGCCGCCGGCGCGCCAGCGCGTCCCGGATGTGGGCCGACTCGACCTCGACTCCCGCGGGGAGGCCCTCCAGGACGCCCACCAGGGCGGGACCGTGCGACTCACCGGACGTCAACCAACGGAGCATGTCCGGGATCCTCCCATGTCGCGGGCGCACGACCGCGCCCCGGTCCACGTCGTGGGCCGGGGCGCGGGGTGGTGCTGGTCGAGCCGGGGTGGGGCTGCGGCGGCTCAGCGGCCAGGCAGGAACGGATTGGTCTGCGCGCCTGGCACCGGCACCGTCTCGGCGGCGTTCGCCGCCTGCCGCGCGGCGTCGGCGGCGGAGTCGGCCAGCACGAACACGTACCCGGTCATGGCGAGCTCGATGTCACCCGCGGCCGTGGCCGGCCGCCCCGCGCTCGCTCCCTCGGCATCTTGCGTGGTGGCGTTGATCGCCGACACCAGATACAGCCGGCTCGCGCTCTCCTGCACACCGCGGAGGAACGCCACCGAGGCCTCGTAGGTGCCGAGCGACGTGATCGTCACGGGGACCTGGTAGAAGCCCGGGACCACCTCGGTCGTCCCGGCAGCCGAGGCGTCGTCGGTCCCCTCCACGGCCTCGGCCGTGGCGGAGTCCGTGTTGACCGCCGGCGCGGCGGGAGGCACGAAGGACTCCGGCACGCTCGGCTGGACCGCGACGATCGTGAGACCCGCGGCCGTCGCGAGAGCGGGCAGCTCGCGGCTGATCCCCGCCGGGTCGGTCCCCGAGGGGATCTGCAGCCGCAGCGCGGCGAGCTGAGCCTGGTACTCCGGGAGGTGTGTCTGCTGCTCTGTGAGCTTGGCGATCTCGAGCTCGAGCAGCGCGTTCTGGTCGCGGCTCTGCTGCGCCTGGACGGCGTCTTCCGCCGCCCGGGCCATGACGGGTTCAACCGCGAGCAGCCACGCGGCTGCCAGCAGCAGGACCGACAGGACGACCGTGCCGATCACCCACATCTTCGCACTCGCCTGGCGCATCACTGCTGGGCCTCCGGCTCGAAGCGTCCCGAGAGGGCCGACGGCAGGATGTCCACGGTTGCCTCCACCTGGTAGAAGACGGCACCCTCGTCCTCGGTCAGCGACGCCGCCGAGAACGACGCGTTGTCGAGCCCCTTGACCGTGTTGATGCCGTCGATCCACGCGCCCGTGTCGGGCAGCGTGGCGGACCGCGCGGTGAAGGAGATCTGCCCGATGCTGCCGGAGGTGGCGAGCGGATCGGTGCTGCCGACGTACGGCTGGCTGGGCGTCCCCACGTTCACCGTGAGTGCGTCGAAGGACACACCGGACGGGGCGGTGGCCCGCAGCGACTCGAGGTAGCCGCCCCAGAGGATCTCCGACGACATCCCCTGCTGCCGCGCCGACTCTGCCTGCGAGATCGACGACAGGATGGCGGGCACCTCCGCGAACGCCGCCTTCTCCTCCTGCAGGCGGGCGGTCTCCGCCTGAGCTGCGGCGAGGTCGTCCGCCGCCTGGCCCGCGACGTACACAGCGCCCGTGTACGCGAGCGTGGCGAGGAGCAGCACCACCAGCAGCGCCAGCAGAAGAAGGCGCTTGATCGACTTGAGGCGTCGGCCCTGGGTCACCTCCGCCGGCAGCAGGTTCACCTGCGGCCACGTCACGACCGGCACGGCGTCCGCACGCCTCGTCGAGCTCACGACGCTCATGCCGCCACCCCCATCGCGAGCCCGAGCGGTACGACGTACGTGGCGGGGTCGGCACCGAACGACCGCGGGTCTACGCCCTTGGCGAGCGGCAGCGACGACAGCGGGTCTCCCATGACGACCTGCACGCGAGCGGCGCTCGCCAGGTACTGGCCCAGTCCGGGCAGGAACGCGCCCCCGCCCGACAGGACGATCTGGTGCACGGCTCCTCCTGGGTTGCTGCTCGCGTAGTACACGAGGGTGTTGCGGAGCGCGTCCACGAGGCCGGTGGTGACCTCGGAGACGAGCTGTTTCGCTGCGAGGTCGTCCGCGGCCGTCTCCAGCCCGATGCCGACCTCTCGCTTCATCCGCTCCGCCTCCTGCGGCGGGATGTCGAGGGTGCTCGAGAGCGCCTCGGTGACGTCGTGCCCGCCGGACGGCAGGATCCGCACGAACCGGGGGTGACCGTCCACGACGATCGACACGTTGGTGACCCGCGCGCCGATGTCGACGAAGGCGATGACGCCCGTGGCAAAACCGGACCGTGCCTGCACCCGCGCGACAGCGAAGGCGTTCAGGTCCACCATGGTCGGCCGGAGCCCTGCCTGCTCGACGGCGCGCGTGTTCGCGAGCACGGTCTCCGCGGTGGCGGCGACCAGCAGCCCGTGGAGCTGCGGACCCTCTGAACCGGTGCTCTGGCTGATCGGGTAGAAGTCCAGCAGCGCGTCGCTCGCCGCGACGGGCAGCAGGCCCTCGACCTGGAACGGCAGCGCGGCGCGCAGCTGGCTCGGCGGGAGGGCGGGCATGTCGAGCTCGCGTACGAGCACGCGCTGGTTGCCGACCCCGACCACCACCTCCTTGCTGCTGAACTTGCGCTCGGCCCACAGTCGCTTGATCGCCGACGACACGGTCGCCGGCTCAGCGACCTCGCCGTCGTGCACGGCGCCCCACGGGAGGGGGACGAAGCCCGCGCGGAGCACACGTCCCGGCGCGCCCTTGACGGCACCGCCGCCGTCGAACTCGAGCTCGACCGCCCGGACACCGGTGGTGCCGATGTCGAGCCCGATCACCCGGGTCTTTGCCACCTGGCTGTCTCCTCGTGGGTCGTCCTGCCGTGCCGTCGGCACGCTGAGTGGTCTATCGGTCCTGCGGGGCGGATCTTGAGGTGGGGCACGGGTAGCTCAGGCGAAGACACCCAGATAGGCGTCCCACAGCGGCTCCCCCAGGCAGATGCCGACAGAGGCACCGAGGAGCATCCACGGCCCGAACGGGATGCCGGACCCCTTCTGAGCACGGCCGGAGACGAGCAGCGACACGGCGAACAGCCCCCCGAGCAGGAAGGTCGCGAACCAGCCGACGAGCACCGCACCCCATCCGACCCAGCCCAGGTACATGCCGAGCACGCCGGCGAGCTTCACGTCCCCCAGGCCCATGCCCTTCGGGTAGACGACGAGCACCACCAGGTAGAAGACCAGCAGCGCAGCACCCGCGAGGAAGGCCCGACCCAGGGCGCCCCAGTCCGCTACCTGGCCCGGATTCCAGCTCGCGAGGGCGAGCAGCACCGCGGCCACCGGGTACGACGGGAGGACGATGACATCGGGCAGACGGTGCACGTCGAGGTCGATGAGCGCCAGTGCGACCGAGACGGCTGCGAGGTACGCCAGCGCGGGCAGGAACCAGGGCTGGTCCTGCGTCCAGCACCACCACGCCGCTGCGGCGAACAGGATCCCGGTCGCCGCCTCCACCAGGGGGTACCGGACCGCGATCGGTTCGCCGCAGTCCCGGCAGCGCCCCCGCAGCAGCAGCCAGGAGAGCACCGGCACGTTGTCGCGCCCCCGGATGGGGTGCCCGCACCGGGGGCACGCGCTGGCCGGCCGCACCACGGACTCCCCGCGCGGCACGCGCCACACGACGACGTTCAGGAACGAGCCGACCGCGATCCCCGTGACGGTGGACAGGACGAGGACGAGAGGCAGCACCGGGTCAGCCTCGCACCGCGCCGGGCGTGTTGATCTCGCCGCTGTAGCGCAGGGACCACTGGGAGTTCGCCCAGGTGGGGAAGTACGGGGGCCGGCTGTACTGCAGGCGGGTGTCGTACTGGTACAGCTTCGTGTACCCGTTCATGCTCGCCCCCGACCCCTTGCCGACGATGCCACGCCACCGCTGGGCGATGGACCCGTTGACCAGGAGGGTGCCGGCGTTGCCGCCCACCGCGTACTTCTGCACCAGGAACGAGTGCTGCAGCGTCTGGATCGACCCCGCGATCTGGATCCCGCTGGCGGGGGTGTACCCGCTCGCTGCCGGCTCCTTGTACCGCTTCGGCCACGCGGTCGGCTCGGTCTCACCGGACGGGCTGGACCAGCGGTAGTACCGAGCGGTGCAGCGGCCGTTGCGATCCGTCGCGGTGCACACCTCCTGCGAGGTGACGGTCACCTCGCGCGGGTGGAACACCTCCACCGAGTTGGTGGCCACGAGACCCAGCATGTCGTCGCCGTTGAGCCCGCCGGCCAGCACCAGGTCTCCGGTCACGACCACGGACTGCTCAGCGGAGATCGTGACGCGACCGTCCAGGATCCCCTCGGCGTAGAGGTTGCCCTGGCCGCAGTACTTCGTCGTCTCCGTCATGTTCGTGTCGTAGGAGTACGACTGCCCTGCACTCGTCGGCGTGGCGGCGTGCGACGCGGCGAAGTTGCCGATCGGCAGCTTCATCCCCGCCGTGCCGCCGATCTCGCCGCCGTAGCACTGCCGGTTGGCCGTCCCGGAGTTCGCCGCGTAGACGACCATCTCGTCGGGCACGGCCACCTTGGCCCCTTCCAGCGAGTTGAGCGCGTCGAGCGAACCGCAGGCCGGTGGGGTGCCCCCGGGCGCGGGGATGGACACCGGAGCCCGGTCGCCGTTCACCGACCGCGGGTTCCAGACGGTCATGTCACCGTTGGCGTCGAAGATCACCCGGGTCGAGCCGTAGTAGTGGCAGCCCGGGTTCGTCGCGAAGGCGGCAGAGTTGTCGTCCAGGTACTTCGGCTGGGCGTACAGGGGTTTGATCCCGTTGAAGTTCGCCGTGCTGCCGGAGCGCAGGCAGTAGGTGTTCCACGACGACGTGGTCGTCCCCGCACTGGCGCAACCGGGGGTGGCCGTCTCCACGCCCTTCAGGAACGTCGCGCCGGAGGAGAAAATCGTGTCGTTGGTGAACACCGCGCCGTCGAGACGGTCGCCGGAGATGAACGTGATCTCCTCGCACCCCGCGCCGTTGCGCCCGTTGTGCCAGTACTTCGCGTTGGAGTAGCCGCCAGACCCGCACGCCGGCGTCGTGGCCCCGCTGGGCGGGTACGCCTGCACGTTGGAGGGGTCCGCCGACTCGAAGTCGGTGTAGTAGACGTAGTCGGTGGAGCCGCCCTTGCCGATCGTCGCCTGGACGGTCCGGGAGACGCCGTTGACCCGGCCGGTGACGGTGAGCACGACCGTGCCCTGCGTGCGCTTGTTGGTGGCGTCGACGGCGTAGTGGAAGTACGCGTCGCGCTCGCCGGTCGCGCCGGGCTCGACGGGGAGCCACCCGGGCTCCGTGGCCGACGTCCAGCCGCAGGTGTTCGCGACGGTCGTGGGACCACGCCAGGCGTCGTTGGTGCAGTCGAGCGTCTCGCCGTACGTCGCCTGCCGGTCCATCCGGCTGATGAAGTCGTCGATCCCGGACTGCGCGGCAGACATCGCCGCGGAGTAGTCCTGGTCGTACCGTGCGAACCGCTGACCGCTGAGCGAGTACGCCAGCGCCGTCATGGCCAGCATCGCCAGGACGAGCATGGAACCGACGACCACGACCAGGGCGGCGCCCTCGTCACCGCCGCGCAGGCGGCGCAGCACCCCGCTCGGCCCTCTGCGTCGGCTCATGGAGCGTCCTCTCCCTGCTGCATGACCGCCTGGGCGTTCGGCAGCGTGATGCGCTGGATGTACGTAACCGGCTGCGGCGCGGTCGTGCTGTCGCTGCTCACCGTCAGGGTGACCTCGATCCCGAGCACCTTCTCGAGGTCCGAGGCCGTCAGCCCCGACGCTGCCGGGACCAGCCGGCTGCCGTCGGCGCCGTAGTACCGGAACACGTCCGAGGACGTGGTGACGCCCTCGGCCACCCGGCGGACGCTGAGACGTGCACGGCAAGCAGCAGTTGCGCCCGCCGCCTCCGCGTTGCAGTACGCGTAGCCGCTGGTCCCCGGGACGTTCGAGTCCGGCCGCTGCACCTTCTCGATGAGCACGCCGGCATCCGCGCCGCTGGACGGGATCGTGTAGGTGACCTGGCTGGGTCCGACCGAGTTCCCCGGATTGTCGAGGTTGGCGTAGAACTTCATGGAGGAGGCGGTGCCCTGCAGGAACGCGTCCACCTCCGCGCACGCCACGGAGCAGCTCGAGAGGAGCTGGCTCGGCTTCACCGCGGTACGGGTGGTCTTGCTGACCCGCTCCACCGCGGTCCGGGCCTCGTCCACCAGGTCCTGCCGTGCCATGTTCTGCCCCGTGGTCCGGCTCATGCTGATGGTGACCGACGCCGTCGCCGCGACGACGATGCCGAAGATCAGCATGACGACCAGCATCTCCGTCAGGGTCATGCCGGCGTCCCGACGAGCCTGCGCCCGCTTGATCCGCGCGCCCATCACTGCCCCGACGGAGGGTTGGTGGTGTTGAACTGGAGCGTGTAGGCGACGCCACTGCCGTCGACGATCACCGTGCCGCCGTACGTGCACCCGGTGCCGCTGTTGTTCTTCTGGAAGAACCGCCAGGTGCCCGGGGCGAACGTGCCCGACCATGTGCCGCCGTTGGACCGGGTGAGTGGCGTCGACCCGGCCGCGCCGCCGGTCGCGGTGCAGGCCATCGTCGTCGCGCCGGTCCAGGCGTAGACCGGCCGGGTGTTCAGGGACGAGATGCTCCCGCCCATCGTCACCCGCGAGCTCAGGCTCGTCCAGGTCAGGACGTTGTCGACGTCATAGGTCAGCACCTTGGAGTACTGGCCGCTCGGCACGCCGCGGCAGGCACCCGCCGCCGCGCCGTCGGTGACGTACACGTACCAGTCGCCTGCCGGGATCACGATCGGGGCCGTCCGGGCACCGTCGATGTTGATCGCGACGGGAGCGCCGGCGACACCCGGGCAGGAGGTGATCGTCGCGCCGAGGCGTGCCCGGTTCACCGCCCAGAGCACCCCGGCCGGCGCGTTGTCGACCTTCAGCGTGGTCTCGCCCCAGACCCGCTCGCCGTTGTCCCCCGAGGCGAGCGCGACCGAGGCCGGCCCCGGCGAGCAGACGAACGTGGGTCCGGAGGCGAAGAAGCTCCAGGTGCCGGGCAGCAGGGACACCGCATTCGGGTCGACCGTCCGCACCCCGGCAGCGGTGCAGCTGGTCGTCGCGACCGGTGCCGCGTACACCGTCGCCGTCCCGGCAGGGAGGGCGCTCAGCCGCAGTCGCGCGGCGGCGAACACGACGTCCATGGTGATCGTCGAGCCGGGCTCGGCCTTCTGCGTGGTGAACCCGCCGGCCGGGGCGGTCGTGCCGAAATAGGCGCCGTAGCTCGTTGGCCACAGTCCCGAGACCGTGGTGACCGGCCCGGTGGCCGTGATGGTCCGAGAGCTGGTGGAGCCGGAGGACTCGGAGGCGACCAGCGTGATCTGCGCGCCTGTCGCGGCGGAGACGGCCAGTGGTGCGCCGGCCTCGTCGACCAACCGGAGGTTCGCGGTCGCCGCGCGGTCGATCTGGAACAGCACGTTGTTGTTGAGCTGACCCTGGGCGACCTTGCCCACGGCCTTGCTCGTGCTGGCAGCACCGGAGATGTCGACGTACCCGGGGTCGGTCACCCGCGCGGTGTAGTCGGTGCCCAGGCCGCCCGCGGGGCTGACCTGCAGCACCGCGCAGCCCAGCGCGTCCGTGGTGCCGTTGCGCGTGGACCCGCCACCGGTCACCGACACGGCGCGCCCCGGGTTCGGCTCGCCGGCCGAGTCCGTGATCCGGATGGCGACGAACGAGTCGCTCGACGGGATGCCCGTGCCCTTCTCCGGCGCGAGCGCAGCGCTGGAGACGACCGGCTTGATGGAGCCCATGTTCGGCCAGGTGACCGTGACGGTGATCCCGAGCGTCGGGTAGATCACCAGCGAGCCGCCGTCGCACGCCGACTGGCCGCTCCCGGTGATGTTCCACTGAGCGGAGGTGCGGACGGTGTACGAGGTGCCGTCGACGACGAGCGGCTGGCCCACGACACCACCCTCGAGGGGTCGGGCGTTCGTGACCGTGCCGGCGTTGGCGATGGTCACCGGCGCCGTGTCCGAGCGGCTGAACTCGGCGCGGACGATGTCGATCTCCCGCGCAGCGAGGTTCGCGGCCGCGACGCGGTTGCGGTTGTTCACGCCGGCGGCCTGCGTCTGCATGACGATCGAGAGCACCGCGGCGGAGAGGATGCCCAGGAGAACGCACGCGATGACGACCTCGACCAGGCTCGCGCCGCGGTCGCCGGTGCGCGAGGCGTCGTGCTGCGGGACTCTCACCGCGCGGACCTCCAGGGCGTGGGGATGGGGGTGGACACACCGGTGGGGCGGGAGATCCCGCCCCACCGGTGTGTCACAGAGCCGTGGCCGGCAACCGGCCGGGGCTGGCGTTCGGCGTCAGCAACCCTCGTTGGCCAGGCCGCCCGCGGCGGAGTAGCTGACCTCGCCCAGCGTGCCGCCGGTGTAGGTGAGCTCGACGCACCAGTTCTGCGAGGCCTCCACGACCGTGGTGCCACCCGGCGTCAGCGTGGCAGCGGTGATGCCCTCAGACGTGTTGCCGATGACCTCACTGTCGATCGTGTACTGGTCGCCGTCCGTCGAGACGTCGGCTGCAGCGAGCACGTCCTCCGCGTCGACGTAGTAGGTGGCGATCTCCTTGCCGAGGGTCGAGACGTCCGACCGGGCGGCGGTGTCGCGCGCCTTCTCCCGCTGGTTCATGAAGACCGGGATGGCGATCGCGGCGAGGATGCCGATGATGATCATGACGACGAGGAGCTCGACGAGGGTGAAACCCTGGTCCTTCTCGTCCATGGACTTACGAATGCGAGCGAGCACGTCGGGCTCCCCTTCGGCTGTGCGGATGCGGAAAGTTCAGCTTCATTTCCAGTCGCGTGGCCCGGGGGCCTCGCGGATGTCACTGCACTGCCTTCATCGGTGGGCTCGGGGGGCCACTTGAGGAGCCGGTGGCGATTCACCCGACCGCCCTAGGACAAATCGGACCCGTCACCCCCGAGGGTGACGGGCCCGGTGTCACTGGATGGCGTTGTAGATGCTGAAGATCGGCATGTAGAGCGCAACGATCATGCCGCCGATGATCGAGCCGATGACCACGATCATGATCGGCTCGATGAGTGACGTGAGCTGCTCCGTCGTCGCCTCGACCTCCTGGTCGTAGAAGTCGGCGACCTTGTCCAGCATCGTGTCGAGGGCACCCGTGTCCTCACCCACTGCCATCATCTGCACCACCATCGGCGGAAACACCTTGTGATGCGCCAGCGGCCCGGTCAGGGACTGCCCTGTGCGCACCGAGTCACGGACGTCCTTGACCGCGTGGGAGATGACGATGTTGCCGCTCGTGTCGCCGACGATGTCCAGCGCCTGGAGCAGCGGGACGCCGGAACGGACCATCGTCCCGAAGTTGCGCGTGAAGCGCGCAATGGCGACTTTCTGGAACAAGGGCCCGAAAACTGGGACCTTCAGCTTGATGGGGTCGAACTTCTCGCGCACCGCGCGGTCGTTCTTGTGCTTCGCCCACCAGACGCCGAAGACGATGACTGCGACCGCCAGCGGTCCGATCGCCCACTTCATGAAGGTCGAGAGCCACACCAGCACCTGCGTGGGGAGCGGGAGCTCGGCACCGAGGTCCTCGAACATCGCTTGGAAGACCGGGACGATGAACGTCAGCATGCCGATCACGGCGAGGATCGCGATGCAGAAGACCACGACGGGATAGGTCATCGCTGACTTCACCTTGCCGCGCAGCTTCACCTCGGCCTCGAAGTTGTTCGCGATGGACAGCAGCACCTCCTCCAGGAAGCCGCCGACCTCACCGGCCTTCACCATGTTGAGCATCAGGGGCGGGAACGTCGCGCGGTGCCGCTCCATCGCCTCAGACAGCGACACGCCCGTCTCGACGTCGGCGCGCACGGTGCCCAGGATCTTCGCGAGCGCCTTGTTCTCCGTCTGGTCCGCGAGGATCGACAGCGCCCGCAGCAGGCTGAGGCCCGCCGCCACCATCGTCGCGAGCTGCCGCGCCATGACCGCGAGATCCTTGGTCTTGACGCCGCTGCCGCCGCCGATCCGGATCTCCCGGTTCAGGCCGGACGTGGAGATCTCGTTGATCGCGACCGGCGCGATCCCCATCGTCTTGAGCCGGCCGGCGACCGCACCCTGGTGCGGTGCCTCGATCCGACCCTTGACGACCTTGCCCCCGTTGTCGAGAGCTTGGTACTCGAACGTGCGCAGCTCCGTCGCGGCCATGTCAGCGCTGTCCCATCTGCTGGCCGTAGCCCTGCGTGCCCGGCGCGGCGGACTGCAGGGACGCGGCGCCCTGGTTGATCGAGGTCGTCCGGCCCGTCAGCCGGTTGTAGTCCTCGGCGTTGTGGCACTTCTCGAGGCCGACCTCGTAGGTGATCTTGTGCGAGCGGACCAGGTCGGCCAGGTGCTGGTCCATCGTGTGCATGCCCTGCTGGGCGCCCGCCTGCATGGCGGAGTAGATCTGGTGCGTCTTGCCCTCGCGGATGAGGTTCCGGATGGCGGGGGTCGCGACCATGACCTCGGTGGCGACCACGCGGCCGGTGCCGTGCGAGCGCTTGCACAGGGTCTGGCAGACGACGCCCTGCAGCGCGGAGGCGAGCTGCGTGCGCACCTGGTCCTGCTGGTAGGACGGGAACACGTCGATGATGCGGTCGATCGTCTGCGCGGCGTCCTGGGTGTGCAGGGTCGCGAACACGAGGTGACCGGTCTCCGCGGCCGTCAGCGCCACCGACATCGTCTCGAGGTCGCGGAGCTCGCCGACCAGGATGATGTCGGGGTCCTGCCGCAGCACGTGCTTGAGCGCCGCGGCGAACGAGTGCGTGTCCGCGCCGACCTCGCGCTGGTTGATGATCGACTTCTTGTGCCGGTGCAGGAACTCGATCGGGTCCTCGACGGTCATGATGTGGTCCGACCGCGTGCGGTTGGCCAGGTCGACCATCGACGCCAGGGTCGTCGACTTGCCGGAGCCCGTCGGGCCGGTGACGAGCACGAGCCCGCGCGGCAGGCCGGCGAACCCGCCGACGATCGGCGGCACACCCAGCTCCTCGAGCGGCTTGATCTCGTAGGGGATGACACGGAACGCCGCGCCGATCGACTCGCGCTGCTGGTACAGGTTCACGCGGAACCGGGCGTGACCGCGCAGCGCGTACGCGAAGTCCAGCTCCAGCTCGCTCTCGAACTGCTCGCGCTGCTTCTGGGTGAGGATGGCGAACAGTGTCCGGCGCAGCGGCTCGGCGGCGAGCAGCTCGAAGCCCTCGAGCGGCATCAGGGTGCCGGAGACCCGCACGACCGGCGGCGCGCCGCTCGTCAGGTGCAGGTCGGACGCACCGAGCTCGACCATGCGGATGAGCGCGTCGTCCAGGCGCAGGTCACCCTCGACCGCCGCCTGCCCCATCCCGGAGCGCGCGGCACCGGTGCGCATGGACGCGCGGGTCGGCGCGGCGGCCGGCGCGCCGGCCGGTGCTCCGCCCGGCACACCGGGCGGCGGCGCGGTGGGCGTCGCGGTCGGCGGGACGTAGGGCGGCAGGCCGGCGGGCGCGCCGTACCCCGCCGGCATCCCGTACCCGGCGGGCGAGGCCGGTCGGGGGCGTGCCCGGGTGCGGGGCGGCGGGGTGCGGCACGCCGGCGGTCGGCGCCGGCGGGTACGGCGCCACCGGGGGCAGGGCTCGCGTCGGGTCCTGCTGCGCGCCCGGGTAGGCCTCGCTCACCGTTCCACCTCCGTGTTCGCGCCCGGACCAGCCGCCGGGACGTGCTTCCCCACCATCGGCGCGCAACCGCACGCGCTTGAGAACACCGGCCGCACGGGATGCGCGGCGCTCACGCCACGACCCGCAGGATCTCCTCGAGCGACGTCTGCCCGAGCACGACCTTCTGCCACCCGTCGTCGCGGAGCGTGATCATCCCCTGCTTGCGCGCGGTCGCCCCGATCTCGGCCGCCGACGCACGCGCGACGGCGAGCCGCTCGATGTCCTCCGACACCTCCATGACCTCGTGCAGCGCGACGCGCCCGCGGTACCCGGTGCGGGAGCACGCGACGCACCCGACGGGCCGGAACAGCTCGGGGAGCTGCTCCCCCGGCACCCACGGGAACCGGGCCCCGATGAGCTCGGTCTCCGTCGGCACGTACGGCTCGCAGCACTTGCTGCACAGGCGCCGCGCGAGCCGCTGGGCGACCACCGCGTCGAGCGCGGACCCGACGAGGAACGGCTCGATGCCCATCTCGACGAGCCGCGTGACGGCGGACGGCGCGTCGTTGGTGTGCAGGGTCGACAGCACGAGGTGCCCGGTGAGGGCCGCCTCGATCGCGATCTGCGCGGTCTCGTGGTCGCGGATCTCACCGAGGAGCACGACGTCGGGGTCCGACCGCAGGATCGAGCGCAGCGCACCGGCGAACGTGAGGCCGGCCTTGGGGTTGACCTGCACCTGGTTGATGCCGGGCAGCCGGTACTCGACCGGGTCCTCGACGGTGATGACGTTGATCTCCGGCTTGGAGACCGCGTTCAGCGTGGCGTACAGGGTCGTGGACTTGCCGGAGCCCGTCGGGCCGGTGACGAGGATCATCCCGTAGGGCTTGGTGTACGCCTCACGGTACGTCTCGTAGTTGTGGTCGAGGAACGCGAGGTCGCGCAGGTCCAAGCTCGCCGTGGAGTTGTCCAGGATGCGCATGACGATCTTCTCGCCCCACACGGTCGGCAGCGTGGCGACGCGGAGGTCGATCTTGCGGCCGTTGTGGGTGACGGACATGCGGCCGTCCTGCGGCTTGCGCCGCTCGGCGATGTCGATGTCCGACAGGATCTTCACGCGGGAGATGACGCCGCCCTGGATCTGCTTGGGCGAGCGCTGCATCTCGTGCAGCACCCCGTCGATCCGGTAGCGGACGCGCAGGTCGTGCTCGGTGGGCTCGATGTGGATGTCGGAGGCCCGGTCCGAGATGGCCTGCGTCACCAGCAGGTTGACGTACCGGACGATCGGGGCGTCGTCCTCGACGCTGTCGCCGATCTTCGACAGGTCGAGCTCGGCGGACCGGTTCTCCTCCTCGAACGCCGAGGACAGGTCCTCCATCTCGCCGTCCGCGCGGCAGAACCGCTCGATGGCCCGGCTGAGGTTCTCGAAGGTCGCGACGATCGGCAGCACCGTGAGGCCGGAGACCGTGCGCACGTCGTCCACCGCGACGACGTTGCCCGGGTCGGCCGTGGCGAGGACGAGGGCGCCGTCCTGGAACCCGACCGGCAGCACCGTGTACCGGCGGCACAGGGCGGCCGGGACCATCGACACCGCGGCGCGGTCCACGGGGTACTCGTCCAGGTCGACGAACGCCATGCCCACCTGCCGGGCGAGCGCCGCGACCAGCTGACCCTCGGTCAGGATCCCGATCTCGACGAGCGTCCGGCCGAGGGACTGCCCCCGGGCCATCTGCTCGTCCAGCGCCGCCATCAGCTGCGCCTCGCTGACCAGGCCCTCGTCCAGCAGGATCTCGCCGAGCTGCTTCACCCCGTGTCCCTCCGTCCGGGGCAGGTCGGTGCACCGGCCCCGAACGGACCATCGGCAGGTGCGGTGCCCGAGATGAGGAACCTGCACCCACCTGCACCCCGGCGACGGCGTCCTGGCGGGTGAATCGACGCGCTTCTCCCCTCACCGGCCGCCCGGACCGGGCACAGTCGGCGCGTGCGACCTGACGCGACACCTCCCTCCGCAGCCGGGACGACCCGCGACGGCGAGCAGCCGACCCTGCAGCGGGCGCTCCGCACGGCCCTCCGCGACCTCGTCGGCCCGTCGGCGCGGGCGCACGGGTACCGCGGGACCGCTCCGAGCTGGCGGAAGGTGAGCTCCCGGGGCGACTGGGCCGTCGTGAACGTGCAGTCGTCGCAGTTCAGCACCGGCGAGCTGCTGCCGTGCGTGGTCAACCTGTCGCTGATCCCGGGCCCGTGGCTGGACTGGTGCGCCGCGAGCTACGGCACGCCGGTCCCCCGGGCGCCGCACGAGGCCTACGGGCTCGTGCGGGAGCGCCTGCACCCGACCGGCGCCGCGCCGGGGGTCGACGTCTGGTGGGAGGTGACGCACCCGGACCAGGCGCGGGACGTCGCGGCCGACATCGTGCGACGTCTCGAGGGGACGGGCTGGCCGCTGCTCGAGCAGCTGCTCGACCGCGACCGCCTGCTGGGGGGGCTCCGGTCGGGCGAGCCCGGTCCGCACCGGGCGCGGGCGGAGGCCGCGCTGCTCTGCGACGAGGGGCCGAGCGCCGCGCTGGACGACCTGCTGGCCGAGGCGCTGCTCGGGTGGACGCACCCGGCGCACCGCGAGCAGGCCGAGCACTTCGTCACCTGGGCCCGGGCGCGCGCCGCTGCGGCGCTCCTCTGACCCGGGCGTCAGGCGGCGTCGAGCGCCGCCGCGAGGGCCGCGTCCATCGCCGCGAGCGGCCCGGGACGCCCGGTCATCAGCCGCACCTGCTCGACGGCCTGGTGCAGGAGCATCCGCTCCCCCGGCACCGCCACGCCGCCCCGGGCGGCCCACGCCACCGACAGCGCCGTGGGCCGCGGGTCGTATGCCACGTCGAGCAGCACCGCGCCGGGGCGCGGGCCCGGCCCGCCGTCGTGCAGCGCCGCCGCGAGGTCGTCCGCGGCCCGCGGGGGCAGCGTGGAGACGACCAGGTCGGCTCGGGTCATCGCCTCGTGCGCCTCGGACAGCAGTCGGAACACGGGCTCGACGCCCATGCGGTGCGCGGCGCGCGCGAGCCCCCCGGTCCGCCCCAGCGACCGCACGTGCACCGTGGGCGACGTGCACCCCAGCTCCGCGAGGGCCGCGAGGGTCGACGCCGCGGTGGCGCCGGCGCCGAGGACGACGGCCGTCCGGGGACCGGTCAGCCCACCCGTCTCGGCCGACCCCTCGGCCAGCCCCTCCGACAGCGCCGCCACCACGCCGTGCACGTCGGTGTTCGCCCCGGTCAGCACCGGCCGCCCGCGACCGGCCTGCACGAGCACCGTGTTGACCGCGCCGACCACCTCGGCCAGCGGCTCCACGTGGTCGAGCAGCGGCAGCACCGTCTGCTTCAGCGGCATGGTCAGGCTGAGCCCCGCCCACGTGCCGTCGAGCGCCTCGACGAACGCCGGCAGCTGCTCCTCGGTGACGTCGACCGCGTCGTACGACCAGCCGTCGAGCCCGAGCTCCGCGTACGCCGCCCGGTGCAGGCGCGGCGACAGGGAGTGCGCGACCGGGTGCCCGAGCACCGCCGCGCGCCGTGCGGCGACGCTCACCCGTTCGCCGCCTCCCAGTCGCGCAGCTCCTGCACGTAGGTCTGGTGCTCGGCGAACGTCTCGGCGAACTTGGTCTCGCCCGTCTCGGGGTTCACCGTGACCCAGAACAGCCACGGGCCCTGGGCCGGGTTGAGCACCGCGTCGATCGAGGCCTCGCCCGGGGAGGCGATGGGCGTCGGCGGCAGCCCGGAGACCTTGTAGGTGTTGTACGGGTTGTACGGCGGCACCGCGTCGCGCGTGTCGGCGTACGTCAGCTCCGTGCCGGACTTCCCGAGGCCGTACGCGACGACCGCGTCGATCTGGAGCGGCATGGCGATGTCGAGCCGGTTCTCGATCGCGCGGGCGATCTTCGGCCGGTCCTCGTCGAGCTTGCCCTCGCGCTCGATGATCGACGCCTTGTTCAGCACGGTCTCCCACTGGTCCTGCGGCACGCCGCGGGTCGTCAGGATCTCGGTGGTCCGGGCGACCATCTGCGCGAGCACGCTGGTGGCGGACGACCCGGGCTCGATCTCGTAGGTCGCCGGGAACAGCCAGCCCTCGACGTTGCCGTTCGCCGCGGCGGGCAGGCCGATGGCGGCCGGGTCGGCCGCGGCGGCCTGGAGGTCCTCGACGGGGATCGTCGTGATCTCGTACAGGCGCTGGTAGATCTGCGCGGCCGTGTAGCCCTCGGGGATGGTGACGCGGGACGACACGCGGTTCGCCTGGTCGAGCAGCGCGTTCACGGCGTCGCTCGCCTTCATCTCGAGCAGCAGCGAGTACGTGCCGGGCTGGATGCCGGTCGCGGCGGGGTTGGTGGCGTACGCGTCGGTGAACGCCGCCGCCGTGGCCACGACCCCGGCCTCCTCGAGCGTCTGGCCGATGGCGCCGCCGGTGTCGCCGGCCGCGACCGTGACCTGCACCTCGCCGCTGCCGGGACCGGGGAAGTCCTCGACGGTCTGCTCGTCGGAGCCGCCGCCGGTGAACACGTTCCCGACGACGGACCACACGACGAACGCGGCGCCGCCGACGAGCGCGACGGCCAGCACGAGCACGACGACGGAGCGCCGGCGTCGCTGCTTGCGCTCCTTGGCCCGCTGCTCGGTGCTGACGCGGCGGGAACGGCGGGAGGGCGGGGGCGCCTCTCCGTGCTCCTGCTGCGGCGCCCCGAGGAAGAGGTCGCTCACTCGCTCGTCCCTTCGGTTGGTGCTGCCGGTCCTGCGTCCTCCAGGGCCCCCTCGCGCCGGACGTCGGCGTCCTGCGGACGGGTCACCGTGACCCGCTCACCGGGCCGGCGGCCCGTGGAACGCTCTCCGTCCAGCGCGGCCTGCAGGATCACCACCGCGGCCGCCTGGTCGACGACCGCACGGTGGCGGCGCCCGGACCTGCCGGACGCGTGCAGCGCCTGATGGGCGGTCACCGTGCTCATCCGCTCATCCACGAGCCGCACCGGGACCGGTGCGACAGCGTGCGCCAGCGACCCAGCGTACGCGCGCGCGGCCTGTGATGCAGCGCCTTCCGCCCCGGAGAGGTGCCGGGGCAGCCCCACGTACACCGCCGCGACCGAGCGCTCGGCCACCTCCGCGACGATCTGCGCGACGTCCGCCGGCAGGGCGCCGGGTGCCGGCGGACGGTTGTCCCGGGCCAGCGTCGCGACCGGCGTGGCGACCAGCCCGTCGGGGTCGCTCGACGCGAGCCCGACGCGCACCGAGCCGACGTCCACGGCCAGGCGCGCGCCGCGGACCACGGCGTCGGGGTCCTGCGGCGTGCCGGGCGCGTCCGAGGACGGCCCGGTGCCGGGGCTCAGGCGCCCGCCCCGATCGCGTCCCGGACCCCGGCGAGGGCCTCCGGCAGCCGCGCGGCGTCGGTCCCACCGCCCTGGGCGAGGTCGTCCTTGCCGCCACCGCCGCCGCCGAGCACGCCGGACGCGGTCTTGACCAGCGCACCGGCGCGCACGCCCTTCTCGCGGGCCGCGGCGTTCGTCGCGACGACCACCACCGGGCGGCCCTTCGCGACGCCGCCGACGGCCACGACCGCCGGCGCGGACTCCCCGAGCCGGCTGCGCACGTCGAGCACGAGGGTGCGCAGGTCGTCCGCCGCGCCGACCTCGCCGGCGTCGTGCGCGACCACGCGGGTGCCCGCGACGTCCTGCGCGGACGCCGCGAGCGAACCCGCCGCCGCCAGGACCTGGGCCGCGCGCAGCGACGCCAGCTCCTTCTCGGACTCCTTGAGCCGCGTCATCAGGGACGACACCCGGTCGGACAGCTCGTCGGGGCGCGCGCCGAGCAGGCCGGACAGCTGCCCCACCAGCGCGTGCTCCTTCGCGTGGAACCCGTACGCCCCGTCGCCGACGAGCGCGTCGACGCGGCGGACCCCGGAGCCGATCGACGACTCGCCGAGCAGCGTGACCAGCCCGAGCTCGCCGGAGCGGCGCACGTGGGTGCCACCGCAGAGCTCGCGGGACCAGTCGCCGCCGATCGACACGACGCGCACCTGGTCGCCGTACTTCTCGCCGAACAGCGCCATCGCGCCGAGCGCGCGGGCCTCGGCGATCGGCATGACCGCGTCGGTGACGTCGAGGTTCTCCTGCAGGCGGGTGTTCACCCGCTCCTCGACCTCGGACAGCACGCCCGCGGGGACGGCCTGGCCGGTGCGGAAGTCGAACCGCACGCGGCTCGGCGCGTTCTCCGAGCCGGCCTGGGTCGCGGTGTCGCCGAGGGACTCGCGGATCGCCTTGTGCACCATGTGCGTCGCGGTGTGCGCGCGGCTGATCGCGATGCGCCGCGCGGTGTCGATGGTCGCCACGCCCGGCTCGTCGAGCGTCAGCGTGCCGTCGACCAGGCGGCCGCGGTGCACCGGCAGGCCCTTGATCGGCGCCTGCACGTCGTCGACCTCGACCGTCGCGCCGCCGTCGAGCACGATCGTGCCGTGGTCGGCGAGCTGGCCACCCATCTCGGCGTAGAACGGCGTGACGTCCAGCACGACCTCGACGTCCGCCGGCGCGGTCGCCGCCGGCGCGGGCACGCCGTCCACCAGCAGGCCGACCACGCGCGACCGCGACTGGGTCTGGTCGTAGCCGACGAACTCGACGGGCTTCGCGCCGGACCCGCTCAGCGTCGCGTGCAGGTCGTGGTAGGCCGCGGTGTCCGCGCGCCCCGCCCGCTTCGCCAGCGCGTCGGCCCGCGCGCGGTCGCGCTGCGCCTGCATGAGCGTGCGGAACGCCTTCTCGTCCACGGAGACGCCCTGCTCGGCCGCCATCTCGAGGGTGAGGTCGATCGGGAAGCCGTAGGTGTCGTGCAGCTGGAACGCCTTGTCACCCGTGAGGACGGGCGTCGGGCCGGCGGGCGACTGCTTCGCCTCGGACACCGCCTGGTCGAGGATCGTCGTGCCCGCGACGAGCGTGCGGCGGAACGACTCCTCCTCCGCGTACGCGACCCGCGCGATGCGGTCGAAGTCGCGCGCGAGCTCCGGGTACGACGGCGCCATCGCGTCCTTCGAGACCGGCAGCAGCGTCGGGAGCGCCGGGTCCTCGACGCCCAGCAGGCGCATCGCCCGCACGGCGCGGCGCAGCAGCCGGCGCAGCACGTAGCCACGGCCCTCGTTCGACGGCGTCACGCCGTCGCCCATGAGCATGAGGCCGGAGCGCACGTGGTCCGCGACGACGCGCATCCGGACGTCGTCCTCGTGGTTCGCGCCGTACGTCCGGCCCGACAGGCGCTGCGCGGCCTCGATGACCGGGAACACCTCGTCGATCTCGTACATGTTGTCGACGCCCTGGAGCAGGAACGCGACGCGCTCCAGGCCCATGCCGGTGTCGATGTTCTTCTGCTTGAGCTCGCCGAGGATCGGGAAGTCCTCCTTGCCGCCCCCGTCGCCGCGCTCGTACTGCATGAAGACGAGGTTCCAGATCTCGATGTAGCGGTCCTCGTCGACGACCGGGCCGCCGTCCAGGCCGTACTCGGGACCGCGGTCGACGTAGATCTCCGAGCACGGGCCCGCCGGGCCGCGCGCGCCGGTCGACCAGTAGTTGTCCTTCATGCCGCGGCGCTGGATGCGCTCGTCCGGCAGACCGGCGATCTTCTTCCAGAGCGCGGCGGCCTCGTCGTCGTCGTGGAAGACGGTCACCCAGATCGTGTCGGGGTCGAAGCCGTAGCCGCCCTGGTCCTGGGGCGTGGTGATCAGCTCCCAGGCGTAGGTGATCGCCTGCTCCTTGAAGTAGTCCCCGAAGGAGAAGTTGCCGTTCATCTGGAAGAACGTGCCGTGCCGCGTGGTCTTGCCGACCTCCTCGATGTCGAGGGTGCGCACGCACTTCTGCACGCTGGTCGCGCGCTGCCACGGCGGGGTCTGCTCGCCCAGCATGTACGGGATGAACGGCACCATGCCCGCGATGACGAACAGGGTCGACGGGTCGGGCGAGATCAGCGGGGCCGAGGGCACCACGGCGTGGCCGCGGGCCTCGAAGAAGTCGAGCCAACGCTGGCGGATCTCGGCGGTGCGCATGGTGTCCTCGTCATCTCACGGGCGGGGTCGCTCCCCCGCCGTCAACGTGCTCAGCGTCGCGCGCCGCGGCGGTGTTCCCGCGCGCGCGACCGGGGTGCAGCCTAGGGCGGCCGCGGGATCGGTCAGTAGAAGGAGTACGGCAGGTCGCCGTCCCCGTCGTCCGGGTCGTCGGTGGGCTCGTCCGCCCAGCCGCGCCGGGCGCGGGACCGGCGGGTCGCCTCGCGGGCCTCGGGGTCCCGGTGCCACGCCGGGGGGACGGCACCGCTGGTGTCCGACGCGACGCCGGCGGCCGCGCGCCGCTCGGCACGCTCCGCGCGGATCGCGTCCACGTCCACGTCGCCCACCAGGTCGTGCCGGAGCTGCTGCTCGCGCTCCGCCATCGCCGTGGAGAACTCGCGCCGGGCGTCCGACAGGGACCGGACGGCCCCGGCGGTCGTCGCGCCGGCCCGGAACGCGGTGCGCGCGGCCTGCGCGGCCGTCGAGCGGCCCGCACCGGCGTGCGCGCCGTGACCGGCGTCGGAGGTCAGGCCGTCGAGCAGCCCGAGCCGGCGGGCACCGGCGACCGCGGCCGCCGCGCCGACCCCGACCCAGAACAGCCGCCTCATCGCGCGGACCGCCCGCGGCCGGTCAGGCCGGACAGCGCCCGGCGCACGCCGTAGGAGAAGGCCGCGACCTTGATCATCGGGCCGCCGACGGTCGCCGCGAACAGCGACGTCAGCGCGGACACGTTCTGCGTCACCTGCGCGGCCGACGTCGTGATCGCGTCGACGCGCTCCAGCTGGGTGTTCGTGGAGGACACGGTGGTGGCGGCCTCGTCGAGGATCGGCACGGCGTGCTCCGTGAGCTCCTTGACCGAGGTGCGCGTCTCGTCCAGCACCCGGCCGAGCTTCACCAGCGGCACGGCGAGCGCGCCGACCAGCAGCACGAAGGCGATGGCCGCGACGAGCCCCGCGATGTCTCCCAGCATGGCCAGCCCTTCTCCTCGGGTCGGTGGCGTCCGACGTCCTCCGGCACCCTACCGGGCCGGGCGGTCCCGCCCCGCGTCGTCCCCAACGCCGCGACGCCCCCGCGCTGCCCGTGCGGGCGGTGCGGGGGCGTCGCGGGTCGTGCGCGGTTCGCGTGGTGCGATCAGCGGGCGTAGTACTCGACGACCAGCTGGACCTCGCAGGTCACGGGGATCTCGGCGCGCTTCGGGCGACGCACGAGGACGGCGCTCAGCTTCTCGAGCTGGACGTCCAGGTAGCCCGGGAGGGCCGGCAGCACGTCGCGGTGCGCACCGGCGGCGGCGACCTGGAACGGCACCGTGGTCTGGCTCTTGGGCTTGATCTGCAGGGTCTGGCCCTCCTTCACGCGGAAGGACGGACGGTCCACGATCTTGCCGTCGACCAGCACGTGGCGGTGCACGACGACCTGGCGGGCCTGCAGGATGGTGCGGGCGAAGCCGGCGCGGAGCACCAGGGCGTCCAGGCGGGTCTCGAGGTCCTCGACCAGGGCCTCACCGGTCAGGCCCGGGGCCTTGCGGGCGTCCTCGTAGGCGCGGGCGAGCTGCTTCTCGCGCAGCGCGTACTGGGCGCGCAGACGCTGCTTCTCACGCAGACGCACCGCGTAGTCGGACTCGGTCCGGCGACGGGCGCGGCCGTGCTCGCCGGGCGGGTAGGGGCGCTTCTCGAAGTGCTTGACGGCCTTGGGCGTCAGCGCGAGGCCCAGGGCGCGCGAGAGGCGCACCTGGCGGCGCGCGCGGGTCACGTTGCTCATGTTCTTCCTGTCGTTCAGTTCACGGCACACCCGCGCACGGAGGTTCCGGGCGGGCGTGGGGTCGACCTCGGTGCGACGGCGGCCGTGCGGCGGTGAGCTGCACGGCGCCTGGCGCGGCTAAGACCCCAGGGTGGCCGTCCCGCGACGGATGCCCCTGCGGCAGGCGCAGGAGGACACGTGTCGAGGACGACCGGACAACTCTACCGGGCGTCGGTCCGTTCGCCTAACCCACGCCCGGGGGCGGGGCCTGGTCCAGCACGGAGCGGATGCGACCGAGCCGCTCGGTGACCTGGCGCTCGTACCCGCGGTCCGTGGGCGTGTAGTACCGGCTGCCCACGAGCTCGTCCGGGAGGTACTGCTGCGGCGCGATGCCGTGCGGCTCGTCGTGCGCGTACCGGTAGCCGGCCCCGTGGCCGAGCGCCTTGGCCCCCGCGTAGTGCGCGTCCCGCAGGTGCGCGGGGACCGACCCGAGCCGCCCGGCGCGCACGTCGGCGAGGGCGGCGTCGATGCCGAGGTACGCCGCGTTGGACTTCGGGGCGGTCGCGAGGTGCACCACGGCCTCCGCCAGGATGATGCGCGCCTCCGGCATGCCGATGAGCGCCACGGCCTGCGCGGCCGCCACGGCGGTCTGCAGGGCGCTGGGGTCGGCCATGCCGACGTCCTCCGCGGCGGAGATGACGATGCGCCGCGCGATGAACCGCGGGTCCTCCCCCGCCGCGATCATCCGGGCGAGGTAGTGCAGCGCCGCGTCGACGTCCGAGCCGCGCACCGACTTGATGAAGGCGCTGATGACGTCGTAGTGCTGGTCGCCGTCGCGGTCGTACCGCACGGCGGCCACGTCGATCGCGCGCTCGGTCGTGGCGAGGTCCACCTCGGCGGGCTCGTCCAGGTCCGGCGGCTCGGCGTCCGGGTCGGCGAGGCGCTCCGACCGGGCCGACAGCGCCGCGCCGGCGGCCGCCTCCAGGATCGTCAGGGCCTTGCGCGCGTCGCCTCCGGCCAGCCGCAGCAGGTGGTCCTCCGCGTCCTCGGTCAGCCGGACGGCGCCGCCCAGGCCGCGCTCGTCCTCGACCGCCCGCCGCACGAGCGCCCGCACGTCCTCGGTGTCGAGCGGCTTGAGCGTGAGCAGCAGGGAGCGGGACAGCAGCGGCGAGTTGACCGAGAAGCTCGGGTTCTCCGTCGTCGCGGCCACCAGGGTGACCCAGCGGTTCTCGACGCTCGGCAGCAGCGCGTCCTGCTGGGCCTTGGTGAACCGGTGGACCTCGTCGATGAACAGGACCGTCTCGGACCCGTCGGACGCCAGACGGCGCCGGGCGTCCTCGACCACCTGCCGCACGTCCTTCACGCCGGCGGTGACCGCGGAGAGCTCGACGAACCGGCGGCCCGAGGTGGTCGCGACCAGGTACGCGAGCGTCGTCTTGCCCGTGCCCGGCGGGCCCCACAGCACCACGGACGACGGCGCCGCGCGGCGGGTCGACGGATCGCCCGGCTCGACGAGCCGCCGCAGCGGCGAGCCCGGCACCAGCAGGTGCTCCTGCCCGGCGACCTCCGCCAGGCTGCTCGGGCGCATCCGCACCGCGAGCGGCGCCCCGGCCGACGGCGCGGGGGTCCCCTGCGCCGTCGAGGTCACCGCGTCGAACAGATCCATGCACGCGAGCCTACGCACGCCGTCCCACACGCCGCGCCGCCGGGCGTCGTCCCCAGCCCGGCCGGGTCGGTGATGCGCCGCCCCCGGTCGGCCTGCGATGCTGACCCGCGTGTTCGAGAGCCTGGGTCGCGCCGTCGCCCGTCACCCCCGCCGCACGGTCGCTGCCTGGGCCGTCATCACGGTGGCGTGCTTCCTGCTCGCGCTCGTCGGCGTCGGCGGGCAGAACCTCTTCGACCGCCTGACGACCGGCGAGCAGCTGGTCCCCGGCTCCGACAGCGCCCGCGCCAGCGAGCTGCTGGCCGAGACGAGCACGTCGGGCGCGTCGCTCAGCCTGGTCGTCCAGGGCGTCGACCCCGCGACGCCGGGGCTGGCCGAGGCGCTCGCCCCGGCGCGCGAGGACGTCGCGTCCGTCGACGGCGTCGCCTCGGTGATCGACCCGTTCGTGCTGCCCGAGGGCCCCGCGAACCCCGCCGCGGCCCCGCTGCTGGCCCAGGACGGCGACGGCTTCCTCATGGTCGCCGAGCTCGACCCCGAGCTGTCCGCCGGCGCGGAGGAGGACGCGCTGCTCGAGGTCGAGCGGCACCTCGAGGCGGTACCCGGGGCTCTGTCGGACGTCGCCCCCGACGCGACCGGCCTGGTCGGCGGGACGTCCCTCATCGTCTCGGCCATCACCGACCAGGTGGAGCAGGACCTCACCACGGGCGAGGCCGTCGCGCTGCCGGTGGCGCTGCTCATCATGGTGCTGGTCTTCGGCGGCTTCCTCGCCGCGGCCATGCCCCTGGTCGGGGCGGTCGCGTCGATCGCCGGCGGCCTCGGCTCGCTGCTCGCGCTGTCGTACCTGATGGACGACCTCGAGTCCTCCGTCGTCAACGTCGTCACGGTGCTGGGGCTGGGCCTGTCCATCGACTACGGGCTGCTGATCGTCTCGCGGTTCCGCGAGGAGCTCGGCCGCACGCTCGGGGACGACGGCGGGCGGTCGGCCCGTCGGCGCCGGGGCGACGGCGCGGTCACCACGGCGCTGGTGGCCACGATGGCCACCGCGGGCCGCACCGTGGCGTTCTCCGCGCTCACCGTCGGCGTCTCGATCGCCGGCCTGCTGGTGTTCCGCCAGGACATCCTGCGGGCGTTCGGGGCCGGGTCCGTGGCCGTGATCGTGTTCGCCGTCGCGACGGCCCTGACGCTCGTACCGGCCCTCCTCGTGTGGACGGGCCGCCGGCTGGCGGGCCCGAGCGTGCTGTCGCGCGTGCCGGGGCTGCGGAGGGTCCTGGCCCGCACGGCCGACGTGCAGGCCGAGGAGGGCGCCTTCTCCCGGCTGGCGGCCCGGGTGCAGCGCCGGCCGTGGTGGGTGATGGGCGGGTCGCTCGCGGTGCTGCTCGTGCTCGCGACGCCGCTCCTGCACCTGGAGCTGCGCAACTCCACGACCGAGCTGCTGCCGCTGTCCAGCCCCCAGCGCGAGTTCGTCGCGCTGCTCGCCGACCAGTACCCCGCCTCGACGAGCCCGTCCGTCCAGGTCGTCGCCGAGACCGGCGTCGCGGACGCCGAGGCGGTGCTCCCGCAGATCGAGGCCCTCGACGGCGTCGCGTCCGTGGACGCCCCCACGGCGCGCGGCTCGGTCGTCGTCATCGGCGTGCGCCCGGACGGCGCCGACGCGGGCGGGCAGACCGCCCAGGACGTCGTGCACGGGCTCCGGGACCTCGACCTGCCGTTCGACGCGTACGTCGGGGGTCAGGCGGCCAACCAGATCGACTTCACCGACGCGCTGGTCGACCGGGCGCCGTGGGCGCTCGGCATCGTCGCCGTCGCGACCCTCGCGCTGCTGTTCCTCATGACGGGGTCCGTGCTGGTGCCGATCAAGGCGCTGCTGACCAACCTCGTGTCCCTCTGCGCGTCGCTCGGCGTGCTGGTCTGGGTGTTCCAGGACGGCCACCTGTCCGGGTTGCTCGGCTTCGAGTCGACCGGCGGCATCGAGACCTACGTCGTGGCGCTCGTGATCGCCTTCGCCTTCGGGCTCGCGATGGACTACGAGGTGTTCCTGCTGTCGCGCATCAAGGAGCTGCACGACGCCGGGGTGCCCAACGACGACGCCGTGCGGCTCGGGCTGCAGCGGTCCGGCCGGGTGATCACCTCGGCGGCGGCGATCATCATCGCGGTGTTCGCCGGGTTCGTGGCCGGCGAGCTGCTGGTGATCAAGGAGGTCGGCTTCTCGCTCGCGGTCGCCGTCCTCATCGACGCGACGCTGGTCCGGCTGCTGCTGGTGCCCGCCACCATGACGATCCTCGGCGAGGCGAACTGGTGGGCGCCCGCGCCGCTGCGGCGGGTCTACGACCGCCTGGCGATCACGCACTGACGCGGCGGCCGGGGCTGCAGGGATCCGACCCCGGCGGCACCGCCCGCGGGCCCTGCCGGACGGCGCGCCCGTCCCGTCAAGGGCGCCGCAGGGTCGTCAGCCGGTGCAGCGTCCGAAGCCCGAGGCGCTCGTAGATCCGGCGCGCGCCGTCGTTGTCGTCCCACATGCCCAGCGACACCCAGTCGGCGCCGTCCGCGAGCAGCGCCCGCACGGCCGCGGCGGTGAGCGCGGCGCCGAGCCCCCGGCCCCGCTCCCCCGGCCGCACGCCGAGCCCGTGGAGGTGTGCGGCGCGCCGGGTGTCCGTGCGCCCGGTGCGCGGGCTCGCCCCGATCACGCCGGTCAACCGGACCCGGCCGCGCGAGGAGCCGGGGCCCGGGTCGGCCGCGTCGGCCGCGCTGGGGTCGGCGCAGCCCCACCACCGCTCGCCCGGCACGGACGGGTCGGCGTCGGTCGTGGGGTTCGCCTCCGCGAGGCACGCCCGGATCGCCTCCGCGTCGCGCACGGGGTCGAGCTCGGTCACCCACGCCTCTCCGGCGAGCGCCGGCGGCGCGGACGTCGTGACCATCCACTCCCAGCCCGTGCGCGCCGGTACCAGCCCGAGCCGCTGCACCTCCGCGGGGCGCAGCAGGCCGAGCGCCTCGGTGCTCACCCACGCGTACCGGTGCGAGGCGTCGCCGTGCTCCCGCAGGAGGGCGGCCGCCGGCTCCGCGGGACCGAGCGCCGCCAGCATCGTGCGGCCGGGCGTGCCCGACGCAGCCCGGCCGCCCGGCGCGCGCGCCGTGCCCGCGGCCCGCTGGATCAGCAGCAGGGCGTCGCCGGAGACCCGCACCTGCTCGGGGCGCCACCACCGGCGCTGCTCGAGCAGGAACGGGTCGTCCGACCACGCCGCCGGCAGCGCCGGCTCGCGGTGCGACGACGAGGTCGCCGGGTCGACGACCCCCGTCACGCCGGGGTGGTCGCCGCCGGGGCCTCGTGCTGCACGGCACCGTCCGGCGCCGCCGCCGCGGGGGCCTTCGGCTTGGCGTCCACGCCGGCCTCGCGGCGCTGCTGCGCCGTGATGGGGGCCGGTGCGCCGGTCAGCGGGTCGTAGCCGCCGCCGGACTTCGGGAACGCGATGACGTCGCGGATCGACTCGGAGCCGGTCAGCAGCGCCACGACGCGGTCCCAGCCGAACGCGATGCCGCCGTGCGGCGGGGCGCCGAACTGGAACGCGTCGAGCAGCCAGCCGAACTTCTCGCGGGCCTCCTGCTCGTCGATGCCCATGACGGCGAACACGCGCTCCTGCACGTCCCGACGGTGGATACGGATCGACCCGCCGCCGATCTCGTTGCCGTTGCAGACGATGTCGTACGCGTACGCGAGGGCCTCGCCCGGGTTCTCCTCGAACCGGTCGATCCACTCGGGCGTGGGGGACGTGAACGCGTGGTGCACGGCGGTCCAGGCGCCCTCGCCGACGGCGACGTCGTCGTCCTCGCCCGTGGGCTTGAACAGCGGGGCGTCGACCACCCACACGAACGCCCACTCGGACTCGTCGATCAGCCCGCCCCGGCGGCCGATCTCGAGCCGGGCCGCGCCCAGCAGCGAGCGGGCCTCCGAGGGCTTGCCGGCGGCGAAGAAGACGGCGTCGCCCGGCTGCGCGCCGACGGCCGCGACGAGGCCGTCGCGCTCCGCCTCGGAGATGTTCTTGGCCACGGGGCCCCCGAGCGTGCCGTCCTCGGCGACCGTCACGTACGCCAGGCCCTTGGCGCCGCGCTGCTTCGCCCACTCCTGCCACGCGTCGAACCCGCGCCGCGGCGTGGCCGCGCCCCCGGGCTGCACGACGGCCCCGACGTAGGGCGCCTGGAACACGCGGAACGGGGTGTCCGAGAAGAACCCGGTGAGCTCGACCAGCTCGAGACCGAACCGCAGGTCCGGCTTGTCCGTCCCGAACCGGGCCATCGCCTCGGCGTAGGTCATGCGCGGGACGGGCGTCGGCACGGTGTAGCCGATGAGGTCCCACAGCGCGACGAGGATCTGCTCGCCGAGCGCGATGACGTCCTCCTGGTCCACGAAGGACATCTCGACGTCGAGCTGCGTGAACTCGGGCTGCCGGTCGGCGCGGAAGTCCTCGTCGCGGTAGCAGCGGGCGAGCTGGTAGTAGCGCTCCAGGCCGCCGACCATGAGCAGCTGCTTGAACAGCTGCGGCGACTGCGGCAGCGCGTACCAGGAGCCGGGCGCGAGCCGGGCCGGCACGAGGAAGTCGCGCGCGCCCTCGGGCGTCGAGTGCGTCAGGGTCGGGGTCTCGACCTCGACGAAGTCCTGGGCGTCGAGCACCCGCCGCGCGGCCTGGCTGGCCTTCGAGCGCAGCCGCATGGCGTGCGCGGGGGCGGGCCGGCGCAGGTCGAGGTACCGGTAACGGAGCCGGGCCTCCTCGCCCACGGGCTCGTCGAGCGACGACGACACCTGGAACGGCAGCGGCGCGGACTCGTTGAGCACGACGACCTGCTCGGCGACGAGCTCGACCTCGCCCGTGGCCAGGTGCGCGTTCTCGTTGCCCTCCGGCCGGCGGCCGACCTGACCGGTCACCTGGAGCACGTACTCGGCGCGCAGGCCGTGCGCCACGGCCTCGTCCCGGATGACGACCTGGGCGATCCCCGAGGCGTCCCGCAGGTCGACGAACGCCACCCCACCGTGATCGCGCCGGCGATCCACCCACCCGGTCAGGGTGACGGTGGTGCCGATGTGCTCGGCCCGCAGCGAGCCGGCGGTGTGGGTGCGCAGCACGAGGAGTCCTCTCAGGTGGTGGGGCGCTGCTCGGAGCAGCCCGCCGAGTCTACTGCCGACCACCCCGCCGCCGGCGCCCGCTCAGAACAGCGCCGGCTGCACCACCCCGGGCAGCGCACCGGCGGGCGTCTCGCGCTCGGCCGCCGGCCGCACGCGCCAGGGCGAGGCGGACACGGGCGCGCTCTCGACCGGCGCGGCGCCCGGACCGTGCAGCCCGTACCGGCGGCGCAGCGGCCGCAGCCGGTCCTTCAGCCAGCGGTGGTACTCCTCCGGGACGTAGGCGCCGTTGCCGTACAACCGCCGGTACTTCGCCACGAGCTCCGGGCGGTGCTCCGCGAGCCACGCGAGCATGAGCGGCCGCACGGGCCCGCGCAGGTGCAGCGGGATGACGGTGACCCACGACGCGCCGGCCTTCGCGAGGTCGCGCAGCAGCCCGTCGAGGTGCGCCGTCGAGTCCGTCAGCCAGGGCATCACCGGGGCGACCAGGACGCCGCACTCCAGCCCCGCGTCGCGCACCGCCCGGACCAGCGCGAGCCGCGCCCGCGGGGTCGGGGTCCCCGGCTCCATCGCCTGCTGCAGCTCCTCGTCACCGATGGCCAGCGACACCGCGACGCTCACCCCGACCTCGGTGGCGGCCTGGGTGAGCAGCGGGATGTCACGGCGCAGCAGCGTGCCCTTGGTCAGCAGCGACAGCGGCGTCCCCGAGTGCGCCAGGGCGCCGATGATCCCGGGCATGAGGGCGTACCGGCCCTCGGCGCGCTGGTACGGGTCGGTGTTGGTGCCCAGCGCGACGTGCTCGTGGCCCCAGGACGGCCGGCGCAGCTCGGCCGTCAGCACGTCGACGACGTTCGTCTTCACCACGATCTGCGTCTGGAAGTCCTCGCCGGGGCCGAGCCCGAGGTACTCGTGGGTCGGGCGGGCGAAGCAGTACGTGCACGCGTGCAGGCACCCGCGCATCGGGTTCACCGTCCACCGGAACGGCATCGCGGACGCCTCGGGCACCTTGTTCAGCGCCGACTTCGCGTGCACCTCGTGGAACGTGACCCCCGCGAACTCGGGCGTCCGCACGGACCTCTGGTGCCCGGCGAGCGCGAGCCCGGGCAGCGCCTCGGCGGCCCCGACCGCGACCTTCTGCCCGTCCCACCGCATGCACCGATTCGAACACGTGTTCGACCCGGTGGCAACCGGCCTGGTCAGCGGGCCTGGCCGGCGCGCCCGGTCAGCCCTCCGCGGGGACCACGCGCGGCCAGAGGTCCTCGGCCGGCGGCGCCCACGCGGCGGCGTCGGCGTCGACCTGGTCGCCCGAGCGGATGTCCTTCACCTGGTCCGCCGCGCCGTCCTCGGTGGCCGGGAACCAGACGAACGGGATGCCCCGCCGGTCCGCGTGCCGGATCTGCTTGCCGAACTTCGCCGCGGTCGGCGCGACCTCCACGGGGACGCCGCGGGCCCGCAGCGCCGTGGCCACCGCGTCGGACGCGGTCCGGCTCTCCTCGGAGGTGACCGCCACGAGCACCGCGGCGGGCACCGGACGGGTCGCCCGGACCAGACCGGCGGACAGCAGCCGCGACACGAGCCGGGACACCCCGATGGACAGACCGACGCCCGGGTAGGTCTGGGCGCCGTCGGAGGCGAGGGTGTCGTAGCGGCCGCCCGAGCAGATCGAGCCGAGCTGCTCGTGGCCGACGAGCACCGTCTCGTACACCGAGCCCGTGTAGTAGTCGAGGCCGCGGGCGATCTTGAGGTCGGCGACGACGACGCCGGGGGCGCGCACCGCCGCGGCCTCGACGAGCTGCCGCAGCTCGGCCAGGCCCTGGTCCATCAGCTCCGACTCGACGCCGTGCCGGGCGGCGAGCTCCCGGACGCGGTCGACCACGCCCGCGTCGCCGCCGGAGATCCCCGCGAGGTCGAGGCAGGCGCGGGCCTGCTCCGGCGTCGCGCCGGCCTCCGCCACCAGCAGGTCGGCCACCCGGTCCGGGCCGATCTTGTCCAGCTTGTCGATGCCGCGCAGCACCGCGTCGACGTCGGTGAGCCCGAGCCCGCGGTAGAAGCCCTCCGCGACGCGGCGGTTGTTCACCAGGATCCGCACCGGCGGGACGCCGATCTCCCGCAGCGCGCCGAGCGCCTCGGCCATCACCAGCGGCAGGTCGACCTCGTAGTGGTACGGCAGGTCGCCGGAGCCGACGACGTCGATGTCGGCCTGCACGAACTCCCGGAACCGGCCGTCCTGGGGCCGCTCGCCCCGCCAGACCTTCTGGATCTGGTAGCGCTGGAACGGGAACGCGAGGTGCCCGGCGTTCTCCAGCACGTACCGCGCGAACGGCACGGTGAGGTCGAAGTGCAGGCCGAGCTGACCGGAGCGGTCGGCCTCGGGGGCAGACCCGGTGTCGTCCTTCTCCTCCTGCAGGCGACGCAGGACGTACACCTCCTTGGAGGTCTCCCCCTTGCGGAGCAGCTGGTCCAGCGGCTCGACCGCGCGGGTCTCGATGCCGGCGAAGCCGTGGAGCTCGAAGGTGCGCCGCAGCGTGTCGAGGACGTGCTGCTCGACCACGCGGCCGTCGGGGAGCCACTCGGGGAAACCGGACAGAGGAGTCGGACGTGCCATGCGCGTCATCCTGCCAGGTACGGGTTGGTGGCCAGCTCCGCGTCCACGCGGCTGGCAGGCCCGTGGCCGGGCAGCACGTGCGTCCCCGGGGGCAGCGCGGCGACCACCTCGCGCAGCGTCGCGGCCATCGCGGACGGGTCGCCACCGGGCAGGTCGGTGCGGCCGACGGTGCCGGCGAAGAGCACGTCGCCCGTGAACGCCACCTGCTCGTCCCCGGCGTCGAGCAGGTACAGCGTGGAGCCCTCCGTGTGCCCCGGGGCGTGCCGGGCGAGCAGCCGCACCCCGCCGAGCACCAGCTCGACGTCCGGGGTCCGCGCGTCGTCGCCCGCCCCGAACGGCTCGACCTCGCCCGCGTCGAACGCGTCGGGGTCGAGGCCCGCGTCCCGCACCGCCGCGCGCAGCCCGGACGACACGCCCCCGGGTCCCGCGCCGAGCGTCCCGAGCGGGTCCGCCAGCCGGTAGGCGTCCCGCGCGTGCACCCGCACGGGGACCCCTGCCGCGCCCGCGACCCGGCCCGCGTCCCAGACGTGGTCGGCGTGCCCGTGGGTCGCCAGCACGCCGGCGAGGCGCAGCCCGTGGCCGGTCACGGTGCGGGTCACCGCGTCCGCGACACCCCCGCCCGGGTCGATCACCACGCACGTGCCGTCGTCGGCGGCGACCACGTAGCAGGTGGCCGCGAACACGGGGGCGGTCAGGCCGAAGATGCGCACGGCGCCACGCTAGCCGCGCCGGGGAACCGCGGACCCCGGCGTGCGTGAGCGCCCAGGGCATCGTGGCTGCCTAGACTGTCGGGCGGGCACGGGAGCCTGGCGCTCCCGCGACCCCACGCGGGGGCCGGTCCCCGCCGACGACGAGACCGAGGAGTGTGCGTGCCGTCCAGCAAGCGCGAGCGCGAGTACGAGCGCCGCCGGTACGAGAAGTGGCAGGAGCGCCTGAACGCCAAGCGCGCGCGCCGTCGCCGCCAGCAGATCATCGCCGGCGGGGTCGTCGGCGTGCTGGTGCTGGGCGTCGGCGTCACGGCCGCGCTGCTGCTCACCGGTGACGACGAGCCCGCCGCGGACGCCGCGCCGACGCCGAGCACCGCGGCGACCACCCCGGCCGCCCGCACGGGCAACGGCGGCGTCCTGCCCGACGCCGCGCTCGCCGAAGGCCGCACCTGGACCGGCACCATCACCACCAGCCAGGGCGACATCGGCGTCGAGCTGGACGGAGCCGCGGCGCCGCAGGCGGTCGCGAACTTCGTCACCCTCGCGCAGGAGGGGTACTTCGACGACACCGGCTGCCACCGGCTCGTCACCTCCGGCATCTACGTGCTGCAGTGCGGTGACCCCACGGGCACCGGCACCGGCAGCCCGGGGTACTCGTTCGGCCCCGTGGAGAACGCGCCGGCCGACGACGTCTACCCCGCCGGCACCATCGCCATGGCCCGGCAGGGCGGGAACGCCGAGTCGATGGGGAGCCAGTTCTTCCTCGTCTACGAGGACTCGACCATCCCGTCGGACGAAGCCGGCGGCTACACCGTGTTCGGCCGCATCACGTCGGGCCTCGACGTGGTGCAGGCAGTCGCTGACGCGGGTGTGACCGGAGGTGCCTCCGACGGCACCCCCGCCACCCCCGTCACCATCGAGGGAGTGGAGACCCAGTGACCGAGACGCCCGACGAGCAGCAGCGCTCGCACGACAGCGACGAGGCCACCGTCGCCGCGCCGACGCCCACCACGGCGCCCGCGGACGAGGTCGCCACGGACCCGGTCCCCACCGAGACGACCGGCACGGACGAGGCAGCGGCGGAGGCCGCTCCGGAGACCGCACCCGCCCAGGAGGCCGTGGCCGAGGCCGCGTCCGTCGACGAGGCACCCTCCGTCGCCGAGGGCGAGTCCGACGACGCGGCCGCACCCGTGGAGGTGCCCGCGTCGGCCGAGGAGGCCGGGTCCGTCGACGCGACCGCCTCCGACGACCCCGCCGCGTCCGTCGAGGAGCCCGTGGCCGAGGAGCAGCCCGCCCAGGAGCCGGCGTCCGAGGACGCCGCGCCCGCGCCGGAGACCGCCCCGGAGCAGGACGCCGCGCCGGCCGGACCGGTCGCCCCGGTGGTCCCGGTCCCGGACGACTCCGCGGAGGCCGCGGCCGCTACGGCGTTCGGCCGCGTGGACGAGGACGGCACCGTGTACGTCCGCGAGGCCGCGGGCGAGCGCGCGGTCGGTCAGTTCCCGGGCGCGACCGCGGACGAGGCGCTGGCGCTGTACGTGCGCCGGTTCCTGGACCTCCAGGCGAAGGTCGCCCTGTTCGAGGCACGCCTGACCGCCGCGGACCTGGCGGTCAAGGAGATCGACCAGACGCTGGCCCGGCTCGCCGAGGAGACGGCGGAGCCCGCCGCCGTCGGCGACCTGGACGGGCTCCGCGCCCGGCTCGAGGGCCTGCGCGCCGTCGCCGCCGAGCGCCGCGCCGTGGTCGAGGCGGAGCGCGCCAGTGCCCGCCAGGCGGCCCTCGCGTCCCGCACGCGGATCGTGGAGCGCGCCGAGAAGATCGCCGGCACGGACCCCTCCCGCATGCAGTGGCGGCCCGCCGGCGAGCAGCTCCGCGCGCTGCTGGACGAGTGGAAGGACGCGCAGCGCTCCGGCCCGCGCATCGACCGCGCGTCCGAGGAGTCGCTCTGGAAGCGGTTCAGCCACGCCCGGACCACGTTCGACCGGGAGCGGCGGCACTACTTCGCCGAGCTCGAGTCCCGCAACGCCGGCGCGAAGGCCGCCAAGGAGGAGATCGTCCGCGAGGCCGAGCGCCTGCAGACGAGCACCGACTGGGGCGCCACGGCCGGCGCGTACCGCGACCTCATGGCGCGCTGGAAGTCGGCGGGCCGCGCGAGCCGCTCGGACGACGACGCCCTGTGGGCCCGGTTCCGCGCCGCGCAGGACGCCTTCTTCCACGCCCGTGACGAGCTGAACGCCGCCACCGACCGGGAGTACCAGGGCAACCTGGAGGTCAAGGAGGCGCTGCTCGCCGAGGCGGAGGCCATCGACCCGTCGCGCGGCCTGGGCCAGGCGAAGGCCGCCCTGCGGTCCATCCAGGACCGGTGGGAGGCCGCCGGCAAGGTCCCGCGCGCGGACATCCAGCGGGTCGAGGGCCGGCTCCGCGCGGTCGAGGCGAAGGTCCGCGACGCCGACCAGGCCGAGTGGCGCCGCACCAACCCGGAGACGCGCGCCCGCGCCGAGGGGGCGGCCGCCCAGCTGGAGAGCGCGATCGCGCAGCTCCAGGCGGACCTGGACAAGGCGCAGGCCAGCGGCGACAGCCGCCGGGTCGCGGAGGCCCAGGCCGCGCTGGACGCCCGCCGCGCCTGGCTGGAGCAGGTGCAGCGCGCCGCGCAGGACTCGCGCGGCTGAGACCCCGCTCGTCGTCCACAGGATGCCGGTCGACCCTCGCCACGGCGCGGGGCGACCGGCATCCTGCATGAGGTGAGCAGCCACCCCTCCCCTCACGACGGCCCCGCGCGCCGCGGCCCCGCCTCGGTCCTGGTGCGGCGCGCCGACCTCGGCGACGTCGCGTGGCAGGTGCTGCTGCGCGACGGCCACCTGGTCGCCCTGCGGGACGACGTCGCACTCCCCCGGCGCGTCGCCGCGACCCCGCTGCTGCGCGCCGCCGCGCTGGCTCCGCTCGTCCCCGCCCGGTGCGCCGTGGGGCGGACGGCCGCGGCGTGGGTGCACCTCGGGGGGCCGGCCCCGGCCCGCGTCCACGTCGTCGCCACCCGCCGCGACCGGGTCCCGGCCCCGCACCCGGAGCGCACGACGTCGGCCGCCGACCTCACCGCCCGCGACGTCGTCGTGCTGGCCGGCGTGCGCGTCACGACGCCGCGGCGGACCGCACGCGACCTCCTGACCGACGAGCCGCCCGGCGTGGCGCTGCCGCTGCTGGCGCGGCTCCGGGACGCCGGGCTGGACCTGGCCGCGGTCCGGTCGGACGTCGCGGCGGCGGCGGGCCGGCGCGGGGTGCGTCAGGCCGCCCGCGCGCTCCAGGACCTCCGCCCGCTCCGGGGCGTCCGCCCGTGACGGGCGGGCCCCCGGGGTCAGGCGTCGACGACCGGCTGCTCTGCGGCCTTCGCCCCGGTGATGCGGTAGACGTCGAACACGCCCTCGACCTTCCGCACCGCCGACAGCACCGACGCCAGGTGGGACGGTTCCGCCATCTCGAACACGAAGCGCGACATCGCGACCCGGTCGCGGGACGTCGACACCGACGCGGACAGGATGTTGACGTGGTGGTCCGACAGCACGCGCGTGACGTCGGAGAGCAGCCGGCTCCGGTCGAGCGCCTCGACCTGGATCTGCACCAGGAACAGCGCGGTGCTCCCCTGGCTCCACTCGACGTCGACCATCCGCTCCGGCTGCTCGCGCAGGGAGCCGACGTTGATGCAGTCCGACCGGTGCACGCTGACGCCCTGGCCCCGGGTCACGAAGCCGACGATGTCGTCGCCCGGGACCGGGGTGCAGCACTTGGCGAGCTTCACCCAGATGTCGTCGACGCCCTTGACCACGACGCCCGGGTCGCCGGTGCGCACCCGCCGCGCGGTCTGGCCGGGGCGCGCGACCTCGGCGATGTCCTCCTCGGCGCCGGGCTCCCCGCCCATGGCGTGCACGAGGCGCTGCACGACGGTCGCCGCGGAGACCTGCCCCTCGCCGATCGCCGCGTAGAGGGCCGACACGTCGGCGTACCGCATCTCGTTCGCGAGGGCGACGAGGGACTCGTGCGAGAGCAGCCGCTGGATCGGCAGGTTCTGCTTGCGCATCGCCTTGGCGATGGCGTCCTTGCCGTGCTCGATCGCCTCCTCGCGCCGCTCCTTGGTGAACCACTGGCGGATCTTGTTGCGCGCGCGGGGGCTCGTGACGAAGCCCAGCCAGTCGCGGGACGGGCCGGCCGTCTCGGACTTCGACGTGAACACCTCGACGACGTCGCCGTTCTCCAGCGTCGAGTCCAGCGGGACCAGGCGGCCGTTCACCCGGGCGCCCATCGTGCGGTGCCCGACCTCGGTGTGCACGGCGTAGGCGAAGTCGACGGGTGTCGCCCCCGCGGGCAGCGCCATCACGTCGCCCTTCGGAGTGAAGACGTAGACCTCGCCGTCGGCGATCTCGAACCGCAGGGAGTCCAGGAACTCCGAGGGGTCGGCCGTCTCCTTCTGCCAGTCCACCAGCTGGCGGAGCCACGCCATGTCGTTGCCGTCGGCGTCCGTGCCGGCGTTCTTGGCGTTCTCCTTGTACTTCCAGTGCGCCGCGACGCCGTACTCCGCGCGCCGGTGCATGTCGTGCGTGCGGATCTGGATCTCGACGGGCTTGCCGCCGGGCCCGATCACCGTCGTGTGCAGCGACTGGTAGAGGTTGAACTTGGGCATCGCGATGTAGTCCTTGAACCGGCCGGGCACCGGGTTCCACCGCGCGTGCAGCGCACCGAGCGCCGCGTAGCAGTCGCGCACCGTGTCGACCAGGACGCGCACGCCGACCAGGTCGTAGATGTCGGCGAAGTCGCGGCCCCGCACGATCATCTTCTGGTAGATCGAGTAGTAGTGCTTCGGCCGCCCCGTCACGGTCGCCTTGATCTTCGACTGCCGCAGGTCGGCGCCGACCTGCTCGCGGACGATCGCCAGGTACTCCTCGCGGGTGGGGGCGCGCTCGGCGACGAGGTGCACGATCTCGTCGTAGACCTTCGGGTACAGCGTCGAGAACGACAGGTCCTCGAGCTCCCACTTGATGGTGTTCATGCCGAGGCGGTGCGCGAGCGGCGCGTAGATCTCGAGCGTCTCGCGGGCCTTCTTCTCCGCCGACGCCGCGGGGACGAACTTCCAGGTGCGCGCGTTGTGCAGGCGGTCGGCGAGCTTGATGACGAGCACGCGGATGTCGCGCGACATCGCGACCACCATCTTGCGGACCGTCTCGGCCTGCGCGGCGTCGCCGTACGTCACCTTGTCCAGCTTGGTGACGCCGTCGACCAGCATCGCGATCTCGGGGCCGTACTCGGAGCGCAGCTGCTCCAGCGAGTACGAGGTGTCCTCGACCGTGTCGTGCAGCAGCGCGGCGGCGAGCGTCGGGGGCGTCATGCCCATCTCGGCCAGGATGGTCGCGACCGCCACCGGGTGCGTGATGTACGGGTCGCCGCTCTTGCGGAGCTGCCCGCGGTGCGCCTGCTCGGCGGTGACGTAGGCCCGCTCGATCAGGCTGAGGTCGGCCTTGGGGTGGTTGGTCCGGACGGCCTGCAGCAGCGGCTCGATCACGGGCGACTGCCCCGGCCCTCGGCCCTGGCCGAACCTGGCCAGGCGGGAGCGCACGCGGCTGGTGCTGCCCGTGGTGGGGGGCACCTCCGGCCGCGCGTCGGGGGCCGACGTCCTGACCTGGTCCGCCATGCGCGCCTCCTGCCGTGCCGGGAGCACCCGGCTGTGAGTCACGGTCCGCCCGGGGTGGTCACCCCGGTCGAGCCGCCGATCCGCACGATTCTACGGCGTCGGCGCGACCCCGCCGGTCGGGGGCCGCGCCGATGCCGGACGGGCCGGCGACGCCGGTCCCCCGCCCGGTGTCAGCGGACGTCGAGCAGCGCGTCGACGTGGTGGCCGGCGAGCCGTGACCGGCCGGGCAGGAACGTGAGGTCCATGAGGAACGACAGCCCCACGACCTCGGCGCCGCACTCCTCCAGCAGCTCGACGGTCGCCGCAGCCGTCCCGCCCGTGGCCAGGACGTCGTCCACCACGAGCACGCGCGAGCCGGCGGGGACCGTGAACGGGTGCAGCTCCACCGAGGCGGCGCCGTACTCGAGCTGGTAGTCCCGCCGGGCGGTCGGACCGGGCAGCTTGCCGGCCTTGCGCACCGGCAGGAAGCCCGCGCCGAGGGCGAGCGCGACCGGTGCCGCGAGGATGAACCCGCGCGCCTCCATGCCGGCCACCAGGTCGACCGGCCCGGGGACCCGCGCGGCCATCTCCCGGACGACCGCGGCGAAGGCGGGGCCGTCCGCGAGCAGCGGGGTGATGTCCTTGAACACGACGCCGGCCGTCGGGTAGTCCGGCACGTCGCGCACCAGCTGCTCGACGCGGGAGACGAGCGCCGCGCCGGTGAGCCCGGTGACCTCGAGCCCGGCGACCTCCTCGGAGCGGTCCGCCCCGCTGGTGACCTCGGTCATCGCTTCCCCTTCTTCCGGCGCGGCTGCGCGGCCACGCCCTGGTGACCGCCGGGGCGCACCTGACCGGTGAACCGCGCGACCGCGACCTCCTCCGGCGAGGCGTCCGCGCCCACGCCCGCGGCGACGAGCTCCCGCCGGCCCGCGAGGACCCGCGCGGTGTGCTCCCGGATCGGACGCTCCCGGAGCCGCAGGGCGACCTCGAGGGGCGTCGCGAGGAAGATCGACGAGAACGCGCCGACGATCATGCCGACGAACAGGGCGAGCGCGATGTCCCGCAGCGTCCCGGCACCGAGCACGAAGGCGCCGATGAACAGGATCGCCGCGACGGGCAGCAGCGCCACGACGGAGGTGTTGATCGACCGGACCAGCGTCTGGTTGACCGCCAGGTTCGCGCGCTCCTCGTAGGTGGCGCGCGTCTGGTCGGTGATGCCGGCCGTGTTCTCCCGGACCTTGTCGAACACCACGACGGTGTCGTAGATCGAGTACCCGAGGATCGTGAGGAAGCCGATCACCGTCGCCGGCGTGACCTCCCAGCCGACCCCCGCGTAGACGCCGACCGTGATGACGAGGTCGTGGAACAGCGCGACCAGCGCGGCGACGGCCATCCGCCAGTTGCGGAAGTACAGCGTCATGACGATCGCGACCAGGACGAGGAACACCACGAGGCTCGTCAGGGCCTTCTGCGAGACGTCCTTGCCCCAGGTCGGGCCGATGAAGGAGCTGGCGACCTCGTCCTCCGAGACCCCGTAGGCCTCCTCGAGGCCGGTGCGGACCTGCTCGACCTGGTCGTTCGTGAGCTCGGCGGTCTGGATGCGGATCGCCGAGGCGCCGACGTTCGTGACGCGCGGGACCTCGTCGGGCGCGACCTCCGCGACCGCGTCGAGCGCGGGCTGCTGGTCGGTGGTCGACACGTTCGACACCGTGAACTCGGAGCCGCCGCGGAACTCGATGCCCGGCTGCAGGCCCGGCTTGAACAGCAGGATCACCGACAGCAGCACGAGCACGCCGGAGATCGTGAACCACAGCCGGCGCCGGCCGACGATGTCGTACGAGCGGCGGCCCGTGTACAGGTCGTTGCCCCACTGGGCGAAGTTGACGGCCATCAGGCGTCGCTCCCCTCGGTACGTCGTGCGGCGTCCTCGGGGGGCGTGCCGTCATCGGGAGCCGGGCCGTCCGGCGCCGGGTCGTCCGGGGTGGCCGCCCCGGCCTGCGCGGCGCGCGCGGCGGCGCGACGCTCGGCGATGGTGCCGCCCGCGCCGACGGGGGCCGCGACGAGCGTCGACGTCGGGACGTCCAGGCCGGCCTGCTCCGGGGCCGGGGCGTCGGCCTCGGCGCGGCGGCCGGTGGCGATCCGCCCGCGGCCGACGTACCGGGTGCCGCCCGACGCGCCGAGACGGCGCGGGTCGAGCCCGGACAGCGGGTGCCCGCTGCCGAAGAACTTCGTCCGCGCGATCAGCAGCATCACCGGGTGGGTGAAGGTGAACACGATGAGCAGGTCGAGCAGGGTCGTGAGGCCGAGCGTGAACGCAAACCCCCGGACCGAGCCGACCGCCAGGAAGTACAGGACGATCGCCGCGAGGAAGTTCACGGCGTCGGACGCCAGGATCGTGCGGCGCGCCCGCTCCCACCCGCGGTCGACGGCCGCGACGAGGGTGCGGCCCTCCCGGAGCTCGTCACGGATGCGCTCGAAGTACACGATGAACGAGTCCGCCGTGATGCCGATCGCCACGATCAGGCCCGCGACGCCGGGCAGCGACAGGCGGTACCCCTGCGTCCAGGACAGCAGGGTGATGACGCCGTAGGTGAGCAGCGCCGCGATCGCGAGCGACGCCACCGTGACGAGGCCGAGCGCCCGGTACTGGAACAGCGAGTACAGCACCACGAGCAGCAGGCCGATGAGGCCCGCGATGAGGCCCTTCTCCAGCTGCTCGGAGCCGAGCGTCGCGGAGATCTGCTCCTCGCTCTGCACCTCGAAGCTCAGCGGCAGGGACCCGAACTTGAGCTGGTTGGCGAGCGACGCGGCGGTCTCGCGCGTGAAGGAGCCGCTGATCTCCGGCCGCCCGTCCGAGATGATGACGCCGGGGGCGAGCGACGGCGCCGAGATGACCAGGCCGTCGAGGACGATCGCGAACTGGTTCTGCGGGGCGGTCAGGCCCTGCAGGCGCTCCGTCACGTCGGCGAACTGGCGGGTGCCCTCGTCGTCGAACTGGAGGTTCACCGCCCAGGTGTTGGTCACCGCACCGGACTGGCTGACCTGGAGGCCGGAGCTCGCGTTCGAGATCCGGGCGCCCTCGACCTCGACCGGGCCGAGGATGTACTTGACGGTTCCCTCGGGGTCGCAGGTGACGAGCGCCTTGTCGGCGGGGCCGGCCTGCCCGCCGGTGAGGTTCGCCGGGTCGGTGCAGTCGAGCGCGTCGTACTGCGCCTGGACGGCCGGCGTCACGTAGTACGCGGCGTCGCTGGGCGACTCCGGGGCCTCGGTCGCGGGCTCGTCGGACGGCTCCTCGGCGGCGGTGCCGTCGGTGGGCGTCGGGGTGGCGGCGGCCGTGGGCTCCGGGGCCCCGTACGTCAGGACCGGCCGGAACTCCATCTGCGCGGAGGTGCGGACGAGGTCCAGCGTCTCCTCGCTCGGGCGGCCCGGCAGGGCCACGACGATGTTGGACCCGCCCTGGCTGGTGATCTCGGCCTCGGCGACGCCGGACGAGTCCACGCGCTGGCGGATGACCTCGATGGCCTGGGCGATCGTCTCCGACGTCACCTCGGACTCGTCCTCGGCGACCGGCGCGAGGATCAGCTGCGTGCCGCCCTCGAGGTCGAGCGCGAGCTTCGGGCTCCACGTCGCGTCGGAGAACCGGGTCCCCGCGAGGACGGCGCCGAAGACGGCGGCCAGGATGACGGCGAGCGTGAGCAGCGTGCGCGCCGGGTGCCGGCGGCGGGTGGGTGGGGCCAACGGATCGTCTTCTCTCGTGCGCGCACCGCCCGCGGTCACGCGGGCGGTGCGGGTGGGGGGTTCCGGTTCCCGGGCGGCGGCGTGCGCCGCGCGGGACCGGCGGACCCGTCGACTACTGCTGCGGCTTCCTGGTGCTGTCGGGGCCCTCGTCGTCCCGCGGCGGCTGGAGCGAGGAGAGGTCGTCCGGGACGTCGATCCGGCCCGGGGGCACGGCGCCGGGCTCGTCACGCCACTCGACGTCGTCGCCCGCCTCCTCGGCGGTCTCGGCCTCCTCGACCGGCGGCTCCACGAGCTTGGCGATGGCGGCCTTGATCCAGCGGGTCTGGTTGCCCGGGGTGGACTCGATCGTGATGACGTCGTCCTCGACCTCGACCACCGTGCCGTACATGCCGGAGCTGGTCATGACCTCCTGGCCGGGCTGCAGGTTGTCGCGGAAGCTCAGCTGCTGCCGCTGCATCTTGCGCTGCCGGCTCGACATGAGCCACATCGCACCGACGGCGATGACGAGGATGATGAGGAAGGTCGGGTCCACGAAGAACAGCTCCAGATCGCGTGTGAGGTCGGCCGCAGTCTAGCGCCACAGCTCCGGGCTCCTAACGAGTCCGGGGCGGGGTGGGTTCCCGCCGCGGACGTCCGGCGGTCAGCCGAACAGCGTGCCCGTCGGCACGGGCGCGGTGAGGCCGAGGTGGGCCCAGGCCTCCGCGGTCGCGACGCGGCCCCGGGGGGTGCGGCCGATGAGCCCCTCGCGCACGAGGAACGGCTCCGCGACCGTCTCCACCGTCTCGGGCTCCTCGCCGACCGCCACGGCGAGCGTCGTGAGCCCGACGGGCCCGCCGCCGAACCGGGTGCACAGCGCCGTGAGCACCGCGCGGTCGAGCCGGTCGAGCCCGCGGTGGTCCACCTCGTACACGGCGAGCGCCGCGCGCGCCGCGTCGAGGGACAGCGTGCCGTCGCCCCGGACCTGCGCCCAGTCCCGCACCCGGCGCAGCAGCCGGTTCGCGATGCGGGGCGTCCCGCGTGACCGGGAGGCGATCTCCGCCGCGGCCTCGGCGGCCAGCGGGACGCCGAGCAGGCCCGCGGAGCGCATCAACACGCGCTCGAGCTCGTCGTCGGCGTAGAAGTCGAGGTGGCCGGTGAAGCCGAACCGGTCGCGCAGGGGCGCCGGCAGCAGCCCGGCCCGGGTCGTCGCGCCCACGACCGTGAACGGCGGCAGGGCCAGCGGGATGGCGCTCGCCCCCGCGCCCTTGCCGACCACGACGTCGACGCGGAAGTCCTCCATCGCGACGTACAGCAGCTCCTCGGCGGGCCGGGCGAGCCGGTGGATCTCGTCGAGGAACAGCACCTCGCCCTCCTCGAGGGAGGACAGGATCGCCGCGAGGTCGCCCGCGTGCTGGATCGCCGGTCCGCTCGTCACGCGCAGCGAGGTGTGCAGCTCCGCGGCGATGATCATCGCGAGGGTCGTCTTCCCGAGCCCCGGGGGGCCCGACAGGAGCACGTGGTCGGGCGCGCGGCCCCGGCCGACGGCGGCCTCCAGGACCAGGGACAGCTGCTCCCGGACGACCCGCTGGCCGACGAACTCGTCGAGGTGCCGCGGGCGCAGGGCGGCCTCGGCGGCGCGCTCCAGCTCGTCGGCCCCCGGCCGCACCACGGACGCGGGCCCGTCGCCGGAACCGTCCGCCACGTCGAACCCGGGGCCCGCGAGCCCGTCGGTGCCGTCAGCCACGGCCGCCGCCCAGCGTGCGCAGCGCCGCCCGGAGCACGCCGGCGACCTCCGCCTCCCCCACGGGCTCGTCGCTGCCGTCCAGCACGGACGTCACCGCGTCCTGCGCGGCCTTCTGGTTCCAGCCGAGGCCGACGAGCGCGTCGACGACCTGGTCCCGGCGGTCCGCCGGCGCGGCCGTGGCCGAGGCCCCCGCGGCGGCCGGGACGACGGCGGGCGCGCCGAGCCGGTCGGCGAGCTCCAGGACGATCCGCTGCGCCCCCTTGTGCCCGATGCCGGGCACCCGCTTGAGCGCGGCGAGGTCCTCGGTCGCGACCGCCCGCCGCAGCCCGTCCGGCGTGTGCACGGCGAGCATCGCCAGAGCGAGCCGGGGCCCGACGCCGCTGACGGTCTGCAGCACCTCGAACACCTCGCGCTCGTCGGCGTCGGCGAACCCGAACAGCGTCAGCGAGTCCTCCCGGACGACCAGCGAGGTGTGCAGCGTGGCGGTCTGGCCCACGCGCAGCCCCGCCAGCGTCGCCGGCGTGGCCTGCACGAGCATGCCCACCCCGCCGACCTCCACCACCGCGGCGTCCAGCCGCACGGCCTGCACCGTCCCGTGCACCGAGGCGATCACACCGGCTCCTTCCCGTCGGACATCGCGAGCAGTCTGCCACGCGTGCGAACACCTGTACGAACGACACGCGCGCCCCTGGGGACGACGGGCGGCGCGCCGGTGCGGTCCCCGTAGCGCGAGCGGTCAGGCCCGCACGGTCAGGCCCGCACGCGCCGCGAGGCCTGCTCCGCCGCCGCCCACGCGCGCTGCGCCGCGGTCATCGACCCCGGCGCCCGCTGCGGCGCGCCCACCGCACCGGCCGGCCGCCACAGGTGGCAGATCGCCAGCGCGAGCGCGTCGGCGGCGTCCGCGGGCCTCGGCAGCTCGTCGAGCTGCAGCAGCCGGGCGACCATCGTCTGCACCTGCGGCTTGTCCGCGCGGCCGTTCCCGGTGACCGCCGCCTTCACCTCGGACGGCGTGTGCATCGCGACCGGGATGCGCCGCCGCGCGGCCGCCAGCATCGCGATCCCCGCCACCTGCGCCGTGCCCATCACCGTCCGGACGTTGTGCTGGGCGAACACGCGCTCGACCGCCAGGGCGTCGGGGGCGTGCTCCTCGAGCCACAGGTCGATCTGGCCCGCGATGCCCAGCAGCCTCTGGTCGATGTCCTCGTCGGGCCGGGTCTGCGCCACCCCCACGGCGACCATCCGCACCCGGCGGCCGGGCAGGCCGTCCACGACGCCGAGCCCGCAGCGGGTCAGTCCGGGGTCCACTCCGAGTACGCGCACCCCCGCATCCTCCCAGCCGCGCACCGCGGAACCGGCCGGGACGCGCGGGCGGGACGCGCGCTGGCGCGGCCCGCCCCGCGCGGCCGGGGCCGGGCGGGGCGTCGCGGGGTGGTTCAGCGGGGAGAGCTCAGTCGTCCTCGAGCTCGGCCATGACCTCGTCGGAGGCGTCGAAGTTCGCGTAGACGTTCTGCACGTCGTCCGAGTCCTCGAGCGTGTCGATCAGCCGCAGGATCTTGCGCGCGCCCTCGGCGTCGACCTCGATCTGGGTCGCCGGGTGGAACACGACGTCGGCGGAGTCGTACTCGATGCCCGCGTCCTGCAGAGCGGTCCGCACGGCGACCAGGTCGGTCGCCTCGGACAGCACCTCGTAGGAGTCGCCCGCGTCGTTGACCTCCTCGGCGCCGGCCTCCAGCACCGCCATCATGACGTCGTCCTCGGTGGTGCCCTCCTTGGGGACCATCACGACGCCCTTGCGGGAGAACAGGTAGGCCACGGAGCCCGGGTCGGCCAGCTGGCCGCCGCTGCGGGTGAACGCGACGCGGACGTCGGCCGCGGCGCGGTTCCGGTTGTCGGTGAGGCACTCCACCAGGAACGCGACGCCGCCGGGGCCGTAGCCCTCGTACAGGATCGTCTGGTAGTCCGCGCCGCCGGCCTCGGCACCGGAGCCGCGCTTGACCGCGCGCTCGATGTTGTCGTTCGGGACCGAGGTCTTCTTGGCCTTCTGGATGGCGTCGAAGAGCGTCGGGTTGCCCGCGGGGTCACCGCCGCCCGTGCGGGCGGCCACCTCGATGTTCTTGATGAGCTTCGCGAAGAGCTTGCCGCGCTTCGCGTCGATCACGGCCTTCTTGTGCTTCGTGGTGGCCCACTTGGAGTGACCCGACATCGCTTCGTACCCTCTCGTTTCCGCAGTCGACCTGCGCGTCCCCCGGACCGGCGGTGCGGCGCTCCCCTGCCTCGGGTCGCGCCCCGCACTCACAGGGCGTCGCGGACGATCTCGACGAACAGCCGGTGCACCCGCGTGTCGCCCGTGACCTCCGGGTGGAAGGACGTGGCGAGCAACGGGCCCTGGCGCACCGCGACGATCCTACCGGCGGCAGGCCCGGACTCCACGCGGGCGAGCGCCGTGGCGTCCGGCCCGAGCTCGTCGACCCAGGGCGCGCGGATGAACACGGCGTGCACGGGGTCGGCGTCGGAGTCCGGCACGCCCTCGATCCGCAGGTCCGTCTCGAAGGAGTCGACCTGCCGGCCGAACGCGTTGCGGCGCACCGTGACGTCGAGCCCGCCGAGCGTCCGCTGGCCGTCGATGCCGCCCTCGATGCGGTCGGCGAGCAGGATCATGCCCGCGCAGGACCCGTAGGCGGGCATGCCGCCGGCGAGGCGCTCCCGCACCGGGGCGTCCAGCTCGAACGCACGCAGCAGCTTGTCGATGGTGGTCGACTCGCCGCCGGGCAGCACGAGGGCGTCGACGGCGTCGAGCTCGGACGTCCGGCGGACCGGGACGGCCTCCGCGCCGCTCGCCCGCAGGGCGGCGAGGTGCTCGCGGACGTCGCCCTGCAGGGCCAGGACACCGATGGTGGGAGAGGAGCTCACCCGCTCATCCTACGAATCGAGGGCGGCAGCCTGCTCCACAGCGCGCTCGACGACCTCCGGGACCTCCACGGCCTCCCAGCCGTCGACCATGTCCGCCAGGCGGCCGAGCCCCTCCAGCAGGGCGGACCGCTCGCTGGCCAGCGACACCCGGACCATGCCCTCGCCGCCCGCGCCGAACGCGCTGCCCGGGGACACGGACACGTGCCGCTCGTCGAGCAGGCGCAGCGCGAACGCCTCGGAGTCGGTCGTGGCGGCGGAGACGTCGACCATGAGGTAGAAGGCGCCCTGCGGCAGGACCGAGCCGATCCCCCGTCTCTCGAGCAGCGCCACGGCGGCGTCGCGCCGCTCGCGGTAGGACGCGACGGCCGCGGCGACGTCGTCCTGCGGGCCCGTCAGCGCCGCGAGGGCCGCGCGCTGGCTCACCGACGACGGGCACGCGACCGTGGCCTCGGCGACCTGGCCGAGCAGGTCGACCACGCCGGGGTCCCGCGCGACGACGTAGCCCAGCCGCCACCCCGTCATCGCGTACGTCTTGGAGAAGCTGAAGAACGTGACGACGCGGCCGTCGGTGTCGAACGCGGCCGGGCTGACGTGCGGGTCGCCGTAGGTGATCGCCTCGTAGCACTCGTCGGAGAACACCCACAGGTCCCGCTCGCGGGCGAGCTCGACGACGCCGGCGAGCAGCTCCGGCGGGTACATCGCGCCGGTCGGGTTGTTCGGCGAGCAGACCACCACGATCTTGGTGGCCGGGGTCAGGGACGCCTCGATGTCGGCGAGCGTCGGCACGAAGCCGTTCTCGACGCGCGCGGGGTAGGTGCCGACGCCGACGCCCGCGGCGACCGCGGCCATCCGCCAGTTCGGGAACTCCGGGTCCGGCAGCAGGATCTCGTCGCCGGGGCCGGCGAGGGCGTTGACCGCCATCGCGAGCCCGTGCATGGCGCCGTGGGTGACGACGACGTCCGCCGCCGTGACCTCCAGGCCGTTGACCCGGCGCACCTTCTCGGCCAGCGCCTCCCGCAGCTCCGGCGTGCCGGTGCTCGACGTGTAGCCCGTGTGGCCGGCGGCGGCGTCCCGGCCGGCCGCCGCGACGACGTGCGCCGGCGTGGGCACGTCGGGCTCGCCGATCTCGAGCCGGATCGCCTCCGGGTCGCGCATCGCGAGCTCCATGAGGGTGCGGATCCCGCTGCGGTGCATGTGGGTGACGGGAGAGGTCGAGGTGGGCACCGCTGCACGCTACCGGAGATCGGCGCCCCGAAGTTACCCCCCGGTACGGAAATCAGTCGTCGAGCTGCTCCCCCAGGTGCCGGGTCACGCCGTCCCAGCCCCGCAGCAGCGGCCGGACCAGGTCGGGCAGCCCCGCCGGGAACACCTCGCGGGTCTCCCGGTCCAGGTCGTCCAGGTGCCACCAGCGCAGCTCGTCCAGGACGTCCAGCTCGACGGCGGTCCAGCCGTCCCGCGCCACCGCGTCGGTGTCCAGGGCGGACTCCACCCGCGCCAGGAAGAACTCCTCCTCCTGCCGGCAGCGCTCCGCGAAGAAGTCGAAGATGCCCGTGCGGGTCAGTACCGGGCCGACGAGCGCGCCGGGGTCCAGCACGAGCCCCGTCTCCTCGCGCACCTCGCGCACGGCGGCGGCGCGGGGCTGCTCCCCCGCGTCGATGCCCCCGCCGACCGTGAACCACCACGACCGCTCGGGCTGGTCCGCGTCGTGCCCGCGCACCAGCAGCAGCCGGTCGTCGGCGTCGAGCAGCAGCACCCGCGCCGCGCGGCGGAACCGCAGGCCGTCCTCGCCCAGGACCCAGTCGTCGCCGAGCGCGGAGGGCGCGGTGCTCGTCGCGCCCTGGCCCGTGCCCCCGGACGGCGACGGCCCGCCGGCCCCCGGGAGGGTCGACGGGCCGTCGGACGGCAGCGGGCTCGTCACCAGCCGCGCTCGGCCAGGCGGTGCGGCACGGGGACGTCGTCGACGTTGATGCCGACCATCGCCTCGCCGAGGCCGCGCGAGACCTTCGCGATGACGTCGGGGTCGTCGTAGAACGTGGTGGCCTTGACGATCGCCGCGGCGCGCTCGGCCGGGTTGCCCGACTTGAAGATGCCGGAGCCGACGAACACGCCCTCGGCGCCGAGCTGGCGCATCATCGCCGCGTCCGCGGGGGTGGCGATGCCGCCCGCGGTGAACAGCACGACGGGCAGCTTGCCGGCGCGCGCGACCTCGACCACCAGGTCGTACGGCGCCTGCAGCTCCTTGGCGGCGAGGAACAGCTCGTCCTCGGGCAGCGAGGACAGGCGGCGGATCTCGTCGCGGATGGTGCGCATGTGCGTCGTGGCGTTCGAGACGTCGCCGGTGCCGGCCTCGCCCTTGGAGCGGATCATCGCCGCGCCCTCGGTGATCCGGCGCAGCGCCTCGCCGAGGTTCGTCGCGCCGCAGACGAACGGCACGGTGAACTGCCACTTGTCGATGTGGTGCGCGTAGTCCGCGGGCGTGAGCACCTCGGACTCGTCCACGTAGTCCACGCCGAGGCTCTGCAGCACCTGCGCCTCGACGAAGTGGCCGATGCGGGCCTTGGCCATCACCGGGATGGAGACCGTGCTGATGATCCCGTCGATCAGGTCGGGGTCGCTCATCCGCGCCACGCCGCCCTGGGCGCGGATGTCGGCCGGCACCCGCTCGAGCGCCATGACGGCGACCGCGCCGGCGTCCTCGGCGATCTTGGCCTGCTCGGCCGTGACGACGTCCATGATCACGCCGCCCTTGAGCATCTCCGCCATGCCGCGCTTGACGCGGGCGGTGCCGACCGCGGGCGCGTCGGCGGGGGTGCTGGGCTGGCTGGTGTCGGTGCTCACTGCGTGCCTCACATCTCGAGGGAGGGGAGTTCGGGTTCCACCGTCCATCGTAGACGCGCGCGGCACGGTGCCGACGCGGCGTCCACAGGTCAGGCGGCGGCCGGGGGGCGCCCGGGACGGCCGAGCGCGGGGGGCCAGGCGTCGTCGAGCTCGAGCGTCTCCGGCATCGGCGCGCGCCCCGCGAGCCGCAGCGTCCGGACGGCCCAGCCGCGCCGCATGCGCTGGGCCTGGGCGACCGCCTCGTTGTGGAACCGCCGGGCGAGCTGCACGCGGTACCAGGCGTCGCCGAGCGCGTCGAGGAGCTCCCCGGCACCGGGCTCCTCGCGCAGCGCCTCCACCTCCGCCGGGTCGTCCAGCGCCTCCCGCAGCGTCGAGGACAGCTCGCTCTCGATCAGCCCCCGGTCCGCCGGCGCGCCGGCCCGCTCCGGCCCGCCGAGCTCGGCCGGCAGCGTCGCGATGCCCTGGGTCTGCGGGGAGCCGGCGGCGATCGACGCCCAGGACGCCTCGCCGATCAGCACGGAGCTCACCGGGTCGAGCACGCCGGACGCCGCGAGCGTCGAGGCCGCCGACGCCCGGCGCAGCAGCTGCGTGTCGACGACCGCGCGGGACGCGACGACCTTGCGGTGCAGCCGGTCGATGCGCGACGCGGCCACCCACGACCACCACAGCACCAGCAGCAGCACCGCGACCACGACGACCGCGGTCTCGGACCAGGTCACTCCGGTGCCTCCTCGGGCTCACGGGCGGGACGGACGTCGGCACGGGACGTGGTCATGACGACTCCGCGCCGCGCGTGCGCCGCCGCTCCAGGCGCCGCGCCCCGCGCCACGACGTCGGGTCCTCCCCGACGGGCGCCTCGCTGCCCTGCACGGCCATCTCGTAGACCGTCAGCACCTCGTGGGTCACCGACGACCAGTCGTACCGCCACACCGCGGCCTCCCCCGCCGCCGCGACCTCCGCCCGGCGCGCGTCGTCGCCGAGCAGGTCGATCAGCGTGCGGGCCAGGTCGGCCGGGTCGCCGGTGCGGAACAGCACGCCGGCCCGCCCCTCGTCGAGCACGCGGGTGAACGCGCCGAGGTCGGAGGCGACGACGGCGGTGCCGGCGCTCATCGCCTCGACCAGCACGATGCCGAACGACTCGCCGCCGGTCTGAGGGGCGCAGTACACGTCGGCCGACGCGAGCAGCCGCGCCTTGTCCTCGTCGCTGATCCCGCCGAGGAACTCGACGGCGTCCGCGTCGTCGCCCAGCAGCTCGCGCGCCTCCTCGGGGCCGGTCTCGCCGCGCCCCGCGACCAGGAACCGCACGCCGGGGAACGCCCGGCGCACCTCGGGGACGGCGTCGAGCAGCACGGGCAGGCCCTTGCGGCTCTCGTCCAGCCGGCCGAGGAACACGACGGTCGGGGCGTCCGTGGTGCCGACCCACCGCGGGTCGGCGGCGGCGCGCGCGAAGGCGTCCACGTACACGCCGTTCGGGATCACCACCGCGTCGCCGCCCAGGTGCTCGACGAGCGTCCTCCGCGCGTCCTCCGACACCGCGATCCGGGCGCTGATCTTCTCCAGGGACTGCCGGACCAGCGGGTACGCGAGCTGCAGCGGCCGCGAGCGGACCAGCGACGTGTGGAACGTCGCGACCACCGGCCCGTCGGCGATCCACAGCGCCAGCATGCTGAGCGACGGGGTGACGGGCTCGTGCAGGTGCAGCACGTCGAACTCGCCGGCCGCGAGCCAGCGGCGCACCCGCGCGGCGGTGACCGGGCCGAACGTGACGCGGGCGACGGCGCCGTTGTACCGGACCGGCACCGCGCGCCCCGCCGACGTCATGTAGGGCGGGATCGGGGTGTCGTCGTCGGCGGGCGCGAGCACGGACACGCTGTGCCCGCGGGCGATCAGGGCCTCCGCGAGGTCCCGCACGTGGAACTGCACGCCGCCCGGCACGTCGAACGAGTAGGGGCAGACGATGCCGATCCGCAGCGGGCGCGTGGTGGTCGCGGCGGTCATGACGCCCCCTGCTCGGCGGCGAGCGTCCGCGCGTAGCGCTCGGGGTCGAGGTCCGCGACGAACACCTTCTGCAGCATGTGCCAGTCCTGCGGCGCCGCGGCGATCCCCACGGCGAGGTCGTCGACCCACGCCTGCGTCAGCGCCGCGACGCGCTCGGACCGCGGCACGTCGTCGGGCGCCGTGAGCTCGCGGCCGAAGGTGATGACGATGCCCCAGGACGTGCCCGCGGCGCGGCGGCGGGCGCCGGTCAGCCGCTCGTAGGTGATGACCGCGGTGCTCAGGGACGCCCCCGTGGCAACGGCGAGGGCGGCGGGTCCCGCGGCCACGCGGGCGCGCTCGCCGAACAGGTCGACCTCCACGCCGCGGGCCGTCAGGTCGCGGTCGGCCAGCAGCGGCAGCACGCCGCCGACGGGCTGCTTCACCGCCCGGACGAGCTCACGGAAGACGCCCCCACCGCTCCCGGACAGCGGGATGATCTCCAGGCCCAGACCCTCGCGGAACGCGAGGAACTCCTGGAACAGCGCCTCCGGCTTCAGCCGCTCCGCCACGGTGACGGTCCGGCCGAGGTTGCGCACCGCCCACGCGCCGGCGAGGTCCCAGTTCCCGACGTGCCCGAGCGCGAGCACCGTGGTCCGGCCCTCGGCGATCGCCTGCTGCACGCGTCCGCCGTCCACCATCCGCACGCGCGCGTCGATCTGCTCGGGCGTCGCGCCGACCAGGGCGAACGCCTCTCCGAAGTACCGCATGTACGACCGCATCCCGGCGAGGGACAGCCGGCGCAGCTCGGCGGGCGACGCCCCGGGCCGCACGCGCCGCAGGTTCGCCTCGAGCTGCCGCACCCCGCCGCCGCGCAGCAGCCACGTCACGTCGGCGACCAGCCGGAACACCGCCCGCATCGCCGGGTCGGGCACCCGGCCCGTCACCCGCCAGGCGAACGCGTACAGCCTCGCGACGTCCACCCGCGGCGCCCGTGCGCTCACGCCGGCCCCATCGCCTGGCGCCGCACCGTGAGCATGCGCTGCACGACCGTGACGAGCGACGCCACCGCGAGCAGCCCCAGCACCACGACCAGCACGACCTCGGGCACGCCGACCCCGACCAGCGCGGTCGCGACCAGCACCGCGGCCAGGCGGTCGGCGCGCTCGGCGATCCCGACGGCCGCGGTCATCCCCAGGCCCTCGGCACGCGCCCGGGCGTACGGGACGATCGAGCCGAGCACCAGGCACGCGAGCGCGAGGCCGGCGCCCGAGGACGAGTCCCCCTCGCCGATGAACCAGAGCACCAGGCCGGAGAAGATCGCCGCGTCGCCGAACCGGTCCAGCGTCGAGTCCAGGAACGCGCCCCACGGACCCGAGCGCCCGGACCGGCGCGCCATCACCCCGTCCAGGCTGTCCGTCAGCGCGAAGAACGCGATGACCAGGCTCGCCGCCAGGAAGTGCCCGGCCGGGTACAGCCACAGCGCGGCGGCCACGACGGCCACCGTCCCGGTGATCGTCACGGCGTCCGGCGAGACGCCGCGCCTCAGCAGCGCGTCGGCCACCGGCGTGAAGAGCCGGGTCATGGCTCCCCGCAGTCCGTTCAGCACGTGCCGGTCACTCCTTCGGGTCGTCGGCGCGGGCGTGCCGCGCCGGCCAGGCGGCCGCGAGACGCGCCCGGGTGTCGTGCAGCAGCTCCGGCAGCGCGCGGCTGCGGCCCACGATGGGCAGGAAGTTCGCGTCGCCCGACCAGCGGGGGACGACGTGCTGGTGCAGGTGCGCGGCGATGCCCGCCCCCGCCACCTCGCCCTGGTTCATGCCCAGGTTGAAGCCGTGGGGCCCGCTCACCTCGCGCAGCACCCGCATGGCGGTCCGGGTCAGCTCGGCGACCTCGGCGACCTCGGCCGCCGTGAGGTCGGTGTAGTCGGCGACGTGCCGGTACGGGACGACCAGCACGTGACCGCCGTTGTACGGGTAGAGGTTCAGCACGACGTACGCGACGTCGCCGCGCGCGACGACCAGCCCCTCCTCGTCGGGCAGCGACGGGATGCGGCAGAACGGGCAGCCGTCGCCCGCGCCCGAGCCCGACGGCTTGTTCTCGCCGCCGATGTACGCCATCCGGTGCGGGGTCCACAGCCGGCCGAAGCCGTCGGGCACGCCGGCGAGCGAGGCGGCGTCCTCCACCGCCGCGCTCGCCGGCACGTCGCCGGTCCCGGGCTCGCGGGCCTCCCCCGCGTCGGACGTCACGCGCTCAGACCTGCGCGTGCTCGCGGACCGCGGCCACGACGCGCTCCACGGCCTCCGCCACGGGCACGCCGTTCTCCTGCCGGCCGTCGCGGTACCGGAAGGACACCGCCCCGGCCTCCGCGTCCTCGCCGCCGGCGATGAGCACGAACGGGATCTTCTGCGTGCTGGCGTTGCGGATCTTCTTGCCGAACCGGTCGTCGGACCGGTCGAGCTCGGCGCGGATCCCCTGGGCGCGCAGCTGGGCGACGACGTCCTCGAGGTACGGCTCGAACGGCTCCGCCACGGGCACGGCGAGCACCTGGACGGGCGCCAGCCACGCCGGGAACGCGCCCGCGTAGTGCTCGGTCAGCACCGCGAAGAACCGCTCGATGGACCCGAACAGCGCGCGGTGGATCATCACGGGCCGCTGCCGGCTGCCGTCGGGCGCGGTGTACTCGAGCTCGAACCGCTCGGGCAGGTTGAAGTCCAGCTGGATGGTGGACATCTGCCAGGTGCGGCCGATCGCGTCCTTCGCCTGCACGGAGATCTTCGGGCCGTAGAACGCGGCGCCGCCCGGGTCGGGGACCAGCTCGAGGCCGGACTCGGTGGCGACCTGGCGCAGCGTCTCGGTCGCCTCCTCCCACGCGGCGTCCTCGCCGACCGACTTCTCGGGGTTCCGGGTCGACAGCTCCAGGTAGAAGTCGTCGAGCCCGTAGTCCTTGAGCAGGTCGAGGACGAAGGTGAGCAGGCTCGTGAGCTCGCCCTTCATCTGCTCGCGGGTGCAGTAGATGTGGGCGTCGTCCTGCGTGAAGCCGCGGGCACGGGTCAGGCCGTGCACGACGCCCGACTTCTCGTAGCGGTAGACGGTGCCGAACTCGAACAGCCGCAGCGGCAGCTCGCGGTAGGACCGGCCGCGGGAGTCGAAGATCAGGTTGTGCATCGGGCAGTTCATCGGCTTGAGGTAGTAGTTCTGCCCCGCGCGCTTGATGTTGCCGTCGGCGTCGCGCTCCTCGTCCAGCTGCATGGGCGGGTACATGCCGTCCGCGTACCAGTCCAGGTGGCCGGAGATCTCGAACAGCTGCTGCTTGGTGATGTGCGGGGAGTTGACGAACGAGTAGCCCGCCTCGACGTGCTTGCGCCGCGAGTACTCCTCCATCTCCATGCGGATGATGCCGCCCTTGGGGTGGAACACCGCGAGGCCGGAGCCGATCTCGTCGGGGAACGAGAAGAGGTCGAGCTCGGCGCCGAGCCGGCGGTGGTCGCGGCGCTCGGCCTCGGCCACGCGGTCCAGGTACGCCTTCAGCTCGTCCTTGGTCGGCCAGGCCGTGCCGTAGATGCGCTGCAGCTGCGGGTTCTTCTCGGACCCGCGCCAGTACGCCGCCGCGGAGCGGGTCAGCTGGAAGCCGTTGCCGAGCAGCTTGGTGCTGGGCAGGTGCGGGCCGCGGCACAGGTCCTGCCAGACGACCGCCTCGGACTCCCGGCCCGCGCCGCGCACGTTCTGGTAGTACGTCAGGCCGCCGGAGCCGACCTCGACCGACGCGCCCTCGCCCGCGGTGTCGGCGGTGGACTTCAGGCCGATCAGCTCGAGCTTGTACGGCTCGTCGGCGGCGAGCGCGCGCGCCTCGTCGTCCGTGACCTCGACGCGCCGGAAGGCCTGCCCCTCGCGGACGATGCGGGTCATGACCTTCTCGAGCGCCTTGAGGTCCTCGGGCGTGAACGGGGTCTCGACGTCGAAGTCGTAGTAGAAGCCGTCGGTCACGGGCGGGCCGATGCCGAGCCGCGCCTTCGGGTTGACCTCCTGCACGGCCTGCGCGAGCACGTGCGCGGCGGAGTGGCGCAGGACGGCCAGGCCGTCGGGCGAGTCGATGGTCACGGCCTCGACGACCGCGCCGTCGGGCAGCGGGCGGGACAGGTCCCACAGCTCCCCGTCGACCCGGGCCACGACGACCTCGCGGCGGGCGGAGAAGAGGTCCGTGCCCGTCGTCCCCGCCTCGGCCGTGGTGCTGGTGCCGTCGACGGTGAGGGTGATGAGCTCGGACACTGCGGGGTCTCCTCGGGTCGGCCCGCGCCTGGCGCGCGGGGTCCGGGTCGATGCTACCGACCGGTCACCCGCGGGTGGGGACGCGCGACCAAGGGACGACGACGGCCCCCGGTCCGTGGGGACCGGGGGCCGTCGTGCCGGTGGGCGATACTGGGTTCGAACCAGTGACCTCTTCGGTGTGAACGAAGCGCGCTACCACTGCGCCAATCGCCCGGCGGTTGAGAACTCTACCCGACCCGGCGCCCAACTCCGAAACCGGCGCGGGTCGGCCGCTCGCCGGGCGCGGGGACCGCGTCAGCAGCGGGATCGTCCCGCCGCCGCCCGGCGCAACCCGACCCCTACGGCCGCACCGCTGCTCTTCTGAGGCGTCCCACCGGGTGAAAGTCGGGCCCGCACGGCTCGGACCCGCCCGGCGGCTGTCATGATGGACGTCTCGCGTGACGTGTGTGGACGTGTGTGAAGGAGGATGCGGTGGCCCAGCGCTCGTACGACGTCGTCGAGTCCGTCGCCATGCAGCTCATCAGCTCCGATGCCAGCGTCCTGCCTGTCACCGCGGAGCTGTCGTACCGCGTGAGCGACCCGTACACGGTGCGTGCCGTGTTCACGAGCCCGCAGTCCACGTCGGTGTGGCTGCTCGGCCGCGAGCTCCTGCTCCAGGGCATGCTCGCGGACGCCGAGGACCCGGCCGGCAGCGGGGACGTGCAGGTGTGGCGGGACGAGGACCCGCTGTTCACCCTGATCTCGCTGACCGGCATCGAGGGCAGCGCGCTGCTCGCCTCGCCGTCGGAGCCGCTCGAGCGGTTCCTCACCGCGACCGAGCAGCTGGTGGCGCTCGGGACCGAGAGCGACCGCATGGAGGGCGAGATCGCCGCGCTCATCGCGGCGCTCCTCACCGCCTGACCCTCTCCGGCCCCGCCTACGGGTCGAGGTCGTCGGCCGCGCGCCGGCGGAACAGCCGCTCCACCTCGGCGGTCAGCGCCCCGACCTCCACGGGGGTCCCGTCGAGCGCCCGCACGCCCGCGAACCCGCGCAGGGAGCCGCTGAGCGCGAGCCCGGCGGAGCCCGCCGCCACGTCGTCCAGCACCGTCCAGGGCAGCTCGCCGACCCGCGCCTCGCGCACCGGCATGCCGGCGTCCGCCGCCCACTCCAGCACGAGGGCCCGCGTCACCCCGGGCAGGCAGCCGGAGCCGGCCGGCGGGGTCAGCAGCTCGCCGTCGCGGTCCACGAAGACGTTGGAGCCGGTGCCCTCGCAGAGGTCGCCGCGCGTGTTCGCGAGCACCGCCTCGTTGCCGCCCGCGCGGGACGCCGCCGCCAGGGCCAGGACGTCGGCGGCGTAGGACGTCGACTTGTGCCCGGCGAGCGGCGACCGCTCGTTGCGCACCCACGCCGACCGCACGACGCGCGCTGGCCCGCGCACGGGCGCCGGTCCGGCCGTCACGACCAGCGTCGGGCGCGCCGCGCCGGGCGCCCCGGGGCTCACGGTGACGCGCAGCCGCCCGACCTCCGCGCCGCCCGCCGCCAGCACGGCCGCCACGGCGCCGCGGACCTCGGCCTCGTCGACGGCCGGGAGGTCGAGGGCGTGCAGCGACGCCGCGAGCCGGTCGAGGTGCCGGGTGAGGGCGAACGCGTGCCCGTCGACCACGGCGCACGTCTCGAAGACGCCGAGCCCGGTGGTGAACCCCGCGTCGGCGCCTTCCAGCACCGGCTCGGAGGGGTCGCGCAGCCGGCCCCCCGACCACAGCACGCTCGCCACGCCGGTCAGTCTCCCACCGGGCCGGACGCCAGGCCCACGAGCCGCGCGGCCTTCAGCTCGGTCTCCGCCCACTCCGCCGCGGGGTCGCTCCCCCACGTGATCCCCGCCCCCGTGCCGAACCGCAGGACGCCGTCGCGCCACACGAACGTCCGGATCCCGACGGCGAGCTCCGCGCGCACCGACCCGTCGTCGGCGACCTCCACCCACCCGACCGCCCCGCAGTAGGGGCCGCGCGGGGCCGGCTCCAGCCGCCGGATCGTGTCCAGCGCCGCGAGCTTCGGCGCCCCGGACACCGACCCGGGCGGGAACGTGGCACCGAGCAGCCGCGCCCAGAGGTCCGCGCCGTCGCGCACGTCCGCGGACAGCCGCCCGCGCACCGTGGAGACCAGGTGCACGAGACCGGGGTGCTCCTCCACGCCGAGGAGCGTCGTCACCTCCACCGTCCCGGGCTCGCACACCCGCTGCAGGTCGTTCCGCACGAGGTCCGTGATCATCACGTTCTCCGCGCGGTCCTTCGCCGTGAGCCCGTCCGCGGTCGCGGCGGTGCCCTTGATCGGCGCGGAGGTCACCCAGCCGTCCTCGACCCGCAGGAACAGCTCCGGGGACGCGGTCACGACCCACACGGGCGGCACCGCTCCCCCGGCCGGCACGTGCACGCCCCCGGCGAACGGCGCCGGGTTGCCCGCCGCCAGCCGCGCCCCGAGGGCGGCCGCGTCCGGCTCGGCACCGTCCCGCACCGGCAGCGGCGCGCTGAGCACCCGGCAGAGGTTCGCCTGGTACACCGTGCCGGCGCGGATCGTCGCCCGGACGTCCTGCACCGCGTCGACGTACGCGCGCTCGTCCAGCGACGACTCCCACGTGCGGGGGTCAGGCCCGGTCCAGCGGCCGGGCCGGGGTGCGCCGGGGCCCGACGCCCGGAACCGCCACGCGGCCACGGGGCCCTCGAAGTCGCCCACGAGCACCCAGGAGCCCGGTCCCCGCAGGCGCTGCGGCTCCTGCTCGACGTCGGGCACGTGCTCCACGGGGTCCCGGAGCAGCCGGCCGCCGAACCACGCGACGCCCGCGGCGGGCGACGTGCTGGACGCGCTCGGCGCACGCTCGGGAGGGGTCGAGTCGGTCGGCACAGCGACACGGTAGCGAGGCCGCCCGGCGTCCGTGACGGCTCGCCGGAGGCCCCGCCACGCCGCCGGACCCGCGTGATCGCGCGGAACTCCACCGGTGTGAGAGCCCGGTTTGGTTCTCGCCTCAGGAGTCGGCTAGAGTTCTCGACGCACCCGGAAAGCCGGTGAAAACCGGTGGAACGTGGCGTGCGGACGTGGCTCAGTGGTAGAGCATCACCTTGCCAAGGTGAGGGTCGCGGGTTCGAATCCCGTCGTCCGCTCGGAGGCAGACTCCCGGCCGACCGCATCGGTCGCTGAGGACTGAGGTCTCAGGGTGGAGTGGCCGAGAGGCGAGGCAGCGGCCTGCAAAGCCGTATACGTGGGTTCGAATCCCATCTCCACCTCGTATTTACCCGGGCGATTGGCGCAGCGGTAGCGCGCTTCCCTGACACGGAAGAGGTCACTGGTTCGATCCCAGTATCGCCCACCAGCAAGGCCCCAGGTCACAGACCTGGGGCCTTCGTCGTGCCCGGGGCAGGTGCGCGCCGACCCGCAACCGCCACGGCCCCGCCGGTCATCCCGCGCGGGTGAGGTGCCCCGGACCGAGCGGCGGGCACGCTGAGCGCGTCACCCGGCCGGACGAAGGAGCAGACCGTGGCCACTCTCAGCGTGTGGAAGTTCGAGACCCCCGAAGGGGCCGACCGGGCGGAGGCGGCGCTCATCGCCCTGCAGAAGCAGGAGCTGATCCAGGTGCACGACGCCGCGACCGTGTCGTGGGAGCCCGGGAAGAAGAAGCCGAGGACGCGCCAGACGAACAACCTGGCGGCGGCCGGCGCCCTGGGCGGGACGTTCTGGGGGATGCTGTTCGGCCTGCTGTTCTTCGTCCCGCTGCTGGGTGCGGCCATCGGGGCGGCGGCGGGTGCGCTCGGCGGCGCACTGACGGACGTCGGCATCGACGACGAGTTCATCGCATCCGTGCGCAGCAAGGTCACCCCCGGCACGTCGGCGCTCTTCCTGCTGTCCTCGGGCGCGGTGCCGGACAAGGTCGTCGGGGCACTGAAGGACCAGGGCATCCACGGCGAGCTGGTGCAGACCAACCTGTCCGAGACCGACGAGGCACGGCTGCGGGAGGCGTTCGAGGAGGACGTCTGACCCGCGACGGGATCGCCGCGGCCGGAGCCCCCGAGCCTCGCACCGGTCACAGCAGGCCGCGGTGCACCGCCTCGCGGACCGCGGCGCGCCGGCCGTCGGCGCCGAGCTTGCGGTAGATGGAGCGCATGTGGGTCTTGATCGTGTTGACGGACAGGAACAGGGAGCCGGCGATCTCGTCGGAGGTCATCGACGACCGCAGGCAGGCGAGGACGTCGTGCTCGCGGGGCGTGAGCTCCCACGCGGAGGCGCGCACGGCGGGCGCGTCCTCCTCCGCCACCAGCAGCCGCGCGACCAGGGCCTCGTGGGCGCTCCCCTACTCCAGGTGGTCCGACAGCAGCGGGTGCAGGCTCGCCGCGCGGTCCCGCAGCGGCCGGACGACGCCCTGCGGCGCGGCGGCCTCCAGCGCGCCCTCGAGCGCCTCGTGGGCGGCGTGCTCGTCCTCGTGCAGGAGGGCCGCGGCTGAGCGGACGGCGACCAGCGTCTGCGGCAGCGGGTGCGCGACCCCGTCCGTCGCGCTGATCGCGGCGCGCAGGGCCCGCCACGAGCCCTCGCGGTCGCCGACGCGGCGTCGCAGGTCGCTCTGCCACGTCAGGGCCAGCGGGTCGCCGAACGCCGCGGTGCGCTCGTCGACCAGCGCGAGCGCCGCGTCCGGCCGGCGCTCAAGGTCCAGCTGGATCGCGGTCAGGAACTGGCGGAAGGCGCGCACGTGCTCCGGCGCGTCGGCGTCCGTCCAGGGCGCGTCCGTGACGGCCCGGGCGCGCGCGAGCCCGGCGGCGTCCCCGCGGACCATGCACGTGATCGCCAGCACGCCGGCGGCGTGCACCGCGACCTCGGGCCGGGCCCGCCCGGCGGCGACGACCGCCGCGTCGAGGTGGTCGTGCGCGACGTCCAGCTCGTCGCGCCAGTAGGCGACCAGCCCGCATGCGAGGTGCGCGGACGCGGTGATCCCCGTGCCGCCCCACCCCCGCGCCGCCGCCGCCCGGAGCACGTCCTGCGCCCGCGTGCGCGCGGCCAGCAGGTCGCCCCGGTGCGCGGTCGCGAGGCTCTCCTCCGCGCGGCAGCCGAGCTCGAGCGCGACCCAGCCGCGCTGCGCGGCGAGCACCGCGCCGTGGGCGAGCCGCGGACCGGCGGCGGCGTCGCCCGAGTACCGCTGCAGCTCCGCACGGCCGAGCAGGTACAGCCCGAGCGCCCGCGTGCCGTCGTCGAGGTCGACGTCCGCGAGCGCCGCGCGGCCTCGCCGGATCGCCTCCTCCAGCGCCGGCCGGCCGGGGGCCATGAGCGCGTGCACGAGGGCGGTGACCGCGGCGGGCTGCCGGTCGGGGTCCTCGGCCCCCGGGTCCGCCGGCTCGAAGGCCCGGGCCGCGGACAGCGCCAGCAGGACGTCCGGCTCGTGCCGCTGCGGCGCGGGCAGCGCCGAGCGGAGCCGGTCGATCAGCGTCACGTCGCCGCGGACCAGGAGGTCCGGCCACCGCTCCCCCAGGATCGACGCCGCGAGGTCGGGGGCGGCGCCCTCCAGGGCGTGGGTGATCGCGGCCGCCGGGTCGCGCGCGGCGACGTGCTCGGCGACGACCCGGTGCGTGTCGCGCACCGCGGCCGGGTCGCGCCGCGCCAGCACGGCGGCCGCGTGGGCGGCGACGAGCGTGTGCCAGCGGTAGACCGGGTCGCCGCCGTCGTCGTCCGCGACCTGCGCCAGGAACAGCCCCCGCGCGACGCACTCGTCCAGCAGCCGCGCCCCGTGCGGGGCGATCGCCTCGGCGAGGGCCGGGTCGATCGCGTCGACCAGGCTGGCCCGCAGGACGAAGTCCGCGAGCTCCGCGGGCAGCGCGTCGATCACCTCCTCCACCAGGTACCCGGTGATCGGCACGTCCCGGTCGCGCAGCTCCCGCATGGGCGCGCCGGAGCCGCCCAGCACACCGGCGGTGATCGCCAGCCGGACCGCGACCGGCCAGCCGCCGGTGAGCTCCCACAGGGCGCGCGACCAGTCCCGCGCCGCCTCGTCGCCGAGCGCCCGCACGAGGTCGGCGACCTCCGTCGGGGTGAAGGCCAGGACGTCCTCGCGCAGCTCGGCGAGCTCCCCGCTGAGCCGCAGCCGGTTCAGCGGGACGACGGCGTCGTAGCGGCCCGCGAGCACGAAGCTGGTCCCCGGGTAGCGCAGGAGGGGGCCGAGGACCTGCCGCGCCGTCTGCACCGACAGCAGGTGGATGTCGTCGAGCACGACCACGGGCGCGGGGCCCGACCCCTCCAGCCCGTCCAGGCGGGCGGCGAGGCCGTCCACGCCCTGCGCCACCGTGCGCGGCGTCGGGCCCCCCGTCGTCCCCTCCCGCGGGGCGCCGGCGCGGCGCGTCGCCTGCGCGACGGCGTCCTGCAGCACGCGGGTCAGCCGCGCCGGGTCGTCGTCCAGCGCGTCCAGGGAGACCCAGGCGACCGGGCGGTCGGCCGTGGCGGCCCACTGCACCAGGAGCGTCGTCTTCCCGTAGCCGGCCGGGGCGCTGACCAGCACCAGCCGGTGCCCGGCGACGGCCGCGGCGAGCGCGTCGACGCACCGGGTGCGGGCCAGGACGCCGCGCGGGAGCACGGGGACCCGGATGCGGCCGGCCGGGGTGCGCGGGGGCGCGGTCGTGGCGCCCCGTCCCGGAGCACGGCTGCCTGCGACCATGAGTCACGCTCCCCCTGCGTGTCGGGCCCACCGTAGCGTCGCTGCCGGTGGCCGTCACCCCCGTGCATCGTCTCCGCACCGGGCGCCGCCCGCCCTCATCCGTCGCGGGTGAGGCGCGCCCCCGCGCGGGTCGGCCGGCCCCCGGGACCGTGGTGCTGCTCCTGCCCGGCGTCCTCGCGCCGGTCATGCACACCGGGTGAGGCGGTGCCGTCCCGCGTCCGGTCTGCTGGGGTGACGCGGGCCGGGGTCCCGTGACCGGAGGAAGGGTGGGGAGCATGGGCGCACGCGCGTCCGGCCCTGGCCGGGCCGACGGGGACGCTGACACGGTCAGGACGGTCGCGGACGCCTACGTGCTCGCGTGGCCGCTGCTGATGACGTACGCGCTCCTGCACGAGCAGGTGGTGGCGGGTTCCCGCCCGCTCGGCGAGCTGACGCACACGCCGGCTCCGTCCGCCCGCGACGGCGCGCCCCCCTGGGCCGACCCCGGGGTGCTCCTCTGCGAGGCGTGGCTGGACCTGCGCTCCGAGCCCGTGGTGCTCAGCCACCCGGCGGTGCCCGAGGGCCGGTACGTGGGCGTCGAGCTGACGGACCTGTTCGCCCACGAGGTCGGTCGGCTCGGGGTCCTGCGCACCGGGCAGCACGCCGCCACGTGGGCGGTGGTCGGACCGCGGTGGAGCGGGACCCTGCCGCCGGGGCTGACCGGTGCGCTGCACGCCCGCTCCGACATCGTGCGGCTGCTCGGCCGGGTCGCGGTGCCCGGTCCCGGCGGGGCGACGGGGGCGGAGGCGCTGCGGGGCGCCCTGCGGCTGGCCCCGCTGCACGAGCTCACCGGCGGCGCTCCGCCGCGTCCCGTCCCCCCGCCCGCCTGGCTGCCGTGGGACGAGGACCGCGCACTCGGCACCGGGTTCCTGGACTACCTGGCGTTCGCGACCGGCCTGGGCGGCGACCCGGGCCGCGCGGACCGGGAGCTGCTCGCCCGCGCCGCACGGCTGGGCGCGCCGCGCGGCAGCGCCGTCCCTGGCTCCCGGGCCGAGCACGCCCTCGTGGCCCGGGGCGTGGCGCTGGGCGCCGCGGTCCTCCAGGACGCGCTCGCCCGGCAGCCCAGCCCGCACACGACGGCGTGCGTCGCCGACGACACCGACGGCACGGCCTGCGCCCGCCTCGGCCGCGCGGTGTCCGCCGATCGTGAGCTGCACGCGCCCAGCCCCCAGGAGACGCTGACGGTGCGCTGGCGCGATCTCGACGGCGAGCCGCTCCACGGGGACCGGCCGTACTCCCTGACCTTCCGGCGCCCGCCACCGGCGCGCCTGGGCTGGTCGCTGGCCGTGCACGCCGAACCGTCCGGTGCGCCGCTCGGCCCGGGGCCGCACGGGTGGGTGGGCGGCGGCTCGGACCCCCCGGACCCGACGGGCGCGCGCCCGTCGGGGGCGACGACCTTCGCCCTCCAGCCGCACCCGCCCGCGGATGCCGGCGGGCACGCCCGCTGGGTCCGCACGTCACCGGGCGCGTTCCGGGTGACCGCTCGCCTGTACGCCCCCGAGCCCTCAGCGGTGCACGGCGAGTGGGTCCCGCCCGTGCTCCGCGCGCTGCCCTGAAGGGACCTCCATGGTGCGACCCCGGGTGTTCCCCTCCCTCGCCGGCTACCGCCGCGCGTGGCTCTCCCGCGACCTCCTCGCGGGGCTGACGGTCTGGGCGGTGCTCGTCCCCGAGTCGCTGGCCTACGCGACGATCGCGGGGGTGGACCCCGTGGTGGGGCTGTACGCGGCCGTGCCGTCGCTCGTGCTGTACGCGGCCGCCGGCAGCTCGCGGCACCTGGTGGTCGGGCCCATGTCCGCGACGGCCGCGCTGTCCGCCGGCGTGGTGGCGGCCTTCCGTCCGGGGGACGCCGCCGCCTACCTCGCGCTGACCTCCGGGACGGCGCTCGTCACGGGCCTGCTCTGCCTGCTCGCGGCCCTGCTGCGGGCGGGGTTCCTGGCCGCGTTCATCTCCGCGCCGGTGCTCAAGGGCTTCATCGTCGGGCTGGCGCTGACCATCGTCGTCGGCCAGGTGCCCGCGCTGCTGGGGATCGAGAAGGGCGAGGGGAGCTTCCTGGAGAAGTCCGTCGCCGTCGTGCGCGGCCTGCCCGACCTGGACGTCGTCACGACCGTGCTGGGCGCCGCGTGCCTCGCGGTCGTGCTCGTGCTGCGCCGCTACGCACCCCGGGTGCCGGGCGCCCTGGTGGTCGTGGCCCTCGGGGTCCTCGCCGTGCTGACCCTCGGCCTGCAGGACGCCGGCGTGCAGGTCGTCGGGCCCATCGAGCCCGGGCTGCCGCCGCTGGGGCTGCCCGACCTCGACCTGGCGACCTACGGCGAGCTCGTCGGACCGGCGGCGGGCGTGGTGCTCGTCGGCTTCGCGGAGGCGCTCGGCGCCGCCCGTGCCTACGCCGACCGGGCCGGGTACGACATCGACCCGGACCGCGAGCTGCTGGGCATGGGCCTCGCGAACGTGGGCTCGGGCCTGGCGTCGGGGATGGTCGTCAACGGCAGCCTGTCCAAGACCGCCGTCAACGGCGGCGCCGGCGCGCGCAGCCAGCTGTCCGGGATGACCGCGGCGGCGCTCACGCTCGCGACGCTGCTGCTCCTCACCCCGTTGTTCGAGCCGCTGCCCGAGGCCGCGCTGGCGGCGGTCGTCATCGCGGCGGTCGTGGAGCTGGTCGACGTGGCCGCCCTGCGCCGGCTGTGGGCGCTGGCGGGGGCGACGGGGCGCGGCCTGTACGGCAACGCCGCGCGGTACGACGCGTACGCCGCCCTGGCCGCGCTGCTCGGCGTGCTCGTCCTCGACACGCTGCCCGGCCTGGTCATCGGCGTGGTGCTGTCGCTGTTCCTGCTGCTGGCGCGGGCGTCGCGGCCGCACGTCGCCGTGCTCGTGCGGGACCAGCACGGCACCTGGGTGGACGTCGCCCGACGGGCCGCCCTCGGGCGCGCGCCCGGGGCACCGGTGCCGGGCGTGCTCGTCGTGCGGGTCGACGCGGGGCTGTTCTTCGCGAACGCCGACACGGTGCGCTCCGCCGTCCGGGCGCTCGCGCGCGAGCAGCGGCCGCGGCTCGTGGTCCTGGACGCGCGGACCGTCCCGTTCGTGGACAGCGCGGCGGCGGAGATGCTCGGGCTGCTGGGGCGGGACCTGCGGCGCGCGGGCGCCCGGCTCGTCGTCGCCGAGGACGTGGGGCAGGTCCGGGACATGCTGCGGGCCGTCGCCGCCGACGGAGACGGCCCGCCGCCGGAGCGGTACCGGACCGTCGACGAGGCCGTCGCGGCGGAGCGGCCCGACGACTGAGGTCAGCGCAGCTCGGGCACCCGGCGCAGCTCGGCGATGTCGATGCCCAGGTCCCCGAGCAGCGCCACCACACCGGTGAGCCCCGAGTGGTCCGGCACCTGGCATGAGAGGATCGCGCCGTCCTGCGTCGGGGCGGAGACGATGTCCGCGAAGTCGCGCAGGTCGTCCAGCTCGTGCTCCGGTCCGACGACCCGGATGTGGTACAGCATGGCTGCTCCCGTGAGCGTGCGCGTCGTCCTGCGGCCAGCCTGCCGTCCCGGCGCCCCCGGCGTCCTCATGCGCCGCGGGTGACTCCCCCGGCGCCGCACCGGGTAGCGTCCCCGGGATGACGGCAGACGACGGTCCGCGGCGCAGGCGTCTCCGGCCCCGGCCCCTGCACGGCGGCGGCCTGGTGGCCGGCGTGGTGTTCGCGATGCTCGCCATGACGCCGTCCCTGCTGCCGCGCGACTGGCTCTTCCAGGGCCTCGTCTCCGGTGTCTCGGGCGCCATCGGCTACGGCGTCGGCGTCCTCCTGGCCTGGCTGCTGCGGCGGTCGTCGCGGTGGCGCGCGCTCCTCGCCCGCGTCGACGCGCGCGTCCCGCCGCGGGCCAGCCGGTGGGTCGTGCCGGCCCTGTGCCTCGCGGGGGCGTCCGCCCTGCTGGTCATGCTCGCGGTCGCGGCCCGGTGGCAGCGGGAGCTCACCGACGCCATGGGCATGCCGGCCACCACGACGTCCGGCTGGCTGCGCGCGGCCCCCGTGCTCGTCCTCGTCGCGGCCGTCCTGATCGCCGTGGCGCGCGGGATCCGCCTCGTGAGCCGGGCGGTCGCGCGGTTCCTGCGGCGACGGCTCCGGCTGCCCGGGGTCGTGGCGAGCGTCGCCGGCGCGGTCCTCGTCGGGCTGGGCCTGCTGGTCGTCCTGAACGACGTGGTGCTGACGCGGGTGCTGTCCGTGGTCGACGAGGTGTTCGCCGCGGCGAACACGGAGGACCACCCCGGCGTCGAGCAGCCGCAGGACGCCGGCCGGTCCGGGTCGCCCGCCTCGCTCGCGGCGTGGGACACGCTCGGGCGCGAGGGACGCCGGTTCGTGGCGCGGGGCCCGTCACCCGAGGCGCTCGCCGCCTCGCCGGCCGGCGCGGTCGCGGACCCGATCCGCGTGTACGCCGGGCTCGACACGGCGGAGGACCCGGCCGGGCGCGCCGAGGTCGCCGTCGCCGAGCTCGAGCGGACCGGCGCCTTCGAGCGCGAGGTGCTGCTCGTCGTGACGACGACCGGGAGCGGCTGGGTGAACGAGGCGGCCGTCGAGCCGCTCGAGCTGATGTACGGCGGGGACACCGCCACCGTCGCCACCCAGTACTCCTACCTGCCGAGCTGGCTCTCCTTCCTGGTCGACCGCGTGCGGGCCGAGGACGAGGCGCAGGCGCTGTTCGCGGCGGTCGAGGCCCGGGTCGACGCGCTCCCGCCCGAGGACCGGCCCCGCCTGCTCGCGTACGGCGAGAGCCTCGGGTCGTTCGGCTCGGAGAGCGTGTACGACTCCCTGGCGGACATCCGCGAGCGCACCGACGGCGTGCTGTGGGTCGGTCCCCCGCACGCCAACGAGGTCTGGCGGGCGCTGGTGGAGCGCCGGGACCCGGGCACGCCCGAGACGGCGCCGGTCTACGCCAGCGGGCTCGTGGTGCGGTTCGCGGACGAGACGGGTGACGTCGGCGTGCCCGACGCGCCCTGGGAGGACCCGCGGGTCCTGTACCTGCAGCACCGGTCCGACCCCATCGTCTGGTGGGGGCCGGCGCTCCTCCTCGAGCGCCCGGACTGGTCCACCGAGCCCGCGCCGGACCGGAGCGGCCCGACGATGACCTGGTACCCGTTCGTGTCGTTCTGGCAGCTGACGTTCGACCTCGTCAACGGGAAGTCCGTCCCCGACGGTCACGGGCACAACTACGACGGGCAGCTCGCGGCGGCGTGGGCGTCCGTGGCCGCCCCGGACGGGTGGGACGACGCGAGCACGGCGCAGCTGCAGGGGGCGCTGGCCGCCGACGGGTGAGGGCGCGCCCACGCGGGCGCCGGGACATCCGGTACGGGTGAGGCGGGGACGCCGGAGGACGACGACGCTGGTGGCGTCAGTCGAGTTCCGGACAAGGAGACCACGGTGGCCACTCTCAGCGTGTGGAAGTTCGAGACCCCCGACGGCGCGGACCGGGCCGAGGCCGCCCTGCTCGCCCTGCAGAAGCAGCAGCTCATCCAGGTCCACGACGCGGCCACCGTGTCGTGGGAGCTCGGCACGAAGAAGCCGAAGACCCGTCAGGCGCACAGCCTCACGGCGGCGGGGGCCCTCGGGGGCACCTTCTGGGGCATGCTGTTCGGCCTGCTCTTCTTCATCCCGCTGCTCGGCGCGGCGATCGGCGCGGCCGCCGGCGCGCTCGGGGGGGCGCTCGCCGACGTCGGGATCGACGACGACTTCATCGCCTCCGTCCGCAGCAAGGTCACGCCCGGCACGTCCGCGCTGTTCCTGCTGTCCAGCGGCGCCGTGGGCGACAAGGTCTTCGGGGCGCTGGACGAGCAGGGCGTCCACGGCGAGCTGATCCAGACCAACCTGTCCGACGAGGACGAGGCCCGCCTGCGCGACGCGTTCACCGTGAGCGCCTGACCGCCCCGTCCCCGCCGGCGGGCCCGGCGTCCGCGGTCACCCGGCGCGGGTGAGCCGGACGCCGGGTCCCCGGCGGGACAGTGACATCCGCCGCACCGAGCGAGGAGATGGCCATGACGACGTTCACCGCGTGGAAGTTCGACACCCCCGAGGGGGCGGACAAGGCCCTCGGCGCCCTGCACTCCGCCCAGGACGACGGCCTGGTGAAGGTCGTCGACTCCGCGGTCGTGTCCTGGCCCGTGGGCGAGAAGCGCCCGGAGCTGCACCACCAGCACGACGAGGGCAAGCGCAAGGCGGGCTGGGGCGCCCTCTGGGGCCTCCTCGTCGGCGGGCTGTTCTTCGCGCCGCTGCTCGGCGCGGCCGCGGGCGCCGGGATCGGGGCGCTCGCCAAGTCCGTCGAGGGCGTCGGGATCAACGAGGACGACCTCGCCCGGCTGAAGGACGAGACAACCGAGGGCACGTCCCTCCTGCTCGCGGTCACCCAGGACGCCGACATGGACCGGCTGGGCGAGCGGTTCCACGGGCTGGGCTCCCGGCTCGTCTCGACGAACCTCACCCAGGCGGAGCGCGACCTGCTGCTCGAGACGTTCGGCTGAGCGGCGCGGCGCGTGGCGGGCACCGCGCGGCAGGCGCAGCCCCGGGCGGTGCGCCGCCGCGCCTCGCACCTGTACGGGCTGGTCGTGACGGGCTCGGTCCTGGCCGCGGCCCCGGAGGACCTGGGCCTGGCCCGGCTCGCGGTCGTGCTCGCGGGGACCCTGCTCGTGTACTGGGCGGCGGAGACCTACGCGCACTGGATCGCGCTGCGCACGCACGAGGGCAGGCCGCTGCACCCCCACGAGCGCCGCGAGGTGGTGCAGGACGGCCTGCCGCTGGTGGCGGCCTGCCTCGTGCCCGTGGCGCTCCTGGTCGTCGAGGCGGTGCTGGGCGTGCCGACGGGCCTCGGCGTGCGGCTCGCGCTGATCGCGAACGTGGCGCTGCTCGTCGTCGTCGGGTGGCGGATGAGCACCGCCGGGGGCATGCGCGGGGCCGCCCGGGTGCTGTCGGCGGCCGGCACGGGGCTGCTGGGCGTGGCCATGGTGGTGCTCAAGTACACGCTGCTGCACTGACGCCCCGCCGGCCTCAGGGCAGCAGGCCGAGCTCCCGCCCCCGGGCCACGGCGGCGCGCCGCGTCGGGACGTCGAGCTTGCGGTACAGCGACTTCAGGTGCGCCTTGACCGTGTTGACCGAGACCACCAGGTCCTCGGCGATCTCCGTGTTGCTCGCCATGCTGGGCAGGGCGGCGAGCACGGTGAGCTCCCGGTCGGTGAGCACGGACGGCAGCGGCTCCGGCTCCGTCACGGGCGCCGGGGTCGTCAGGCGCCCGACCACGTCCCGCGCCAGGGCGTCGGTGCGGCCGGGCAGCACCCGGCGGAGGGCCGCGCGGGCGCCCGGGCCGGCGCCGCAGAGGAACGGCCGGAGCAGCTGCTCGGGCGCCGCCACGGACATCGCCCGGCGCACCAGGTCCTCCGCGAGTCGCGCGGCGTTCCGCTGCTCGGCCACCTCGGCCAGCAGCAGGCACGCCTCCGTCTCGGTGAGCGGGTCCCCGAGGTCCGCGGCCCACCCGGCCGCGACCCGGGCGTGCCGGCGGGCGCCGCCGAGGTCGGCCCGCGCGAGCGAGCGCCGCCCGGCGGTCAGCGCCTCCAACGGCGACGAGATCCGGACCACCCCGGCGCCCTGCGACGGGCCTTCCCCGGTCACGCCCTCCACCTCGACCTCGCCCCGGAGCCGCAGGTCGGCGACGAGGGACGCCGCGGGCTCGGTGCCGCGGCCGCCGTCGGACGCCGCGCGCGCCGCACGCACCCGCCCCCGGGAGAGCGCGGTGAGCACCTGGAGCGCCTGCAGCGCCGCGAGCGACGTGGGGTCCGCGCCGGCGTCGCACGCCGCGAACCCGTAGGCGACGGCGCGGTCGGCGTCCCCCCACCGACCGCGCAGGAGCGCGACCCACGCGAGGGCGGCGTACGCGGGGCGGACGTAGGTGTAGGACGTCCAGCCCGACGCCGCTGCGAGCGCGACCGCGGCCTGCGCCTCCCGCTCGGCCGCGTCCAGGCCGCCGAGCGCCGCGTGCGCGAGCGCGAGCGCGGCTCGCGCGCTCAGCGACGTGAAGTCGACGACGTCCGGCTCCTCCGCCACGGAGGCGGCGAGCTCGCGGCGCGCGCCGGCCGCGTCCCCCTGCCAGAGGAGGGCGGAGCCGCGCAGCTCGTGCGCGCTGCGCAGGTACCCGCCGTACGCCGGGAACGGCCACTCGACCCGCGCCAGGGCGTCGACCGCCGAGGCGGCCGCGCGGCCCTGCACGGTGACGTCCCCCAGCCCGCGGGCCGACGCCGCGTCGAACAGGTCCGTCAGCACGTCGGAGGCCGTCGGCACGTCGTCGACGCGGGCGCGCACCGCCCGTGCGCGCGCCACGTGGGTCCGGCACGCCGGGTACGCGCGGTCCACCAGCGCCAGCGCGGCCGCGCACAGCTCGGTCCACTCGGCGGCCGGCAGCTCGTCGTAGGGCAGCTGGGCGAGCACCTCGCGCACCGCCTCGCGGCCGGGGCCCACCAGGAGCGGGGCCGCCGCCTCGGCGAGCACCCGCCCGAGCAGCTCCCAGTGCTCCGCCTCGGTCGCGTGGTCCAGCGCCGCGACGGGGCTCCCGTGCCGCAGCAGCCACCGTGCGGCGCAGGCGTGCGCGTCCTGGTGCCCCGCGGGGTCCCGGACCCGAAGGGTCGTGTGCAGGATCTCGCGCAGGAGCGGGTGGTAGCGCAGCGCGGCCCGGTCGGCCTGCACGGGGGCGACGAAGTCGTGCGCGGCCGCCAGCGCCTCGTGCAGCCGGCCGGGCGCGGCGCTAGGGCTCAGGGCGCGGGCGAGCTCGGGGGTGAACGTCGGCACGACGGAGGAGCGCAGGAGGAACGACCGGACCGCGGGCGCCTGGCGGTCCACGACCTCGTCGACCAGGTAGTCCGCGACCGCCCGGTCGTCGTTCAGCGCGTCCGCGAGCGCCGCCTCGACGTCGCCCGCCTGCAGGCGGGCCAGGCGGCTGAGGGCGATCCGGACGCCGGTCGGCCAGCCGCGGGTCCGCTCGAGGATCAGCACGGCGTCGCGGGGCGAGACCTCGATGCCCTCCAGCTCCGCCAGGGAGCGGACCTCCGCCGCCGTGAACGCCAGGTCCTCGGCGGCCACCCGGGTGGCGGTGCGGCGCTCCAGCGAGGGCTCGGCGCGGCTCAGCAGCACCAGCCGCAGCGGCACGTCCGCCGCGAGCAGGTCCCGCACCGTCTGCACGACGTTGCGGTGGCGCACCACGTCGAGGTCGTCCAGGACCAGGGTCGACGGCTCGGGCAGGGACACCAGGCCGCGCACCCAGCGGGCGACGAAGCCCGGGGTGCTGGTCGGCGGCACCCGCAGCCGGGCCAGGTCGTGGTCGGGCGGGACGGCGCCGCTGCTGCGCAGGGCCTCGAGCACCCGGCTGGCGAGCGCCTGGGGCACCGTGTCCCGCGGGTCGAGCGCGATCCACCCGACCGGGCCGGGCTGGGCCGCCGCCCAGGACGCCACCGCGGTGGACTTGCCCCAGCCGGCGCCCGCCGCGACGACCGTGAGCCGGTCCTGGGGGTCGGCGTCGAGCAGGCGGTCGACGCCCGGCCGCTGCACGGTGCGGGCAGGTGGGGGTCTCAGGAGGCGTTGCTCCGTGGTCCCGGCCGGGCGCCGCGAGCCTCCCCCTCCCGAAGGCGGCTCGCGCAGTTCCCGTACGGAGCCCCGCACCGGGGAGCCCATGCCGGGCAACGTATACCCAGGCCTCCCCCGGGATCGAGGCCCCCGGGTACCCGGCAGGGGTGATGCCCCGCGGGCTCGCCGGGCAGGACCGTGGATGTCGGGACGCGGTGCGCGTCCCCGGCCCGCACGGGTCGCCAGGACGGCGAGGGAGCAGCCGTGGAAACCAGGGGCGAAGAGCTCGGGATCCAGGAGATGGGGCCAGTCGACTACGTGGTGATCGAGTTCCCGGAGAACCGCCTGGACGGGACGGCGTTCCCGCTGCTGATGGACCTGGTGGAGCGCGGCATCGTGCGCGTGCTCGACCTGGCGTTCGTGGCGAAGGCGGAGGACGGGACGGTCGCGGGGCTGGACCTGCGCGACCTGGACGCGACAGGCGACTTCGACCTGACGATCCTCGAGGGCGCGTCCTCCGGCCTGCTCGGGGACGACGACCTCGCCGAGGCGGCGGGCGCACTGGCGCCCGGCTCCGCCGCGGGCGTCCTCGTCTACGAGAACACCTGGGCCGCGCCCTTCGCCACCGCCCTGCGGCACGGCGGGGGCCAGCTCGTCGCGAGCGGGCGCATCCCGGTGCAGGCCCTGCTCGCCGCGCTCGACGCCGCGGACAGCGTCTGACGCCGGTGCCCGTCGGCACCACCCACGCACGCACACGAAGGAGGACGACATGCCTGGACTGCTCCGAGGAGTCGCGAGGACCGCGGTCGTCGCGGGGACCGCCACGGCGGTGTCCGGCCGGGTGCAGCGCCGCCAGCAGGGACGCTGGGCGCAGCAGGAGGCCGCCGCGCACCAGCAGGCACCCCCGCCCGCGTACGCGGCGCCCGCTCCGGCGGCCGCGCCGGGCGGCACGGTGGACGTGCGCCTGGACCAGCTGCGGCAGCTCGCCGAGCTCCGCGACCAGGGCGTCCTGACGCCGGCGGAGTTCGAGGCGCAGAAGGCCCGCATCCTGGCCTCCTGACCACCCGCGTGCCCGCAGAGGCCGCGTCCGTCCCGGGTCGTCCCGGGCGTGCGCGGCCTCTCTCGTGCGCCGCGCCGGCGGGGGCGGCCGGTGACGCCGGTTCGTCGGCGCGGGCCTCAGCGCGAGCGGTCCGCCGGGCGGTCCACCGCACGGGCGACGGCCCGGGTGAGCTCCGCGGCGACCAGGTACCCGGCGGCGGCGAGCAGGCACGCCCCCCACTGGCCGGGCTCGAGGTCCGTGGTGCCGAACAGCCGCTGCAGGATGGGCAGCGACGTCACGAGGACCGTCAGCCCGAGCACGACCAGGACGAGCGTCACGAACCGGCCGTTGGCGACGGTCTCGTGGCTGATGACGCTGCGGCGCAGGTCGCGCCACTCCGCCGCCGCGACGACGTGCGTGAGCGCGGCGGCCGTCAGGCCCATCGTGGTCGCCGTGAGCAGGCCGTACCGCGGCTCCGCCCAGGCGACGACGAGCAGGGTCCCCACGGCGATGAGCAGCCCGTCGAGCGCCAGCCGGGCCCCGAGCGCGCGGCCGAGCACCGGGGCGTCCGGCGGGCGCGGCCGGCGCTGCATGAGGTCCTGCGCCGGCGCGTCGAACCCGAGACCCACGGCGAGCACGACGTCGATGGCGAAGTTGACCCACAGGATCTGCAGGGGTGACAGCGGGACGCCGTCCGCGATGGCGAAGATCCCCGCGCCGACGAACGTGAGGATGAACCCGACCAGCACGACCATCTGGAACCGGACGTACTTCATCAGGTTGTCGTAGAGCCCGCGGCCGCGTTCGACCGCCGTCACGATGGTGGCGAAGTTGTCGTCCGTCAGGATCATCTCGGCGGCGTCCTTGGTGACCTCCGTGCCGGTGATGCCCATCGCCACGCCGATGTCCGCCCGGGTGAGCGCCGGCGCGTCGTTCACGCCGTCCCCCGTCATCGCCACGACCTCGCCGCGGCGCTTGAGCACGTCCACGAGCCGCACCTTGTCCTCCGGGGCGACCCGCGCGACGACGCCGATCCCGTCCACCTCCCGGTCCAGCATGTCGTCCGGCATCGCGGCGAACTCGGCGCCGGTGAGCGCGCGCCCCTCGATGCCGAGCTGCGCGGCGATCGCGGCGGCCGTCGTGGCGTGGTCCCCCGTGATCATCCGCACGCGGATGCCCGCCGCCCGGCACTCCGCGATGGCGGCCGCGGCCTCGCGCCGGGCCGGGTCGACGATGCCGACCAGCGCCAGCAGGTCCAGACCGGTCACCAGCTCCAGCAGGTCGGCGCCCTCCAGCGCGGTGGGCTCGAGGTCCCGCTGCGCCAGCGCCAGCACCCGCATGCCCTCGCCGGCGAGCGCGTCGTTCTCCGCCACGACCCGCTGCCGCCCGTCCTCGAGCGGCCGGCTCGCCCCGTCCGCGTCCCGGTACCGGACCGAGCGCGCGAGCAGCACGTCCGGCGCGCCCTTGACGTAGCACCGCACCACCGGGCGGCCGTCGACGACCACCCGGTGGAACGTGGCCATCAGCTTGTACGTCGCGTCGAACGGCACCTCCGCCACCCGGGGGAACGCGAGCCGGGTCTCCTCGACGTCGAGGCCGCCCTTGGCCGCCAGGACCACCAGGGCCCCCTCGGTCGGGTCCCCGACGCAGGCACCGTCGCGGATCACGGCGTCGCTCGCGAGCGCCATCGGCAGCAGGAACGGCTCCAGGTGCACGTCGGGCCCGCCGCCGGTCGCGAGGATCCGCCCGGTCGTGGCGTACCCCTCGCCGTCGACCCCGAACCGGCGGCCCGCGAGCACCAGCCGGCGCGCCGTCATCTGGTTGAGCGTGAGCGTGCCGGTCTTGTCGGAGCAGATCGCCGAGGTCGCCCCGAGCGTCTCGACGGACCGCAGCCGCTTGACGATCGCCCCGGCGCCCGCGAGGTCACGGGTGCCGAGGGACAGCAGCATCGTCACCACGGCGGGCAGGCCGGTCGGGATCGCCGCGATCGCCAGGCTGATGCCGACCAGGAACAAGGTGTCGAAGTCCTCACCGCGGGCCAGGCCGAGGAGCACGATCGCGACCAGCGCGACGGCGGCCATCAGCGTGATCACCACGGTCAGGCGGTCGAGCTGCCGGGTCAGCGGCGTCTCGTCCTGCTCGACCGCGCTGAGCATCCCCGAGATGTGCCCCACCTCGGTGCCCATCCCGGTGCCCGTGACCACCATCTCCCCGCGCCCGCGGGTGACCTGGGAGTTCATGTACGCCACGCAGACCCGGTCGCCCAGGGGGACGTCCACCCCCGCCACGGGGTCCACGGACTTGGGGACCGGCGTGCTCTCCCCCGTGAGGCCGGCCTCCTCGATCTCCAGCGACGCCGCCAGGACCAGCCGGCCGTCGGCGGGGACCTTGTCCCCCGCCTCGAAGCCGACGACGTCGCCCGGCACCAGCTCCTCCGCGGGGATCTGCAGCAGCTCGCCGTCCCGCCGCACCCGCGCGGTCATCACCAGCATCTTGCGCAGCGACGCCACGCTCTCGGCGGCCTTGCCCTCCTGGTGCAGCCCCATGAGGGCGTTCAGCACCGTCAGCCCGAGGACGACCAGCCCCGTGGACAGGTCGCGGAGCGCGACGACGCTCACGACGGCCGCCCCGACCAGGACCAGCTGCATGAGGTCGGCGTACTGGCGCAGGAACGCCCGCCACGCCGGCTCGGGCCGCTCCGCGGCGAGCGCGTTCGGCCCGTAGGTCCGCTGGCGCGCGGCCGCCTCCGAGGCGGAGAGACCGCGCGCGGGGTCGACGGCGAACGCCTCGCACACCTGGCCCACCGTGGCCGCGTACCACTCCCGTGCGGGCGCCTGCGTGGTCGTCATGTCCTCACCCGTCCTCGCGCGGGCGCCGTCAGGCGCCCGGTCCGCCCGTCCTGTGCTCCCCAACGTCCGTCCGCGCGGGTGCGGGGACCTCACCCGTCCCGGGTGAACGCCCTGCTCCCACCGGCGACTCACCCCGGCCGGGTGAGGTGCGCCGCTCGTGGGCGAGGACCGTGGGAACCGTCGGCACACGGGTGCCGACAGCTGACGGAGGTGGCGCCGTGGACTCGTTCTGGGACTGGTTCTGGTTGATGGTCTGGTGGTTCGTGTTCCTGACCTACCTGATGCTGCTCTGGCAGATCTGCGGTGACCTGTTCCGCGACCGCCGGACGAGCGGCTGGGTCAAGGCGCTCTGGATCGTCGCTCTGGTGGTGCTCCCGTACCTGTCGGTCCTCGTCTACGTCATCGCCCGCGGACGCGGCATGGCGGAGCGGCACACCGAGGCGATGGTGAAGGCGCGCCGGCAGACCGACGAGTACATCCGGGAGACGGCCGGCCGGTCGGCGGTCAGCGAGATCGCGGACGCGAAGTCGCTGCTCGACCAGGGGGCCATCAGCCAGGAGGAGTTCGGCCACATCAAGGAGCGCGCGCTGGCGGGCTGAGCGTCCCCCGGGCGCCGTGGCGGGCGGCTCAGCCGAGCAGCTCCAGCAGGGCGCCGAGCACGGTGTCGGGCAGACCCAGCGCGTGCCAGCGCTGCGCGAGCCCGGCACCGCCGGCGCCCCGCGCGGCCTCGAGCGCCTGCGTCTTGAGGCCGATGGACATCCGCAGGGGCGCGAGGAGCCGCACCACGTCGGCCGGCAGGTCCGGCGCGGGGGGCACCAGGCCGGACACGACCACCCGGAGGCCGGCCGTCAGGTCGACCGGTCCGAGGTCGACGCCCGCGCCGACGGCGTCCCCGTCGGCCGGCGCACCCCCGTCCGATCCCAGCGCCACCACGCCCGCCCGCCCGCCGGGCGCGCCGTGCACCTGCACCTCGGGCCCGGGCACGAGCCCGACGACCTCCAGCCGCAGGTGCCGGTCCGTGCGAGCGCCGCGTCCGGGCTCCACGGTCAGCACCACGTCCCCCTCCGGCCCGAGCGCGTCGAGCGCGAACCGGGTGACGTGCGGGACGGGTGCGGCGGAGCCGTCGTCCTCGACCAGCGTCGCCTCGCCGGCCGGCCCCGGGAACACCCGCAGGGTCAGCTCGCGGGGCGCGTCGTCGACGGCGTCGCCCGGGTCGCCCGCCAGCGGCAGCACCGCCCCCGCGCGCGCGAGCACGGGCATCTCGGCGACCCCGCGGTGCAGGCGGACGCGCCGGCCGCCGCGGTACCGCCGTCCGGTGAACAGGTCGTGCCAGTCGCCGTCGGGCAGCCAGGTCTCGACGGCGGCGAGCCCGGTCGCGTCCACCGGCGCGGTGACGGGCGCGACGACCAGGTCCGGCCCGAACAGGAACGTGCTCGGCACCTCGTACGCGCCCGCGTCCTGCGGGTGGTCGTGGTACATCGGCCGGACGGGTCCGACGCCGTCGGTGTGCGCGCGCCACATCGCGGTGTACAGGTACGGCACGAGCGCGTGCCGCAGCCGGAGGTACCGCGTCATCGCCGCGGCCGTGTCGTCGTCGTACCGCCACGGCTCCTTGGCCACGAACGGGTTCGAGGCCGAGTGCAGCCGGTTCACCGGGGAGAACGCCCCCAGCTGGTACCAGCGCACCATCAGCTCGGGGTCGTGCTGGACCGGGTAGTGCCCGCCGATGTCGTGGCTCCACCAGAAGTAGCCCACGTTCGCCGCGGTGGCGGTGAACTCCGGCTGAGCGGCCAGCGACGCCCAGGTCGCGTACGTGTCGCCGGAGAACCCGACGGGCTGCCGGTGCGAGCCCAGCCCGGCGTACCGGGAGAACGTGAGCGGCCGGCGCCCGTCCCGGCCGGAGTCCCGGTAGTGCACGTGGTTGAGCATCCACAGCGGGTCGAGGCCGGCGACACGGGACGCCTCCCCGGACTGCCAGTCGAGCCACCACAGGTCGACCCCGGCGTCCTCGTGGGGGTGGTGCAGGCGCCGCAGGTAGGTGTCGACGAACCGCGGGTCCGTGATGTCGAACGCGACCGGGAGGCCCTCCTCGGGGTCCAGGCCCAGGTCCCGCGCCACGTCGGGGTACGCCGCCTCGTGCCGTCGCACCCCGTCCGCCGGGTGCGTGTTGAGCGAGACGTGCAGGCCCCGGCGGTGCAGCTCGGCCAGGAACCGCGGCGGGTCGGGGAACAGGTCCGTGTTCCAGGTGTAGCCGGTCCACCCGGAGCCCAGCGCGGGGTCGATGTCGACCAGGTGCCAGTCCATGTCGACCACCGCGACCGACAGCGGCACGCCGGCGTCGGCGAACCGGTCCATCAGGTCCAGGTACTCGCGCTCGTCGTACCGGTGGAACCGGCTCCACCAGGTGCCGAGCGCCCAGCGCGGGAGCAGCGGGCTCGGGCCGGTCAGCCGGAAGAAGTCCCGGAGCGCGGCCTGGTGGTCGCGGCCGTAGCCGAACAGGTACAGGTCCTGCGCCTCCCCGGCGCGCGGCACCGGCCAGTCGTCGACCAGCGCGAGCGACCCGGAGTCGTCCACGAGCGCGAACCCGTCGCGGGAGAGCAGGCCGGGCTCGATCTCGGGCCGGCCGTCGACGTCGTCCAGGGTGCGCGCGGTGCCGCCGAGGTTGCTGCGGTGCCCCCCGCGGCCCCACGGGTCGTCGCCGTACCGCCACTGCGTGTGGTGCGAGGCCTGCGCGCGCTGCCGCAGGTCGACGGTGAGGCCCGACGGCGTGAGGTCCCCGCGGTCGTACCGCAGGTGCAGGTGCTCGGTCCACAGGTCCAGGCCGCCCTCGTCCTCCCGCACGGTGACCTCGGGCGCGTCGAACCGGCGCCGGCGCACCAGCTGGGTGGGACGGTCCTCGAACGCGCCGACGACGGAGCGCTCGATGCGCAGCAGCCGGGAGGTGAGGACGGTGATCCGGAAGCCCGGTCCGGCGACGACCGCCGCGGGGTCGGCGACCGCCAGGTCCGCGGCGTCGGAGGCGGGCAGGGGCTGGGGCATCGGCGGTGACTCCTTCGTCCGGCACGCCGCGGCGCCCCGGCTGGTTCCGGAGGTTTAGCGGTATACCTTGGCGCTGCGACGGTAGCCGCGCCGCTCACGCGCCGTCAACGCGGGTACCGGGCGACACGCAGGACGAGGAGAGGACCACCATGGCGACGATGCGGGACGTGGCCCGAGCGGCCGGCGTCTCCCCCATGACCGTCTCGAACGTGCTCCACGGCCGCAGCGCCCGCGTCTCCCCGTCGACGGTGCGGGCGGTCGAGGACGCGATCGCCCGGCTCGGCTACGTCCCCAACGGGGTGGCGAGGGCGCTGTCCGCGCGGGCGTCCGGGATCGTGGCCCTCGTCTACCCCTCGGGCGACGAGGACGCACCGGCGCTGGCCAACCCGCACGACTCCGTGCTCGTCGGCGAGATCGAGCGCGCCGTGGGCCGGTCCGGGCGGCACCTGATGATCCACGGCTCGGCCGACGTCCTCACCACCACGGCGAACCTGCGGACCTGGTCCGTCGACGGCGCCCTCTTCCTGGGCGTCTTCGCCGACCAGGTCGACGAGCTGCGGGCGCACGCCGACATCCCCCTGGTGTTCGTCGACACCGACGCGCCGGGGGCGGCGAGCGTGGGCGTCGACGACCGGCTGGGCGGGTGGCTGGCCGGCGCGCACCTGACGGGCCTCGGGCACCGCGCGCACGCGTTTGTCGGCCCGGACGCGAGCGTCACCGGGGTGGTGCAGGAGCGGCACGCCGGCTGGTCCGCCGCGCTCCGGGAGCACGGGCTCGACCTCGCGGAGATGCCCGTGCTCCGCGTGACGGACGCGACCTTCGAGGCCGGTCGCGCCGCCGCGGAGCGGCTGCTGGCGCTCCCCGAGCCGCCGGCCGCCGTGTTCTGCGCGGCGGACGTCCTCGCGGTGGGCCTGATGACGGGCCTGGCGGACGCCGGGGTGCGGGTGCCGCGGGACGTGTCGGTCGTCGGCTTCGACGACACCCCGGAGTGCCGCTACGTCTCGCCCGCGCTCACCACGGTGCGCCAGGACGTCCGCGCCAAGGGCCGCACGGCCGTGGAGCTGCTGCACCGGCTCGTCACGGGCGACGCCGCCACGCCGTCGCGGACCGTCCTGCCGGTGGAGCTGGTCGAGCGGGACAGCACCGCTCCGCCGCGCTGACGCGTCCCACCGGTCGCGGTGGACCTCGGACCGGCGCAGCGGAGCGGTCAGCCCCGGGCGTCGCCCGTCGGGTCGTCGTCGCGCTGCTCGTCGCGGGTCGGCGCCTCGCCCTCGTGGTCGTCGGGCAGGGGGTCGGGGTCGACGCCGAGCGACGGGAGGTCGGGCTGCTGGGGGTCGAAGCTGTCGGGCAGGTCCTCGCTCATGGCACCACCGTGGCACCACGACCCGCCGTCCGCACCCGGACGGACGCCGTCAGCCGAGCAGGCGCCCCAGCACCCGCTCGGCGTCGGATCCCGCGGGCACGGGCAGGTCCAGCGACGCGTCCCCGGCCCGGAGCGTGACCACCGTGACGTCGGGGTACCCGGGGTGCGGCCGCGTCTGCGCACCGGTGAGCCGGTCGAGGGGCAGCACGAGCCGCGACTCCGAGTGCACCGGCGTCCGACCGCGGGCGAGCCACGCGCGCCGGCCGAACACCTGCAGCTCGCGGCCGTTCGTGGCGAGGATCGCGGCGTGCAGGGTCATGGGACGCAGCACGTTCCCGACCTGGGCGAGCCCGCCGCGGCCGGGCGCCACCGTCTGGCGCGGGTGCGCCGCCACGACGCGCAGCCCCGGCTCCCGGTCGGCGATCTCCCGGTACGCGCTCACCAGGCCGATGTCGTGCTCGCCGAGCGCCCGCCGCTCGAGGCGGCCCGTGCCGGGACCGAGGTCGACGAGCGGCGCCGGCGGTCCGTAGCTCGGCACCGGCCACGCGAGCTCGCGCAGGAGCTCGACCAGCTCGGTGATCACGTCGCCGGAGGAGCCGCTGTACCGCACCTCGACCGGGGCCCCGGTCAGCGCGTGCACCGTCAGGCGCCCGTCGAGCAGGTCCACGCTCGTGCCCACCGCCGCGACCCGGTCGTAGGGGATCTCCCGGACGTCGTACCGCCGGCCCTCGCGCGGCCCCTCGTGCCGCCCCGCGCCCGGCGCCGGGACCCGGGTGAGCACGGTGAACCGGTCGGGGCCGAGGACCAGCAGGTGGTCGTACAGGTCCATGTCCGGGTTGGCGTCGCGCCGCGCGATGTCCCGCGGCACCTTCAGCACCAGCCGGCTGCCGGCCAGGTCGACCGCGTGGTCGCGGAACAGCGGGGGCACGTCCTCCGGGGTCCGCACCGGGTCGACCCAGGGGCCGAACGCGTCGAACTCGGCGGTGCGCCGCTCCGGTGCCCCCGGGTGCTCGGGTCCTCGGACCGCTGCCGCGTTCATGATCTGCCTCCGGTTCGTGCCGTCCCGCTCAGCATGCACCTCGGCCCGGTGCGGCACCAGCGCGACCCGCCCGCCCCCTTCCCCTCGCAGGTCAGGGCGCGCCATGATGCCCGAGGGGACGCTGTGCGGGCGGACGGCTCGACGCCGCCGCCGACGCTCCCCGGGTGCACCGCGCGAGACCACGACACACGTCGGGCAGACCCTGCGTCTGCTCACCCGTCCTCCGCCCGACCCACCCTCTTGGGAGCCGTCATGACCGATCCCGCCCTGCCCGCCGGAGCCCCGGACACCATCGTCCTGGTGCACGGCCTCTGGATGACCCCGCGCTCCTGGGAGCACTGGGTGCCGTACTACGAGGCGAAGGGCTACCGGGTGCTCACGCCCGGGTACCCCGGCTTCGAGGTCGAGGTGGAGGCCCTGCGGGCCGACCCGTCGATCATCGCCGACCTGACCGTGCCGCAGACCGTGGAGCACCTCGCCGGGGTGGTCGAGTCGCTGGCCGCGCCGCCGATCATCATGGGCCACTCGTTCGGCGGCACGCTGACGCAGCTGCTCCTGGCCCGCGGGCTCGGCGCGGCCGGCGTGGCGATCAACTCCGCGCCGACCGAGAACGTCTACGTGACGCCGCCGTCCCAGCTGAAGGCGCTGTCACCGGCGTTCACGCACCTCGCGTCCCGGCACCAGGCCGTCGCGTTCACCCCCGAGCAGTTCCACTACGCGTTCACGAACACCCTCAGCCGCGAGGACTCCGACGCGGCCTGGGAGCGGTACGCGGTCGGGGCCCCGGGTGCGTGGCTGTGGGCGTACGGGCTCCTGGCGAACTTCACGCCCGGGCACCAGGAGACCTGGGTCGACTACGACCAGGACCGGGCGCCGCTGCTGTTCGTCGGCGGCGGGTCGGACCACATCATGCCGCCGTCCGTGAACAAGGGGAACGCCAGGAAGTACGCGAAGTCCCCCGCGGTGACCGAGTACCAGGAGCTCGCCGGCCGGTCGCACTGGACCTGCGCCGAGCCGGGGTGGGAGGCCGTCGCCGACCTCGCGCTCGACTGGGCGGTCGCGCACGCGCGGACGGCGGCGGTCGAGGCCGGCTGAACATGCCGGCGGCGGACGTGGTGGTCAGCGCTCGACGACCCACCCCGGTCGACGGGGGTCGTCGACCCGGACCACCACGTCCGCCGCGCGCTCCGGGTCCGTCTCGGCGCGGTACCGCTCCTCCGCGGGCAGGCGCCACGCCTCGTGCGGGGGCGTGAGCCGCGCGAGGGTGTCGGGGCGCACCGCGAGGTGCACCGTCAGGTCGGCCGGGAGCCACTGCCCGAGCAGCAGCCCGCCGTCCAGCAGCAGCACGGCCCCGGGTGGCGCCGGGGTGCGGGCCGCCCGCGCCGACCGGTCGCGCGCCGCGTCCCACAGCGCCGGCAGGTAGCTGCCGTCGCCTCCCGGGCCCAGCGGATCGAGGACCTCCCGGATCAGCGCCCCCGTGTCGAGGGCGTCGTCGAGCAGCGCGTCCGGGTCCTGGCGCCCGTGCTCGAACCGCACCCCCGCGGGCCGCAGGAAGTCCCCGGCGGACACGCGGACCACGGCACGCCCCCGCGCGCGCAGCGGCTCGACGAGCGCGTCCGCGAGGGCGCCCGGCCGCGTCGGCGGGGCGCCGTCGAGCAGCACCCGCCACCGCCGGCCGGGGTCCGTGGCGCGCTCCGCGGCGAGGTCGTCGAGCACCCGGTCCACGAGCCGCTCGACGAGCACCTCCGGCGACACGGGCTGCACACGCACCCGCCCAGTCTGCCCGGTCGCGCGGGGAGGTCGGCGCCGGGAGGTCGGCGCGGTCAGGTCAGCCCTGCGACGTGACGACGCCCTTGATGAACGCCGCCTGCCCGGCGTGCTCCAGGACGTCCCCGAGCACGCTGACCAGGCGGACGCCGACGGTCACCGGCGGGTCCCACCGCTCGTCCACGACCCGGCCGAGGTCGTCCTCGCCGAGCCGCGCCAGGTACGCGTCCGTCGCCGCCCGCGTCGCGTCGGCGTACGCGCCGAGCAGCTCCGCCGTCGCGCGGACCTGCGCGACCTCGTCGGGGCTCTGGCCGTAGCCCGTGGCGTCCCGGTCGAACGGCAGGTCGAACCGGTCCACGAAGCCCTGCGCGGTCCACACCTGCTCCGTGCCGGCGACCTCCGCCACCTGCGCGTCCTCGACCCGGGACAGGTGCCACACGAGCCACGCGATCGTGTTCGCCTCCGGGCCGAGGCGCGCGGTCAGCTCCCGCTCCCCCAGCCCGTCCAGCACCCCGTGCACCAGCTCCCCGAGCCGGCCGTACCCGTCCTGCAGCACCGCGACGCCGTCCACACCCGCTCCTCACCGGCCGCCCGCGCGACCACCCGACTCCGTCACCAGCGACGTTATGCCCGTCGGTCGGACCCGCGCACGGGGAACGCGGTCAGGCGGGGCCGGCGGCGGTGCCGGTTGCCGGGCCGGTGCGCTCCGCGCGGTCGCGGACGCCCCGGAGCATCCGCTGCGTCATCAGCAGGCTCACCCAGGACACGCCCTCGACCATCCACCGCGCCCACGGCTCGGTGTACCCGTACCGCTCGCGGACGACCAGCCGCGACGTCCCCGGCAGCACGCCCGGGCGCAGCACGAACGACCAGACGAAGTCGAAGGGAGCGGCGTCCTCGTCCGGCAGCGCCGGCCCCGCCCCGTGCAGCACGAGCGCCCGGTCCGGCTCCAGGCGCGCGACGGCGAGCGTGAGGGGGCCGCCGAGCCGGACCTCGTCGCCCACCGCGAGGTCCTGCCACCGGTCCTCGACGCGGTCGGCGCTGCGGATGCCGAGCCCCGCGAGGTTCTCCAGCGCGTCGTAGCTGTAGAAGCCGCCGCGGCCCTGCCCGATCTGGACCAGCCACGGCCACACCCGCTCGGCGGGGGCGCGGACGGTGATCGCGCGGGTGGCGACCAGGTCCGCGTCGGGCAGCAGCTCGTCACCGGCGAGGCCCACCGACAGCTCGACCTGGGTGGCTCCCCAGCGCAGGCCGCGGTGGCGGGCGACGGCGTAGCCGGCGGCGGCGGCCGCCCCGACGAGGACGGTGCGCAGGGCGCGGGTGCGGGTCATGCCGGACACTCCACCAGCCGCCGCGGCGCCGCACCAGGACCGAACGTCCCGGAGCCCACCGCGCCGCCGGAGCCCAGCGGGCCCCGGGGCCCACCGCGCCCGGAGCCCACCGCCCCCGGACGCGAGAGGGGCCCCGCAGCGCTCGGCTGCGGGGCCCCTCCGACGGGACGCGGGTGCGTCAGGCGACGCGGCCGGCCGCGTCGTCGCCGATCTTGTGCACGATGATCGAGTTCGTCGACCCGACGACGCCGACCGGCGTACCGGCCACGACGACGACGTAGTCGCCGACCTCGGCGAGGCCCTGCGCGCGGAGCGTGTGCTCCACCTGCTGGACCATCGCGTCGGTGTGCTCGACCTGCGGCACCTCGTACGTCTGCGTGCCCCAGCTCAGCGACAGGGTGTTGCGGACCGACGCGGTCGGCGTGAACGCCAGCAGCGGGATGGCCGAGCGCAGGCGGGACATCCGGCGCGCGGAGTCACCGGACTGCGTGAACGTCACCAGGTACTTCACGCCGAGCGTCTCGCCGATCTCGGCGGCCGCACGGGTGATGGCCCCACCGCGGGTGTGCGGCGTGGAGCCGAGGGGCGCGATGCGCTCCCGGCCGAGCTCCTCGGTCGCCTCGATGATCCGGGCCATGGTGCGGACCGTCTCGATCGGGTACTCGCCCACGCTCGTCTCGCCGGACAGCATGACCGCGTCGGCGCCGTCGAGCACGGCGTTCGCGCAGTCGGACGTCTCGGCGCGCGTCGGGCGCGGGTTGTTCGTCATCGACTCGAGCACCTGGGTGGCGACGATGACCGGCTTCGCGTTGCGGCGGGCCAGCTCGACGGCGCGCTTCTGGACGAGCGGCACCTGCTCCAGCGGGAGCTCGACGCCGAGGTCGCCACGGGCGACCATGATGCCGTCGAACGCGTCGACGATCTCGGCCAGGTTCTCGACGGCCTGCGGCTTCTCGATCTTGGCGATGACCGGGACGACCCGGCCCTCCTCCTCCATGATCCGGCGCACGTCGTCGTAGTCGGCGGCGTTGCGGACGAAGGACAGCGCGATGATGTCCGCGCCGGTGCGCAGCGCCCAGCGCAGGTCCTCCTCGTCCTTGTCGCTCATCGCGGGGACGGACACGGCGACGCCGGGCAGGTTGATGCCCTTGTTGTTCGAGACCGGGCCGCCGACCTCGACGCGGGTGACGACGCGCGGGCCCTCGACGGCGGTGACGCGCACGAGCACGCGGCCGTCGTCGATGAGCAGCGGGTCCCCGACGCGGGCGTCGTCCGCGAGGCCCTTGTGCGTGGTGGAGACGAGCTCCTTGGTGCCCGGGACGTCCTCGGTGGTGATCGTGAAGGTGTCACCCTCGGCGAGGACGTGCTTGCCCTCGACGAACCGGCCCAGGCGGATCTTCGGGCCCTGGAGGTCCACCAGCACGGCGACCGAGCGGCCGGAGGCCTTGGCGGCGGCGCGCACGTTGTCGTACACGCGCTTGTGCACCTCGGTCTCGCCGTGGCTGCGGTTCAGACGGGCGACGTCCATCCCGGCGTCGACAAGGGCCTGGATCTGCTCGGCGGACTCCGTGGCGGGGCCGATGGTGCAGACGATCTTCGCTCTACGCATGGGGGAAAGCCTAGGCCTTTCGTGACAGACGGTTCGGACCGAACGTCCTGGTCGACGGTGGCCTGCCGGGACGTGCGCGGTTGATGGTCGACGGCCGCCTCGCCACCGCGCTCGTGGAGCGGGAACCGAGGTGCTGCCGGACACCGAGGAGTCTACGGCCGCCACGGGGCCGCGCCCGGCCGCCACGGCGTGCACCGGGGGTGACGGCACCCGTGCCGCCCCGTCGCCGGCGCGCGGGGACGGACGTAGGTCCCAGAGTTCGCGTGACGTTCGTCCGCCCGTCGCGGCGGCGACCCGTGCGGGCCGGCGGGCGACGGGCGGACGACGGCGTCAGGCGCGCAGCGCGACGGTGCCGGCCGTGACGGGCGACGGCAGCTCGGTGCTGCCGCCCAGGTAGGTGTCCACCGCGGCGGCGGCGGCCCGGCCCTCGGCGATCGCCCACACGATGAGCGACTGCCCGCGACCGGCGTCGCCGGCCACGAACACGCCGGGCACCGAGGTCGCGAAGTCGTCCGTGCGCCGCACCGTGCCGCGCGACGTCAGGTCGACGCCGGCCTGCGCGACGAGGTCCTCGGTCTCCGGGCCGGTGAAGCCCATCGCGATCAGGACCAGGTCCGCCGGGATGTCCCGCTCGGTGCCCGCGGCCGGGACGCGCCGGCCGTCGGGCTGGTACTCGGTGGTGGCGAGGCGCAGGTGCCGCACGTCACCGTTCTCGTCGCCGACGAAGGCCACGGTCGACGCGAGGAACGCGCGCTCGCCGCCCTCCTCGTGCGAGGACGACACCTCGAACAGCACCGGGTCGGTCGGCCACGGCTGGTGCGCGGGGCGCTCCAGCGGCGGCTGCTTGCCGATGGCCAGGGTGGTGACGGACGCCGCGCCCTGCCGCAGGGCCGTGCCCACGCAGTCCGAGCCGGTGTCGCCGCCGCCGATGACCACGACGTGCTTGCCCGCCGCGTCGATCGGGTCCGCGACGACCTTGCCCGCGACCAGCGCGTTCGACTGGTGCAGGTAGTCCATCGCCGGGTGGATGCCCGCGAGCTCCCGCCCGGGCAGCGGCAGGTCCCGCGGCACGGTGGAGCCGGTGGCCACCACGACGGCGTCGTACCGGGACCGCAGCTGGTCCCAGGTGATGTCCTTGCCGATCTCGACGTTCGGCCGGAACCGGGTGCCCTCGGCCCGCATCTGGTCCAGGCGGCGGTCGATGTGCCGCTTCTCGAGCTTGAAGTCCGGCACGCCGTAGCGCAGCAGGCCGCCGATCTCGTCGTCCCGCTCGTACACGGCGACGGTGTGCCCGGCGCGCGTGAGCTGCTGGGCGGCCGCGAGCCCCGCGGGACCCGAGCCGACGACGGCGACCGTGTGGCCGGACAGCCGCTGCGGCACCTGCGGGTGCACCAAACCGCGGTCGAACGCCTCGTCGATGATCGAGACCTCGACGTGCTTGATCGTCACCGGCGGCTGGTTGATCCCCAGCACGCACGCCGACTCGCACGGCGCGGGGCAGATCCGCCCCGTGAACTCCGGGAAGTTGTTCGTGGCGTGCAGGCGCTCGATGGCGTCGCCCCACTGCCCGCGCCAGACCAGGTCGTTCCACTCGGGGATGAGGTTCCCCAGCGGGCACCCGTTGTGGCAGAACGGCACGCCGCAGTCCATGCAGCGCCCGGCCTGCCGGTGCAGGAGCGCACCCGCCTCCGGGTCCTCCTGCGACGAGCGGTGCTCGTGCACCTCGCGCCAGTCCATGAGCCGCAGGGGCACCGGACGGTTCGCGGGCAGCTCGCGCTCCCGCACCTTCATGAAGCCGCGGGGGTCAGCCACGAGCCACCTCCAAGATGCCCTCCCAGACGCCGGGCGTGCTCGGGTCCAGCCCGTCCGCCTCGGCCTTCGCCAGCGCCGCGCGGACGCGCGAGTACTCGGTCGGCCGCACCCGGGTGAACCGGGAGCGGGTGGCGGCGGGGTCGGCGAGCAGCTCGGCGGCGACCCGCGAGCCCGTCTCGTCGGCGTGCCGCCGCAGCAGGTCCAGCACGAGGGCCGCGTCCTCGTCGTCGAGCGGGTCGAGCCCGATCTCGCCGGCGGCGGCCGCCTGGACGTTCACGCGCTCGGGCTTCAGGTCGAGCACGTACGCCGTGCCGCCCGACATGCCCGCCGCGAAGTTGCGGCCGGTGCGGCCGAGCACGAGCACGGTCCCGCCCGTCATGTACTCGCAGCCGTGGTCGCCCACGCCCTCCACGACCAGGGTCGCGCCGGAGTTCCGGACGCCGAACCGCTCCCCGACGACGCCGCGCAGGAACATCTCCCCCGACGTCGCCCCGTAGCCCAGGACGTTGCCGGCGATGACGTTGTGCTCGCCGGTCAGCACGGCGTTGCGGTCGGGGCGGACGACGATCCGGCCGCCGGACAGGCCCTTGCCGACGTAGTCGTTCGCGTCGCCCTCGAGCCGGAGCGTCACGCCGCGGGGCACGAACGCGCCGAACGACTGCCCGGCCGAGCCGGTCAGCGCGACCTCGATGGTGTCGTCGGGCAGGCCCTGGCCGCCGTACCGGCGGGTGACCTCGTGGCCGAGCATCGTGCCGACGGTGCGGTTGACGTTCCGCACGGGGAGCTCGATCCGCACCGGGCGGGCGTCCTCGAGCGCGTCCGCCGCCATCGCGATGAACTGGTTGTCCAGGGCGCGGTCGAGCCCGTGGTCCTGGTCCTTCACGTGGTGCAGCGCCGAGCCGGGCACCGGCTCCGGGACCGCCAGCACGGGGGCCAGGTCGAGGCCCTGCGCCTTCCAGTGGTCGACCGCCTTGCGGGTGTCGAGCAGCTCGACGTGCCCCACGGCCTCCACGATGCTGCGGAAGCCGAGCTCGGCGAGCAGCTCGCGGACCTCCTGCGCGATGAACTCGAAGAACGTGACGACGAACTCCGGCTTCCCGGTGAACCGGGACCGCAGGTCGGGGTTCTGCGTCGCGACGCCGACCGGGCAGGTGTCCAGGTGGCAGACGCGCATCATGATGCAGCCCGACACCACGAGCGGGGCGGTCGCGAAGCCGAACTCCTCGGCGCCGAGCAGCGCGCCGATCAGCACGTCGCGGCCGGTCTTCAGCTGGCCGTCCACCTGCACCACCACGCGGTCGCGCAGGTCGTTGAGCACGAGCGTCTGCTGGGTCTCGGCCAGGCCGATCTCCCACGGCGTGCCCGCGTGCTTGAGGCTGGTGAGCGGGGACGCGCCCGTGCCGCCGTCGTGCCCGGAGATGAGCACGACGTCGGAGTGCGCCTTCGCCACGCCCGCCGCGACGGTGCCGACCCCGAACTCGCTGACGAGCTTGGTGTGGATCCGCGCCCGCGGGTTCGCGTTCTTGGCGTCGTGGATGAGCTGCGCCAGGTCCTCGATCGAGTAGATGTCGTGGTGCGGCGGCGGCGAGATGAGCCCGACGCCGGGCGTGGAGTGCCGGGTCTTCGCGACCCACGGGTAGACCTTCGGGCCGGGCAGCTGACCGCCCTCGCCGGGCTTGGCGCCCTGGGCGAGCTTGATCTGGATGTCGTCCGCGAACGTCAGGTACTCGGAGGTCACGCCGAACCGGCCGGACGCGATCTGCTTGATCGCCGAGCGCCGCTCGGGGTCGTGCAGGCGCTCCGGGTCCTCGCCGCCCTCGCCGGTGTTCGACTTGGCGCCGAGCCGGTTCATGGCGATCGCGAGGGTCTCGTGCGCCTCCGCGGAGATGGAGCCGTACGACATGGCGCCGGTGCTGAACCGCTTCACGATCTCGCTGACCGGCTCGACCTCGTCGATCGGGACCGGCGGGCGCTCGCCCTTCTTGAAGTCCAGCAGGCCGCGCAGCGTCATCAGCCGCTGCGACTGCTCGTTGACCCGCGTCGTGTACGACCGGAACACGTCCATCTGCCGCGTGCGGGTGGAGTGCTGCAGCCGGAACACCGTCTCCGGGTCGAACAGGTGGTCCTCGCCGTCGCGGCGCCACTGGTACTCGCCGCCGGTGGCCAGGCGGCGGTGCGCCAGCCGGTTGCCGTTCGGGGGGTACGCGTCGGCGTGCCGGGCCGCGACCTCCGCGGCGATGACGTCCAGGCCGATGCCGCCGAGCCGGCTGGTGGTGCCGGTGAAGTACCGGTCCACGAGCGCGTGCGACAGGCCGATGGCCTCGAACACCTGCGCGCCGCGGTACGACGCGATGGTCGAGATGCCCATCTTCGACATGACCTTCAGGACGCCCTTGCCGAGCGCCTTGATGAGGTTCTTGACCGCCTGCTCCGGCGTGACGCCCTGCAGGTAGCCGGCTGCCGCGAGGTCCTCGACGGACTCCATCGCCAGGTACGGGTTCACCGCGGCGGCGCCGTAGCCGATGAGCAGCGCGACGTGGTGCACCTCCCGCACGTCACCGGCCTCGACGACCAGCGACACCTGGGTGCGGGTGTGCCGGCGCAGCAGGTGGTGGTGCACGGCGGACAGCAGGAGCAGGGACGGGATCGGCGCGCGGTCGGCGTCGGAGTCGCGGTCGGACAGCACGAGGAAGCTCACGCCGTCCGCGATGGCCTGGTCGACCTCGGCGAAGATCTCGTCGAGCCGCTGCTCGAGAGCCTCGCCGCCGCCGTCGACCTTGTACAGGCCCCGGATGATCGCCGCGCGGAACACGCCCGCCATGGCGGGGTCCTTGTCGATCTTGACGATCTTCGCCAGGCCGTCGTTGTCCAGCACGGGGAACGGCAGCACGAGCTTGCGCGCGTGCAGCGGCGTGTCCTCGAGCAGGTTCGGCTCCGGGCCGATCGCGCCGCCGATGGACGTGACCAGCTCCTCGCGGATCGCGTCCAGCGGCGGGTTCGTCACCTGCGCGAACATCTGCGTGAAGTAGTCGAACAGCATCCGCGGCCGCTGCGAGAGCACCGCGACGGGCGTGTCGGACCCCATGGCGCCGAGCGGCTCCGCGCCCGAGGCACCCATGGGGGTCAGGAGGATCTTCAGCTCCTCCTCGGTGTACCCGAAGGTGCGCTGCCGGCGCCGCACCGAGGCGGCGGAGTGCGCGATGTGCTCGCGCTCGGGCAGCTGCTCCAGGTAGACGGAGTTCTCCCGCACCCAGTCCGCGTACGGGCGCTGGGCGGCGAGCTGGGACTTGATCTCGTCGTCCTCGATGATCCGGCCCTGGCCGGTGTCGACGAGGAACATCTTCCCGGGCTCCAGGCGGCCCTTGCGGACGACCGTCGCGGGGTCGAGGTCGAGCACGCCGGCCTCGGACGCCATGACGACCAGGCCGTCCTCGGTCACCCAGAACCGGCCGGGGCGCAGGCCGTTGCGGTCCTGCACCGAGCCGATGAGCGTGCCGTCGGTGAACGTCATCGCGGCCGGGCCGTCCCACGGCTCCATGAGGCTCGCGTGGTACTCGTAGAACGCCCGCCGCGCGGGGTCCATCTGCGCGTGGTTCTCCCAGGCCTCCGGGATCATCATCATGATCGCGTGCGGCAGGCTGCGGCCGCCCAGGTGCAGCAGCTCGAGCACCTCGTCGAACGAGCCGGAGTCCGACCCGCCCGGCGTGCACACCGGCAGCAGCGGGGCCAGGTCGCCGAGCAGGTCGCTCTGCAGCGTGCCCTCGCGGGCGGCCACCCAGTTGCGGTTGCCGCGGACGGTGTTGATCTCGCCGTTGTGCGCGATGAGCCGGAAGGGCTGGGCCAGCGGCCACGACGGGAACGTGTTCGTCGAGAACCGGGAGTGCACGAGCGCCAGCTCGGACGCGTACCGCGGGTCGGAGAGGTCCGCGAAGAACGGCTCCAGCTGCCCCGGGGTGAGCATGCCCTTGTAGCTGAGCGTCCGGGCGGACAGCGACGCGAAGTAGACGCCCAGCTCCCGCTCGGCCCGCTTGCGCAGCCGGAACGCACGGCGGTCCAGGTCGATGCCCGCGAGCTCCCGCGACGGGTCCGCCACCACGAGCTGCCGGAACACCGGCATGGACGAGCGCGCCGTGGGGCCGACCAGGTCCGCCGTGACCGCGACGTCGCGCCAGGCGAGGACGTCGAGCTTCTCCTCCGCCGCGACCGCCTCGACGGCGCGCACGGCGACCGCGCGCTCCTCGTCGTCGGCGGGCAGGAACGCCATGCCGATGGCGTAGTGGCCGACCGGGGGCAGCTCGGCGTCGACGACGTCCCGCAGGAACGCGTCGGGGATCTGGGTGAGGATGCCGGCGCCGTCGCCGCTGTTCTCCTCCGCGCCCACCGCGCCGCGGTGGTCGAGGTTGAGCAGGGCGGTCAGGCCGGCGTCCACGATGTCGCGGCCGGGCGTGCCGCGCAGGGTCGCGACGAACGCGAAACCGCACGCGTCGTGCTCAGCCGCCGGGTCGTACAGACCAGGCTGCTGCTGCACGGCGGGAAGAGCACCGAGACGCAGGGGCGACGCGGGCATCAGCACCGTCCTCACGGACCCGCGAGCGGGGCCAGGTAGAGCAATGGGGGGAGGCTGGGACGTCGTCGGCCCGGGCTTGGAGGTGTGGCGACGATACCTGCCGGAAACACAGGCACTCACATCGCGGGAAGTGAGGTGGGTCACACGCGCGTCCCCGCGGTCAGCGGGCGGTGCCGTGCTCCTCCACCTCGTCGTCCTGGGCTGCAGCTTCGTCCGCAGTGTCCAGGAGAGGTGTGGTCTCGCGTCCAGGATGACGACGTCCGACGACCACGAACGCTACCAGCGCCCCGAGGCCCACGATGATCGACGTCCAGACGTTGAGCCGGAACGGGCCGATCATCTCCGCGGGGTCGATGCGCAGCAGCTCGATCCACAGCCGGCCGGTCGTGTACACGACGACGTACAGCCAGAACACCCGGCCGTGGCCCAGGCGGAACCGGCGGTCCAGCCAGATGAGCAGCGCCGCGCCGGCCAGGTTCCACAGCAGCTCGTACAGGAACGTCGGGTGGAACAGGGTGCCGGACTCGTAGCCGGCGGGCAGGTGCGCGTCGTCGATCCGCAGGCCCCACGGCAGGGTGGTGGGACCGCCGAACAGCTCCTGGTTGAACCAGTTGCCGAGCCGGCCGATCGCCTGCGCGACCAGCAGCCCGGGCGCGAGGGCGTCCGCGAACACGGCGAACCGCACCCGCTGGCGGCGGCAGCCGATGTACGCGCCGACCGCTCCGAGCGCCACCGCCCCCCAGATGCCGAGCCCGCCCTCCCAGATCGCGAACGCCTTGAGCGGGTCGCCGCCGGCGCCGAAGTACGCGTCGGGCGAGGAGATCACGTGGTAGAGCCGGCCGCCGACGATGCCGAACGGCACCGCCCAGAACGCGATCTCCAGGACCTGGTCCGGGTCGCCGCCGCGCTCCTTCCACCGCCGCTGGGTCATCAGCACCGCGACGACGATCCCGGCGAGGATCGCCAGGGCGTACGCGCGCAGCGGCAGCGGGCCGAGGTGCCAGACGGCCTGCGACGGGCTCGGGATGGCGGCGGGGATCATCACACCGGCAGCGTAAGGCAGGCGGGCGAGCGCCCGGTGCGACCGTCCGAGACGCCGGGGTCAGCGGGAGCGGCGGACGCCCTCGGCCAGACCCGCGGCCACCGCGGCCAGGGCCTCGAGGCCGGCCGACTCCGTCTCGGCGCCCGAGAGCGCCCGCACGAAGGCCGACCCGACGATGACGCCGTCCGCGTACCGGCCGATGTCCTGCGCCTGCTCCGGCCGGGACACGCCCAGGCCGACGCACACGTGCTCCGCGCCCGCCGCCCGGGTGTCGGCGACGAGCTGCTCGGCCCGCGCCCCCACCGTGGTCCGCTCCCCCGTCACGCCCATGGTCGACGCGGCGTAGACGAACCCGCGGGACGCCGCGGCCGTCATCGCGAGCCGCTCCGGCGTGGACGACGGGGCCACGAGGAACACCCGGTCCAGGTCGTGCGCCTCGGACGCCGCGATCCACTCCTGACCCTCGTCGGGGATGAGGTCGGGCGTGATGAGCCCGGCGCCACCGGCACCCGCGAGGTCCCGCGCGAAGGCGTCCACGCCGTACCGCAGCACCGGGTTCCAGTAGGTCATCACCAGCACCGGGGCACCGGCCTCGGCGATCTGCTCCACGGCACCGAACACGTCGCGCACCCGCGTCCCGCCGGCGAGCGCGCGGTCGACGGCGTGCTGGATGACGGGGCCGTCCATCACGGGGTCGGAGTACGGCAGGCCGAGCTCGACCACGTCGACGCCCGCCTCCACCATCGTCCGCGCGGCCCGGACCGAGCCGGCCAGGTCGGGGAAGCCCAGCGGCAGGTAGCCGACGAGCGCGGCGCGCCCGTCGCCCTCGGACCGCAGCCGGTCCAGCGTCGCCGCCGTCCGGCTCCCGAGCTGCACGTCGCTCACAGCTGCTCCCCCTCGTCGGCGTCGACCACCGGCTTGTCCTCGATCAGGTCGAACCAGGCCGCCGCGGTGGCGACGTCCTTGTCCCCGCGCCCGGACAGGTTCACCAGGATGACCGGCTCGCGGCCGTCCGGGGTCTCCCACGTCGCGGCCTCGCGTCCGAGCTTCAGGGCCCCCGCGAGGGCGTGCGCCGACTCGATGGCGGGGATGATGCCCTCGGTCCGGCACAGCAGGCGGAACGCCTCCATGGCCTCGACGTCCGTGATGGGGCGGTACTCGGCGCGCCCGATGTCGTGCAGCCACGCGTGCTCGGGCCCGACGCTCGGGTAGTCCAGGCCGGCGGAGACCGAGTGGCTGGGCAGCGTCTGGCCGTCCTCGTCCTGCAGCAGGTACGACTTGGTGCCCTGGAGCACGCCGGGCGTGCCGCCGCTGAACCGCGACGCGTGCCGGCCGGAGGCGATGCCCTCGCCGCCCGCCTCGAAGCCGAACAGCCGCACCGACGGGTCGTCGAGGAACGCGTTGAAGATGCCCATCGCGTTGGACCCGCCGCCCACGCACGCGGCCACCGCGTCGGGCAGCCGGCCGATCTCCTGCGCGAGCTGGGCCTTCGCCTCCTCGCCGATGAGCTTGTGGAAGTCCCGCACCATCTCGGGGAACGGGTGCGGCCCCGTCACGGTGCCCAGCAGGTAGTGCGTGGTGTCGACGTTGGCGACCCAGTCGCGCAGCGCCTCGTTGATCGCGTCCTTCAGCGTGCGCGAGCCGATCGACACCGGGACGACCGTCGCGCCCAGCAGCCGCATCCGGGCGACGTTCAGCGCCTGGCGCCGGGTGTCCTCCTCGCCCATGTAGACGACGCACTCGAGGTCGAGCAGCGCCGCCGCGGTCGCGGTGGCCACGCCGTGCTGACCTGCGCCGGTCTCGGCGATGACGCGGGTCTTGCCCATGCGCTTCACCAGCAGGGCCTGGCCGAGGACGTTGTTGATCTTGTGGGAACCCGTGTGGTTGAGGTCCTCGCGCTTGAGGAACACCCGGACGCCCGGTCCGACGTGCTCCGCGAACCGCTCGACCTCGGTCAGCGGGCTCGGCCGGCCGGTGTACGTGCGGTGCAGCCGCGCCAGCTCCGCGCCGAACGTGGGGTCCGCCAGCGCCTTGTGGAACTCGGTGTCCAGCTCGTCCAGGGCCGCGACCAGGGCCTCGGGGACGAACCGGCCGCCGAAGTCGCCGAAGTAGGGCCCGGCGTGGGTGGCCAGCGGGCCGCCCTGGGCCGAGCTGACCTGCGGGACCTCGGGTTCCGGTCGACCGGTCGTCACGTGCTGCTCCTCGCTCGTCTGGGTCTGACCCGCTACTGCCGGACCGCGCGCAGCGACGGGTGCGCGCCCGCCGCCACGAGGTCCGCGACGGACTGCCGCGGCGCGTCGTCCGTCACCAGCGCCTCGCCCACGAGCACGGCGTCCGCGCCGGCCCGGGCGTAGTCCATGACGTCGTGCGGCCCGCGCACGCCGGACTCCGCGACCTTCACGACGTCCGCCGGGATCGCGGGGGCGACGCGCGCGAACGTGCCGCGGTCGACCTCGAGCGTCTTGAGGTTGCGGGCGTTCACGCCGATGATCCGCGCGCCGGCGTCCACCGCGCGCATGACCTCCTCGGTGTCGTGCACCTCGACCAGGGCGGTCATGCCCAGGGAGTGCACGCGCTCGACCAGCGAGGTCAGCACGGTCTGCTCGAGCGCCGCGACGATGAGCAGCACGAGGTCCGCCCCGTGCGCCCGCGCCTCCCACACCTGGTACGGCGTGACGACGAAGTCCTTGCGCAGCACCGGGATGTCCACCGCGGCGCGCACGCTGTCGAGGTCCGCGAGGCTGCCGTTGAACTTCCGCTGCTCGGTGAGCACGGAGATGACGGTGGCGCCGCCCTTCTCGTACTCCGCCGCGAGGGCCGCCGGGTCGGTGATGGTGGCCAGGGCGCCCTTGCTGGGGCTCGACCGCTTGACCTCGGCGATCACGGTGACGGCGTCGGCCAGCCGCAGCCGCGACACGCAGTCCTTGGCGCCCGCCACGCGGGCGGCGCGCTCCTTGAGCACGGCGAGCGGCGTCGCCGCCTCACGCTCCGCGAGGTCCTCACGGACGCCCGCGACGATGTCGTCCAGCACTGTGCCCATCGGCGCCTCATCTCCCCCGAGCTCGGCAGCGGCGCACCTGGTGGGTGCGGGAGCCGGGCTCCTCGGCGGTGCCCCCACCGCCCCGCACCGGGCGACGCGACGGACCACCGACCACCTCGGCCATCGTACGGGCGCGCGCGGGAGCTCCCGACCACGGACCCACGGGCTGGGACGCCCCGCCCCGCCCGAGCCCACCGGCCGCGTCAGAACGAGGACGCGCCCACCAGCAGCAGCGGCGCCAGGACGAAGAGCAGCCCCAGCAGCCCGAACCCGGTCCCGACCGCTCCCAGGACGATGCCCGCCGTGGCCAGCCCGCCGTTGTCGGCCCGGCCCTCGGCGACCGCCCGACGCGCGAGGACGCCGGTGATGAGGGCCGGGACGCCCGCGAGGGGACCGGCGAGCACCACGCCGACGACACCGAGCACGAGCGACCAGACGGCGAGGCCGTTGCTCGGGTAGCCGTAGCCGTAGCCGGGCGCGTACGCGGCGGTGCCCCACGCCGGGGCCATCGCGGGGTGGGCCGCAGCGGCCGCAGCGGCGTACGGGTCCTGCGGCCGGGCCGCGTCCAGGTCCCCGGCGTACGGGTGCTGAGCCGGGTCCAGGTCCTGGGCCGCGTAGGGCTGCGGCGCGGGGAGCTGCGGCGCGTAGGGCTGCGGCGCGTAGGGCTGCGACGCGGCGCCGGGGCCGTACGGGCTCCGGTGCGCCGCGGGGTCGTGCTGCTGCTCCTGCCCCGGGAGCGGGCCGGTCGGCGGGTACGGGGTCGACACGGGATCCTCCTGGGCTGCGGTGCAGGTGCGCTCCGCACCGTCCCGGGCATCCTAGGGACCCGGCGCACCGCGACGCGCCGGCCGGGGGGTGTTCACCCGTCCCGCGCGGGGCTCACGGTGCCAGGACCCCGGCCCACGCGGGGACGTTGCGCGCGACGCTGTACGCCACGATCACGACGCCCGTGACGACCGCGACCCGGGCCGGCGGCGCCGCGGCGGGGCGACCGGTGCCCAGCGTCCGGACCAGCCAGCGCACCCAGAGGGCGGCGAGCAGCGGGACCGCGAGCACCCACAGCGGGTTCATGCCCCACGCCCCGGGGACGTCCCCGACGAGCAGGTCGCGCGTCGCGCGCAGGACCCCGCAGCCGGCGCAGTAGCGGCCGGTCAGGGCGTACACGGGGCACAGGCCCCAGGACCCGGGCTCGTGCGGGTCGACGAGCGCGAGCCCGAGCGCGACGACGGCCGCCCCGCCGGCGACCAGCAGCGGCCCACGCGCGGCACGCAGCCGCGCTCGGGGCGCGAGGGTCTCCGGCGGGGCGGCCGCGGCCACGTCAGTACGTGGTGGAGTCGATCGAGTCGAGGTAGGCGGCGAACCCACCGGTCGCGATCGCGATGACGAGGAAGATCAGGCCGATCACCTGCAGGCCCGTGACGATCCACGACGTGATGTAGCCGGCGTTGGCGAGGGAGCCGTTGTTGGCCTCGCCGCGCGCGACGGCCTGCTTCGCCTTCGACCCGACGATGATGCCGGGGATGCTCGTGAAGATGGAGCAGACGAAGAAGCCGACGATCGCCAGGACGAGCGACCAGACCGCCAGGTTGTTCTTGGGGTAGAAACCGGCGCCGTAGCCCTGGGGGCCGCCCTGCGGGTACGCGGCGGGCTGGCCGTAGCCGCCGGCCGGCTGGCCGTAACCGCCGGCGGGCTCGCCACCGGTGTACTGGCCGTACTGCGGGATGCCGCCCTGCCCGGCGCCCTGCGAGGGCGTGCCGCCCTGGTACGGCGGCACGGACCCGGACTGGTCGCCGGAGCCCTGGCCGTCGGGGGCGGAGTACGGGTCCTGCGGCTCGTTCGGGGTCGACATGGAGCTCCTCGTGCTCTCGAGTGGATGCGGTCGGCCGGCATCAGCCCTGGTCGGGCGGCTGCCGGGGCCCCAGGTCTACCGGAGCACGGCCCGCACGTCCACCGCGACGGGCCGTCGGCTCAGTGCCCGCCGTTCTTCCTGGCCTTCTCCAGCGTGTGCTTGCCGCCCTGGCCGTAGCCGAGCACCTGCAGCACCTTGCCGACCACGACCCCGAGCAGCGCCACGCCGATGCCGGCGTAGAACATCCAGGTGTGGTCGAGGATCAGGCCCAGGGCCGCGGCGACCGAGCCGACGAGGACGACGATCGTCGTGGTCCAGGCGGCGGCGGTGTGGCCGTGGTTGGTCGGCGGGGCCTTCGGGGGCAGCCGCAGCGTCTCGGTGCGGGGTGTGTTCTGCGCCCCCGACACGACGCCGTGGGAACGGAGCGACTGCTCGACCATCGTGGAACACCTTTCATGACTGTGTGTCGTCACCCTAGCGGACCTGTCAGGTCGGGTCGTCCCCACGCGTCAGCGCGTCCCACGTCCCGCGCTCGTCGGACGGGTCGGGTGCGTCGGGGTGCGCGGGACGCCCCGCCGGCGCGCCGGCCGCCGTCGCCGGGCGCGCAGCCGGGCCCTCGACGGTGCTCCCCACGGGGCCGGCCGCCCGCTCGTGGCGGTCCGACGGCGCCGTCCAGCGGCCGGACGCCCGGGCGAGCCCGACGGCGGCGACCAGGACGAGCACCCCGAGCGCGGCGGACGCCAGGGGCCACGCGGCGACCTCCGGGCCGGCCGTGAGGCTCGGCACACCGGTCGCCTCGGCGGCGGCCCGCTCGGCGGTGGCGGTGGCCCCGGACCGCGCGGCCAGGGCGGAGGCGACGACCAGCGCGCCGCCCGCGGAGACGACCACGACGACCACCCAGCGGCCGACGCGCCCGACGAGGCCGAGCGCCGCCGCGGCCGCGAGCAGCACGAGCGCGGCAGCCACCAGCCCGGGTGCAGCGGTCGTGCCGCGGACCGCGACGTCGACCTCCTCGGCGACGGGGCTGGCGCCCGTGGCCGTGATCCACACCGGCAGCGCGGTCAGCGCCACCAGCCCGGAGAGCAGCAGCAGCGTGAGCACCCACCGCCCGCGGCCGGGACCGCGGCTCGCGGGGCTCGCGGGGCCCGCCGGCTCCGCCGTCACGACCGGCCGACCGGCCGCAGCCGGGCGGCGATCTGCACGGCCCGCACCGCGGCGGCGGCCTTGTCGCGCGACTCCTGGTGCTCGGTCGCCGGCACGGAGTCCGCGACGATGCCCGCACCGGCCTGGACGCTCGCGCGCCCGTCCCGGATGAGCGCCGTCCGGATCGCGATCGCCATGTCCATGTCGCCCGCGAGGTCGAAGTAGCCGACCGTGCCGCCGTAGATGCCCCGGCGGGCGGGCTCGATCTCGTCGATCAGCGCGATCGCCCGCGGCTTCGGGGCCCCCGAGAGCGTGCCGGCCGGGAACGTCGCGGTGAACGCGCCGAGCGCGGTGGCCCCCGCCCGGAGGCGGCCGACGACCGTGGAGCAGATGTGCATGATGTGGCTGAACCGGCGCACGGCCATGAACTCGACGACCTCCACGGTCGCCGGCTCGCACACCTTCACCAGGTCGTTGCGCGCGAGGTCGACCAGCATGAGGTGCTCCGCGCGCTCCTTCGGGTCGGCCAGGAGCTCGTCGTGCAGCGCCCGGTCCTCCTCGGGAGTGGCTCCGCGGGGGCGCGACCCGGCGATGGGGAACGTCGTGACGTGGCCCTCGGTGACCTTGACGAGCGTCTCCGGGCTGGAGCCGACGACCGCGAAGTCGTGCCCGTCGGCGTCCTGCAGCTGCAGGTAGTACATGTACGGGCTCGGGTTGATCGTCCGCAGGACGCGGTAGACGTCGAGCGGCTCGGCGGGGCAGTCCAGGTCGAGGCGCTGCGAGAGCACCACCTGGAACACCTCGCCGTCCCGGATCGCCTCCTTGCCGATCCCCACGGCCTCCTCGTACTCGGCCGGCGTGGAGCGGAACTCGAGCTCGGGGACCGGGGCGTCGACCAGCCGGGCGGCCGCCGGCGCCGCGGGCCGCAGGAGCGCGTCCTGCATCGCGTCCAGCCGCGCGACGGCGTCGGCGTGCGCGTCGTCGACCCGCTCGTCGGTGCCGTCGAAGTTGATCGCGTTCGCCACCAGCCACACGGAGCCGTCGTGGTGGTCGGTGATCGCGAGGTCGCTGGCAAGGCACAGCGTCATCTCGGGGACGCCGAGCTCGTCGGGCGCGGTCGCGGGCAGCGTGGGCTCCCAGTGGCGCACGACGTCCCAGCCGAGCGCGCCGACGAGCCCGCCGGTCAGCGGGGGCAGGCCGGGCACGGCGGGCGTGCGCAGCACCTCGAGCGTCTCTCCCAGCACGGCCAGGGGGTCGCCGTGGGTCGGGACGCCCGCGGGCACGTCACCGGTCCACACCGCGCGGCCGTCGCGGACGGTCAGCGTCGCGCGGGAGCGCACGCCGACGAACGACCAGCGCGACCAGGTGCCGTCGGACTCCGCGGACTCCAGGATGAACGTCCCGGGACGGCCCGCCGCGAGCGTCCGGTACAGGCCGACGGGCGTGGTGTCGTCGGCCAGCAGCCGCCGCACCACGGGGATGACGCGGCGCGTGCCGGCGAGCTCCCGGAACTCGGCCAGCGCGGGCCAGGTGGCGCCCCAGGGGACGTCCACGGCCGGGGCCGCCGGCGGGGTGGCGGCAGCCGCCGCGGGCGCGTCGGCGGTCACGGGCGCTCCCCCGCGGACACGGCGGGCCGCTCGCCCACGACCGCGTCGAGCCGGCCGCCCGCCTCGAAGCAGGTGCGCGTGCCCGTGTGGCAGGCGACGCCCACCTGGTCGACGCGCACCAGGACCGCGTCGCCGTCGCAGTCGAGCTCCACGGACTTCACGTACTGGGCGTGGCCGGAGGTGTCGCCCTTGCGCCAGTACTCCTGCCGGGACCGGCTCCAGAACGTCACGCGCCCCGTGGTGAGGGTGCGGTGCAGGGCCTCGTCGTCCATCCAGCCGACCATCAGCACCTCGCCGGTGTCGTGCTGCTGCACGACGGCCGCGACCAGGCCGGCCGCGTCGCGGGTCAGCCGGGAGGCCACCGCGGGGTCGAGTCCGGAGGTGCCGAAGGGTCCGGGGTTCTGCTCGTCCGTCACCCCCCGATCCTGCCACGCGGACGGCGCGACGGGTCAGCGCGTCTGCGACACCCAGGCCCGGTGCATCGCGGCGTACACGCCGTCCTGCGCGACGAGGCGGTCGTGCGGCCCGTGCTCGACGACCCGCCCGGCGTCGACGACCACGACGAGGTCCGCCGCCTCCGCCGTCGACAGGCGGTGCGCGATGGTGACGGTGCTGCGGCCCGTGGTGAGGGAGTCCAGCGCCCGGGCGATCCGCACCTCGGTGGCGGGGTCGACGGCGGACGTCGCCTCGTCGAGCACCAGCAGGTCCGCGTCGGCCAGGTAGGCCCGGGTCAGCGCCACCAGCTGCCGCTCCCCCGCCGAGAGGGCCTCGCCCCGCTGGCCGACCGGCGTGTGCAGCCCGCTCGGGAGCTCGGCGACCCAGTCGGACAGGCCCAGCTCCGCCAGCGCGGCGCGCAGCTGCGGCTCCGCCGCCTCCGGGGTCGGGGTGCGGCCGTCCGGGGTCCGCAGCCCGTACACGAGGTTCTCCGCGAGCGTGGCGTCGAACAGGAAGCCCTCCTGCGGCACCATGACGACGCGGCGGCGCAGGTCGGCCGCCCGGACGGTCCGCAGGTCCGTGCCGTCCAGCAGCACCTCGCCCTGCGTCGGGTCCATCAGCCGGGTCACGAGCTTGGCGATCGTCGTCTTGCCCGAGCCGGTCGCCCCGACCACGGCGGTGGACCGGCCGGCCGGGAGCCGCAGGTCGACGCCGTGCAGCACGGGCGGGCCGTCCGGGTAGGCGAAGCCGACGCCCCGGAGCTCGACGGCCGCGGGCCCCCGGGGCGACGGCACGCCGCGCGGCCCGGGGTCGGCGACCTGCACGGGCGTGTCGATGATGCCGAGCACCCGCCGCCACCCGGCGACGGCGTTCTGCAGCTCGTTCAGCACCTCGGTGGCCTGCTGCACCGGACCGGTGAACAGCTGGACCAGGAACAGGAACGCCAGCAGCCGGCCGACGCTCAGGTCCCCGGCGACGCCGAGCGCGGTGCCGGCGACCACGACCACGGCGAGCACGAGGTTCGCGACGAGGACGCCCGACGAGAACACGACGGCCACGGTGTTCTGGGCCCGGACCATCGCGTCCCGGGTGGCGCCGATGCGCGCGTCGACGTTCCGCTGGACGCGGCGCTGCACGCCGTACGCGCGGATGGTCTCCGCCCCGACCACGGCCTCGGACACGGCGCCGAGCATCGCGCCGACCCGCTCGCGCACCCGGGTGTAGGCCACGTTCACGCGGCGCTGGAGCGGGCGCAGGCCGATCACCAGCGGCCCGAAGCAGAGCCACACCAGGATCGTCAGCTGCCACGAGTACGCCGCCATCAGCGCCGTCGCCACCGCCACCTGCAGCGTCGAGACCAGCAGCATGATGCCGCCCCACTGCACGAACAGCGAGATCGTGTCGACGTCCGACGTCACCCGCGACACCAGCGACCCGCGCCGCTCGGTGTTCTGCGTGAGCACGGACAGGTCGTGCACGTGCCGGAACGCCCGGACGCGGAGCTCGGCCAGCCCGGCCTCGCTGGCCCGGAACAGCCGCACGTTGACCAGCGCCGAGCAGACCCCGCCGGCGACGAGCGCGAGGGCGGCGGCGCACACCAGCGTCACGACGCGGCGGATGTCGGGACCGCCCTCGGCGAGCACGCCGGTGTCCATCACCTGCTGGACGGCGACCGGGACCACGACCTTGCCCGCCGCGGCGAGCACCGCCAGCAGGAACGTCACCCACAGGCCCTGCACGAGCTGCGGGGACACCTGCACGCCCCGCCGCAGGGTGCCCAGCACCCCGAGCTGCTCGGTCCCGCCCAGCCCGGACGGCCGGTCCTGCGCGCTCATCGTGCCCCCTCCGCGTCCAGCGCGTCCTCGTCCTGCCCGGCCAGGCCGTCGGCCTCGGTGGCGGCCTCCGCGTCCAGCGCCTCCGCGCGCAGCGCCGCGCGGCGCTCCGACTCGTCCTCGTACGCCGTGGCGAGCGCCCGGTAGCCGGGGTCGCGGGCCAGCAGCTCCGCGTGGGTGCCCTGGTCGACCACCCGGCCGCCCTCCACGTGCACGACCTCGTCGGCGAGCAGCACCGACGACATCCGGTACGCGACGAGCAGCACGGTCGGCCCGCCCGCGGCGTCGCCGGTGTGCTCCCGCAGCCCGGTGAGGATGCCCTGCTCGACCCGCGGGTCGACGGCCGAGGTGGCGTCGTCCAGCACGAGCAGCCGGGGCCGCCGCACGAGCGCCCGGGCGATGGCCAGCCGCTGGCGCTGGCCGCCGGAGAGGTTCGAGCCGCGCTCGCCGAGCGGGGCGTCCAGCCCGCCGGGCAGGTCGCGCACCACGCCGTCCACCCGCGCGAGCCGCAGGGCCGCCCAGACCTCGTCGTCCGAGGGCGCGGCCGGGTCGTCGGGGTCGCACAGCGTCACGTTGCCGCGGACCGTGTCCTCGAAAACGAAGGTCTGCTGCCCGACCAGGACGACCTGGTCCGTGAGGTCGTCCGGCACGAGGTCCCGGACGTCGGTGCCGTCGACCGCGACGGTGCCGCTCGTGGGGTCGGTCAGCCGCGGCACGAGCGACACCAGCGTCGTCTTGCCCGCGCCGGTGGGGCCGACCACGGCGACGACCCGTCCCGCGGCCACCTCGAGGTCGACGTCGCGCAGCAGGTCCACCGGGCCGTCCGGGCCGGGGACCCGCACGCCGACGCCGGACATCCGCAGCGACGCCCCCACGGGCCGGCGCACGAGCGGCGCGGTGCCCGGGACCAGCTCGCCCTCGGCGTCCACGACCCGGGCGACGCGCTCGTGCCCGACGAGGGCACGCGGGAGCTCGCCGAGCACCCAGCCGAACGCCCGCACCGGCACCGCCATCAGCGTGAGCAGGTACGCCGCCGACACGACGTCCCCGGTCCCCACCGCCCCGGCCTGCACCCGGATCACGCCGACCAGGAGCACCAGCAGCGTGCCGAGGCTGGGCAGCATGTCGATGACCGGGTCGAAGTACGCGCGCACCACGCCGACGCGGACGTTCGCCTCCCGCAGCTGCGCGGTGCGCTCGGCGAACCGGCGCTCCTCGCGGTCCTCCGTGCCGAGCGACTTCACCAGCAGCGCGGCCTCGAAGCTCTCGTGCGCGATGTCCGCCACCTCGGCCCGCAGCTGCTGGGCGCGCGTGGCCGCCGGGGACATCTTGCGCTGGAACACCAGGTTGGCCACGACCGCGGCCGGCAGCACCACGAGGGCGGCCAGCGCCAGCCACACGTCGGTGGACAGCAGCGCGACCGCCGCGACCCCGATCATCACGACGACGCCCAGCGCGAACGGCAGCGGGTTGAACACGCCCGTGGCGGCCTCGACGTCGGCGGAGGCGTTGGACAGCAGCTGCCCCGTGGGGTGCCGGCGGTGCCACGTCATCGGCAGCCGCAGGTACTGGCGGGTGACCCCGCGACGGTGCATCGCCTGCTGGTCGGCCACGCCCATGCCCGCGAAGACCCGGCGTCCGGCGACCGCGGCGGCCAGCGACACGGCCACGAGCGCGAGCACCGCCCCCGCGACCCAGATCCGGCCCTGCGCCTGCGCGGACCCGCCGATCGCGGGGACGACGACGCTGTCCGTCGCCCAGCCGAGCACCCGGCTCACCGCGACCGTGAGGGCGCCGTACAGGGCGGAGGTGCCGATGGCCAGCACGTACGTGCGGGGCTGGGACGCGATGCCGCGGCCCATGAGGAGCAGCGACCGCCGGAGCACCGATCCGGTGAGCGCAGCCGGTCGCGGCGAGGTGGAGCGGGCGGGCACAGCACGGCCTTTCGCGTGGTGAGGGGCGGCGTCGACGATCCTCTCACGCAGGGGTGACAGCGGCCCCTGCGGGCCCCGTCGCCCGTCGGCGTCCCCGCGCACCCCGGGGACGCCGACGGGCCGGCCACCCGCAGGTGACCGGCCCGTCGGACCGTGCGCCGGGCGTGACGCCCGGCGGTCGGCTCAGTTGCCGGTGAGCTTCTCGCGGAGCGCGGCCAGGGCCTCGTCCGACGCGAGCGTGCCGGTCGCCTCCTGGGCCGGAGCCGAGGAGTAGGACGACGCCGAGGAGCTGGACGACGAGGACGAGGACGACGCGGCGCTCTCGCCACCGCCGTTCGCGGCCTCCGCGTCGGCCTGGACCGCGTCCAGGACCTGCTTGCGGTGCGCCTCCCAGCGCTCGTGCGCCTTGGCGTACTGCGCCTCCCAGACCTCACGCTGCGCCTCGAAGCCCTCGAGCCACTCGTTGGTCGCCGGGTCGAAGCCCTCGGGGTACTTGTAGTTCCCCTCCTCGTCGTACTCGGCCGCCATGCCGTACAGCGCGGGGTCGAAGTCCTCGGAGGTCGGGTCGAAGCCCTCGTTCGCCTGCTTGAGCGACAGCGAGATGCGGCGGCGCTCCAGGTCGATGTCGATGACCTTGACGAACACGTCGTCGCCGACCTGGACGACCTGCTCCGGGATCTCGACGTGGCGCACGGCCAGCTCCGAGATGTGGACCAGGCCCTCGATGCCGTCCTCGACGCGCACGAACGCACCGAACGGGACGAGCTTGGTGACCTTGCCGGGGACGACCTGGCCGATGGCGTGCGTCCGGGCGAAGGCCTGCCACGGGTCCTCCTGCGTCGCCTTCAGCGACAGGGAGACACGCTCGCGGTCGAAGTCGACGTCCAGGACCTCGACCGTGACCTCCTGGCCGACCTCGACGACCTCGGACGGGTGGTCGATGTGCTTCCAGGACAGCTCGGAGACGTGCACGAGCCCGTCCACGCCGCCCAGGTCGACGAACGCACCGAAGTTGACGATCGAGGACACGACACCGGGGCGCACCTGGCCCTTCTGCAGGGTCTGCAGGAAGGTGGAGCGGACCTCGGACTGCGTCTGCTCGAGCCACGCGCGGCGCGACAGGACCACGTTGTTGCGGTTCTTGTCGAGCTCGATGATCTTCGCCTCGATCTCCTTGCCGACGTACGGCTGGAGGTCGCGGACACGACGCATCTCCACCAGGGAGGCGGGCAGGAAGCCACGGAGGCCGATGTCGAGGATGAGGCCACCCTTGACCACCTCGATGACGGTGCCGGTGACGACGCCGTCCTCCTCCTTGATCTTCTCGATCGTGCCCCAGGCGCGCTCGTACTGCGCGCGCTTCTTGGACAGGATCAGCCGGCCTTCCTTGTCCTCCTTCTGGAGGACGAGGGCCTCGACCTCGTCACCGACCTTGACGACCTCGCCTGGGTCCACGTCGTGCTTGATGGACAGCTCGCGGGACGGGATGACGCCCTCGGTCTTGTAACCGATGTCGAGCAGCACCTCGTCGCGGTCGACCTTGACGATGGTGCCCTCGACGATGTCACCGTCGTTGAAGTACTTGATGGTGGCGTCGACGGCGGCGAGGAAGTCCTCGGCCGAGCCGATGTCGTTGATCGCGACCTGCGGGGTGCCGGGCTTGGCGGGGGTGGAGATGCTCATGTAGGGATGGGCTCCGATGCGGACATGAAGTAGTAGGACAGGGGTTCGGGTGGCGCAAGCAGCCCCGCACGACACGCGCACGCGTAGGCACGCCACACCGCCGAATACCTTACCGGCCTTGACGACAGCCGGTCAAAGCACCCGGTCGCGCCGCGCGGCGCGACCGGTCAGGCCAGCGCGCGCGCCACCTGCAGCAGGTCCGCCGGGACCGTCTTGACCTTGCCGGCGATCTCGGGCAGCGGCACCAGGACGACCTCCTCGCCGCGCAGCGCGGTCATCACGTCGGTCTCGCCGCGGCTGATCGCGTCGATCGCGGCGACGCCGAACCGGCTGCCGAGGATGCGGTCCGCCGGCACCGGGCTCCCGCCGCGCTGCACGTGCCCGAGCACCGTCACGCGCGTGTCGAACCCGGTGCGCTTCTCGATCTCCGCCTTGACCCGCTCGCCGATCGCGCCGGCGACGATCTCGCCGAACTGGCCGACCGGGGCCTCGTAGGACATCGAGGTCCCCTCGGCGGGCACGGCGCCCTCGGCGACGACCACGATGGAGAAGTTCGCGTGCGCGCGGTGCCGGTGCTTGAGGAACTTGATGACCTTGTCGATGTCGAACGGCTCCTCGGGGGCGAGCACCACCTCGGCGCCGCCGGCGATGCCCGCGGTCACGGCGATCCAGCCGGCGTGCCGGCCCATGACCTCGACGATCATCACGCGGTTGTGGGACTCCGCCGTGGTGTGCACCCGGTCGAGCGCCTCGGTCGCGATCTCCACCGCCGTGTCGAAGCCGATGGACCGGTCGGTGCCCCACACGTCGTTGTCGATCGTCTTGGGGATCGCGACGATCTTCACGCCCGCCTCCGCGACCTTCGACGCCGCGTGCAGCGTGCCGTCGCCGCCGATGCAGATGAGCGCCTCGATGCGCTCCGCCTCCAGCGTGGCCAGCACCGCGTCGAGGCCGCCGTCGGCCGCGTGCGGGTGGAACCGGGCCGTGCCGAGCAGCGTGCCGCCGACGGGCAGGACGTTGCGGATGTGGCTGCGGGTCAGCGGGACGATGTCGCCGTCCACCACGCCCCGCCAGCCGTTGCGGAACCCGATGATGGAGTGGCCGTACTCCCCCTCGCCGCGCTTCACGACCGCCCGGATCGCCGCGTTCAGCCCGGGGACGTCGCCTCCACCGGTGAGCAGTCCGACTCGCACGCTGGGGTCTCCTTCAATCTGCAGGGTGGGGGGTGCCGCTGCGGTGCGGCGTGACCAGGCTATCCGTGCGCCGGCCGCGACCGGTGAGCCGGAGGTCCCGGGCGCGGCGGCGGGGCGCACGACGGGGCGCGCGCCGGCACGCGCCACGGGGCGCGCGCGGGGCAGCCCGCCACGGCTACCGTCGTGCGGGTGACGACCGACGACACCGACCCCGGCGCGGACGGCGACCGCCTGGCGGCCGCCGGCTACCGCGACGTCCCGGCCGCCGCCACGGAGGGCGCCGGGCGCCGCTGGTGGGACCAGAACGCCCGCGAGTACCTCGACGAGCACGGCGCGTTCCTGGGCGACGACGACTTCCTGTGGTGCCCGGAGGGCCTGCGCGAGTCCGACGCCCGGCTGCTCGGCGACGTCACGGGCCGGCGGGTGCTCGAGGTGGGCGCGGGCGCCGCGCAGTGCTCGCGGTGGCTGGCCGCGCACGGCGCGCTGGCCGTCGCGACGGACGTGTCCGCGGGCATGCTCGCCGCCGCGGCCGCCGTCGACCGCGCCGCCGCGGCCGATCCCGCCCGGGACGCCGGGCCGGTGGCCGGGCGCCCCGCCCCCGTGCCGCTGGTGCAGGCCGACGCCCGCGCGCTGCCGTTCCCCGACGCGTCGTTCGACGTCGTGTTCACCGCCTACGGCGCGATCCCCTTCGTCGCGGACGCCCACCGGGTGCACGCCGAGGCCGCGCGGGTGCTCCGGCCGGGCGGCCGCTGGGTCTGCTCGGTGACGCACCCCGTGCGGTGGGCGTTCCCCGACGACCCGGGCCCCCGCGGGCTCACCGCCGACCGCTCGTACTTCGACCGCCGGCCCTACGTCGAGACCGACGAGCACGGCCGGGTCCTGTACTCCGAGCACCACCGCACGATCGGCGACCACGTCGCGGACGTCGTGGGAGCCGGACTGGTGCTCGACGCCGTCGTCGAGCCCGAGTGGCCCGAGGGGCACGACCGGACGTGGGGCGGCTGGAGCCCGCTGCGCGGGGCGCACCTGCCCGGCACGGCGATCTTCGTCGCGCACCGCCCGGCGTAGCCCCCCGGGCCGCGTCGTCCGCGCGCCCCGCCGCGGGTCAGTGACCCGCGTCGTGCCAGCTCGGGCCCACGCCCACGGAGACGTCCAGCGGCACGTCCAGGGCGTACGCCCCGCCCATCTGGGAGCGCACCAGCGCCTCCACCGCGTCCCGCTCCCCCGGCGCGACCTCGAGTACGAGCTCGTCGTGCACCTGCAGCAGCAGCCGCGAGGACAGGCCCTGCGCGTCGAGCTCCCGCTGCACGCCCAGCATCGCCAGCTTGATGATGTCCGCCGCGCTGCCCTGGATGGGGGCGTTCAGGGCCATCCGCTCCGCCGCCTCCCGGCGGACCCGGTTGTCGCTGGTGAGGTCCGGGAGGTAGCGCCGCCGCTCGAGGATGGTCGCGGTGTACCCCGTGGCCCGGGCCTCGTCCGCGACGCCCTCGAGGTAGTCGCGCACGCCGCCGAACCGCGAGAAGTAGTCGCGCATCAGCGCGGAGGCCTCGGCGACGTCGATCTTCAGCTGCTGCGACAGGCCGTACGAGGACAGCCCGTACGCCAGGCCGTAGCTCATCGCCTTGATCTTGGACCGCTGCGCGCTGGTCACCTCGTCGGTCGGCACGCCGAACACCCGCGAGCCGACGTACGAGTGCAGGTCCTCGCCGGCGGTGAACGCCTCGATCAGGCCGGCGTCGCCGGACAGGTGCGCCATGATCCGCATCTCGATCTGCGAGTAGTCGGCGGTCAGCAGCGTCTCGTACCCCGCCCCCACGACGAACGCGCGGCGGATCTGGCGGCCCGCCTCGGTGCGGATCGGGATGTTCTGCAGGTTCGGGTCGGTCGACGACAGGCGGCCCGTCGCGGCGATCGTCTGCTGGAACGTCGTGTGGATCCGGCCGTCGTCGGCCACCGAGCGCAGCAGGCCCTCGACGGTCTGCCGGAGCCGGATGGCGTCGCGGTGCGCGAGCAGGTGCTCCAGGAAGGGGTGGCCGGTCCGCGCGAACAGGTCGGCGAGCGCGTTGGCGTCGGTGGTGTAGCCGGTCTTGGTCTTCTTGGTCTTCGGCATGTCGAGCTGGTCGAACAGCACCTCCTGGAGCTGCTTGGGCGACCCGAGGTTCACCTCCCGCCCGATCGCGTCGTACGCCTCGCCCGCGGCGCGCTGGACGGCGCTGTCGTACTCCTTCTCCAGCGCCGACAGGTAGCCGGCGTCCGCGGCGATGCCGACGTGCTCCATCCGCTCCAGGACGCCCTCGAGCGGGAGCTCGACGTCGCGCAGCAGGTGCGCCGCGCCGCGCTCGGCCAGCTGCTCGTCCAGCACGTCCACGAGGTCCAGGACCGCGGCGGCGCGGACGGCGCCGCGCACGCCCTCCTGCGAGCCCTCGAGGTCCAGGTCGAGCGCGCCCTGAGCGCCCTCGTCCGCCACCGCGCCGAGCTCGCGGCGCAGGTAGCCGATCGCGAGGTCCGAGAGGTCGTAGCCGCGCCGGTCGGGCTGCAGCAGGTACGCGCCGAGCTCGGTGTCGAACTCCACGCCCGCGAGGGTCAGCCCGCGCCCGGCCAGGGCGTGCCAGGCCTCCTTCGCGGCGTGCAGCACCTTCGGCTGCGCCGGGTCGGCGAGCCACGCGGCGAGCGCCGCCTCGTCGGCCGGGGCGATCTGCGCGAGGTCGTACGCGACGGCCTCGTCACCGACCACGAGGGCGACCCCCCAGGCGTCGCCGCCCGACGGCGAGGCGGACCCCTGCACGTCGACGCCGGTCCGGGCCCCGGCGTGCCGGGCGAGCCAGTCCGCGAGGCCGCCGTCGACCGGGGTCACGACGACCGGGCCCTCGGCCGGGCCGGCCACCTCGGCGGGGCCGCCGTCCTCGGCGGGCAGCATCGCGAACAGCCGGTCGCGCAGCGTGCGGAACTCGAGCTCGTCGAGGATGGTGTGCAGCGCCTCGCGGTCCCAGGGCCGCGCCGCGAGGTCCTCGGGCCCGAGCGGGAGCTCCAGGTCGTCCAGCAGCCTGTTGAGCTGGCGGTTCAGCAGCACCTGGTCGAGGTGCGCGCGCAGGGACTCCCCCGCCTTGCCGGTGATCTGGTCGACGTGCGCGACCACGCCCTGCAGGCCGTCGTAGGTGGCGATCCACTTCGCGGCGGTCTTGGGCCCGACGCCGGGCACCCCGGGCAGGTTGTCGGACGACTCGCCGACGAGCGCGGCGATGTCGGGGTAGCGCTCCGGGGGCACGCCGTACTTGGCCTGCACCGCGTCGGGGGTCATCCGCGCGAGCTCCGAGACGCCCTTCACCGGGTACAGCACCGTGACGCGGTCGGTCACGAGCTGGAGCGCGTCGCGGTCGCCGGAGCAGATGAGCACGTCCAGCCCCTCCGCGGCGCCCTGGCGGGCCAGCGTGGCGAGGATGTCGTCGGCCTCGAAGCCCGGCTTGTCGAGCGTCGGGATGTGCATGGTCGCGAGGACCTGCTTGATGACCTCGACCTGGCCGCGGAACGGCTCCGGCGACGCCGAGCGGTTGGCCTTGTACTCCTCGTACTGCTCGGTGCGGAACGTGGTCCGGCCGGCGTCGAACGCGACCGCGACGTGCGTCGGCTCCTCGTCCCGCAGCAGGTTGGCCAGCATCGAGACGAACCCGAACACCGCGTTGGTGGGCTGGCCGGTGGAGGTGGCGAACTTGTCCACCGGGAGGGCGAAGAACGCCCGGTAGGCCATCGAGTGCCCGTCCACCAGGAGGAGCCGTGCGGCGTGGCCGTCGGGCAGGTGTCGCGTCGCGTCAGTCACGGGTGCCAACCTATCGGGCATGGCTGACACCGACGCGTCCGCGAGCCCGACCCCCGACCACCCGCCGCTGGGCACGCACGTCCCCCCGGGCACCCTCATGGAGCGCATGGGCATCGAGCTGCTCGAGGTCGGCCCGGACCGCGCGGTGGGCACGATGCCCGTGGCGGGCAACGTGCAGCCGTACGGGCTGCTGCACGGGGGCGCCTCGGCGGTGCTGGCCGAGACCCTCGGCTCCTACGCGGCGAACGCGCACGCCGGACCGGGCCGGCAGGCGGTCGGGATCGAGCTCAGCTGCACCCACCACCGGTCCGCGACGGACGGGGTGGTGACCGGCACCGCCACGGCGGTGCACCTGGGCGGGAAGGTCGCGACCTACGACGTGGTGGTCGAGGACCCGCGCGGCCGGCGGATCTGCTCCGCGCGGCTCACCTGCATGCTGATCGACACGCGGCCGGCCTGAGCCGCCTCGGTGGACGTCGCGGCGCGCCCCGCCCGGGCGCGCCGCCGTCGGGCGATCAGGTCGTCCAGGCCGGCACGGCCGGCGCGGCGGGCCGGCGACGGGGCGTCCGCCACCAGCCGGCGCTGCAGCGCCTCGGTGCTCACCACGCGGTGCGCGGCGGCCGGGGCGAACCCGAGCCGGGCCAGGAACCGCAGCATGCCCCGTGCCCCGGGCAGCGGGACGGCGAGCACGTCGGTGGCGCCGACGCGCTGGGCCTCCTCGAGCACGCCGCCCAGCAGCGCGTGCCCGACGCCGCGGCGACGGGCGCCCTCGGCCACGTAGACGGCCTCGATCGAGACGGACACCTCGTCCGTGAACAGGCTCGGTCCGATGATCCGCGCGAGCACCAGCCCGCACACCTCGCCGTCGAGCATGCCGACCAGGCCGCAGGCGCCGGGCTCGCCGACCAGGGCGCCGATCTGGTGCCGCAGCCGGTCCGCGTCGTCGGTGCAGAGCTGGGAGCCCACCAGGGACTCCGCGCGGGCGGCGAGGCTGAGGTCCACGAGGGCGTCGAGGTCCTCGGGCAGGGCGGGACGGACGGCGACGGGCGTGCGCACGGTTCGACGGCCTCCAGTCGTTCTGGTCACGGCACGGCGACATCGGTGTCGTCGCGAGCCTGCTGCGCCCCCCGCGGCATCGACCGATCATGGCCTACCCCGGGCGCTCCTGCCTAGTCGCCTGCGACAACGGTCGGTGCCCGCGGCGACGCAGCCGCAGGTCACCGCGCCGCGCTGTGGGGCTTCTCACCCCTCCGGGTGAACGCTGGGCCGTTCGTGGCGCGGATCGACGACCGCCGTGCGACCCTCCCGGTGGCCAGACAGGCAGCCGGCAGCGTCGCGAATGCCTCGAACACGCCCGTAATCAGACGGACACAAATCCTCTTTACTGTCACGCCCACTCGTGGGAGCAGCACCGTGACCCTGCTGCCCACGCGTCCGCAAGAAGCCTTGCGGCACCCAGCAGATCAGCCGACCACGACCGGACGGAGGACCAGGTGCGCCGAGCCGCGACCAGGGACCGTTCCACCGCCAGGGCCTTGCTGGCCCTCGGCGTGCTCGTCCTCTCCTTCTTCCTCACCGTCGCCGTCCCGGGCACCGCCCGGGCGGCCGCGGCCGGCTGCGTCGCCGACGCGGCCACCGGATGCATCAACGGCACCATCCGCACGTCCGCCCAGCAGCCCGCCGTCGGCGTCGTGCTCGACATCGAGGGCCCCGGCGGCACCAGCCAGGCCACCACCGACGCCGAGGGTCGCTGGACCGCTCCGGTGACCGAGGCCGGCGAGTACACCGTCACCCTCGACACCGCGACGCTGCCGGCCGGCGAGACGCTGCGGGACCCGTCCGCGAACCCGCGCACCGTCACGGTGGCGCTGGGCTCGTCGACGGGCGCGCTGTTCCCGCTCGGCGAGCCGGCGGCGGGCGGGGGCTCCGGCGACGACGCCACCTCCGAACCGGACCCGGACACCACCGCCGGCACGTCCGACGGCGAGGTCGGCGCACCGACCGGCAGCTCGGCCGACGGCGGGTTCTCCTGGTCGCGCCTCGCGCAGCAGGCGTCCAGCGGCCTCGTGTTCGGCCTGCTGCTCGCGCTCGCGTCGGTCGGTCTGTCGCTGATCTACGGCACCACGGGGCTGTCCAACTTCGCGCACGGCGAGCAGGTCACCCTCGGGGCGATCCTCGCGTACGTCGGCGTGCAGTCCCTCGGCCTCCCGCTCCTGGTCGCGGGGCTGCTCGCGGTCCTCCTGGGCGCCGCGTCCGGCTGGGTCCAGGACGCCGGGCTCTGGCACCCGCTGCGCAAGCGCCGCGTCGGCACGACGCAGCAGATGATCGTGACGATCGGCCTCTCGATGGCCCTGCAGTACACGTACCAGTTCTTCTTCGGCGGCAGCGCGCTGCGCATCGTCACGGACAACCCGACGATGGTCACCCTCGGCCCGGTGCGGATCAGCGCCACCTCGCTGTGGTCCCTGCTGATCGCCGCCGTCGTGCTGGCCGCCGTCGCGTACTTCCTGCTCGGCACCCGCGTCGGCCGCGCCACCCGGGCCGTGTCGGACAACCCGGCGCTCGCCGCGGCGTCCGGCATCACGGTCGACCGGATCGTGCGGCTCGTGTGGGTGCTCGGCGCGGCGCTGGCGGCCCTGGGCGGCGTGCTCATGGGCCTCTACCTCAACGCGACCTCGTGGAACATGGGCGGCGCCCTGCTGCTGCTGATGTTCGCCGCCGTCACGCTCGGCGGGCTCGGTCAGGCGTTCGGCGCGCTCGCCGGGTCGATCGTCATCGGCCTGGTCGTCGAGATGTCGAACCTCGTCATCCCGAGCGACATGCGCTACGCCGGCGCGCTGCTCATCCTCATCCTCGTCCTGCTGCTGCGGCCCCAGGGCATCCTCGGTCGCGCCGAGCGGATCGGTTAGGAGCCGTCATGGAGTGGTCCCGCATCCTCGTCAACGTCGCGGGCGAGATCTTCGCCCCGACGACCGCCGCCTACGCGCTCGCCGCCATCGGCCTGAACGTGCACTTCGGCCTCACCGGCCTGCTGAACATGGGCCAGGCCGGGTTCATGCTGCTCGGCGCGTACGGCTTCGCCATCTCGACGATCGCCGGCTGGCCCCTGTGGGCGGCCGTCCTGGTCGCCATGGCGTGCGCCGCCGTCTTCGGCCTGCTGCTCGGCATCCCGACCCTGAAGCTGCGCGGCGACTACCTCGCGATCGTCACGATCGCCGCCGCGGAGATCGTCCGCCTGGTCGGCCGGTCCACCGCGCTGACCGACCTCACCGGCGCCTCCTCGGGCCTGCGCGGCAATTCGTACAAGGACACGTTCCAGGACGCCTCACCGCTCCCGGACGGGGCCTTCGCGCTCGGCCCGTTCGAGTACTCGATGAACGCGTCGAACTCCTGGTGGGTGCGCATCGTCGGCTGGGCCGTCGTGGCGCTGGCCTGCCTGCTCGTGTGGCTCCTGATCCGCAGCCCCTGGGGCCGCGTGCTCAAGGGCATCCGCGAGGACGAGGACGCCGTGCGGTCGCTCGGCAAGAACGTCTACTCGTACAAGATGCAGTCCCTGGTCCTCGGCGGCGTGATCGGCGCGGTGGCGGGCATCATCTACGTGCTGCCGCGAGCCGTGCAGCCCGACTCGATGGGCCGCCCGATGACGTTCTTCGTCTGGACGATCCTGCTGCTCGGCGGGGCCGCCACGGTGTTCGGGCCCGTCCTGGGGTCGATCATCTTCTGGGTCGCGCTCATGCTGATCAAGTCCGTCATGCGCGCCGGGGTCCCGGAGTCCGTGATGCGCACCGAGCAGATCGAGCAGTTCGGCTGGATCATCGTGGGCGTCACGCTGATGCTGCTGGTGATCTTCCGACCTCAAGGCATCCTCGGCGACAAGAAGGAGCTGGCGATCAATGTCCGCTGAGACTCCCCGGGGCCACGTCCCCGCCCCCGTGCCGCACGCCACCACGACGACCGGCCGGGACCGCGTCACCGCCGACCTCGCGCACGTCGCGCACACGCCCGGCGTGCCGAAGCCGGACGCGATCGTCGTCGCCGACGGGGTCACCCGGCACTTCGGCGGCATGACGGCCGTCGACGTCGAGCACCTCGAGGTCCAGCGCGGCGCGATCACCGCGCTCATCGGGCCCAACGGCGCCGGCAAGACCACGCTGTTCAACCTGCTCACCGGGTTCGACAAGCCCAGCACCGGCACCTGGTCCTTCGAGGGCCGGTCCCTGTCCGGCGTCTCCGCCGCCCGGGTCGCCCGGTCCGGCATGGTCCGCACGTTCCAGCTCACCAAGGCGCTGTCGCGCATGACGGTGATCGAGAACATGCGCCTGGGCGCCACCCGCCAGTCCGGCGAGAACCTGTTCACGGCCCTCGTCCCGCCGCTGTGGAAGGCGCGCGAGAAGGAGATCACCGAGCAGGCCGAGGAGCTCCTGGCGCGGTTCAAGCTCGACACCAAGCGCGACGAGTACGCCGGGTCGCTGTCCGGCGGGCAGCGCAAGCTCCTGGAGATGGCCCGGGCACTCATGAGCAACCCGACCATGGTCATGCTCGACGAGCCGATGGCCGGCGTGAACCCCGCGCTGACCCAGTCGCTGCTCGGGCACATCCAGGCGCTGCGCGAGGACGGCACCACGGTGCTGTTCGTCGAGCACGACATGCACATGGTCCGGCACATCTCGGACTGGGTCGTGGTCATGGCCGAGGGCCGGATCGTCGCCGAGGGACCGCCGGAGGACGTGATGGCCGACCAGGCCGTCATCGACGCCTACCTCGGCGCGCACCACGACACCGACCTCGGCGACGACGCCCTGCTCGACGACGGCATCCAGCAGCTCGAGGCCGAGGAGGCAGCCCACCAGGCGGCCGCCGCGGCCGGCCAGAAGAAGGAGGGCTCGCGATGAGCAGCACCGCCGTGCAGGGGTCCGACCCCTCGACCGTCCACCGGGGCGCACCCGCCGGGGAGCCGCTGCTCGCGGCCACCGACCTGGTCGCCGGCTACGTGCCGGGCGTGAACATCCTCAACGACTGCAACCTGGTGGTGCACCCCGGGGAGCTCGTCGGCATCATCGGCCCGAACGGCGCCGGGAAGTCGACGCTCCTCAAGGCCCTGTTCGGGCTCGTGACGATCCGCAGCGGGTCCGTCGTGCTCAAGGGCGAGGACATCACCAACCACCGCGCCGACTCGCTGGTGCGCCGCGGCGTCGGGTTCGTCCCGCAGACCAACAACGTGTTCCCGTCGCTGTCCATCCAGGAGAACCTGGAGATGGGGCTGTTCCAGGCCCCGAAGCGGTTCACCGAGCGGTTCGACTTCATCGTCGACCTGTTCCCGGTGCTCGGGGAGCGCCGCAAGCAGCGCGCGGGGTCGCTGTCGGGCGGCGAGCGGCAGATGGTCGCCATGGCGCGCGCGCTCATGATGGACCCGTCCGTGCTGCTGCTCGACGAGCCGTCCGCCGGCCTGTCCCCCGTGCGGCAGGACGAGACGTTCATCCGCACCCGGAAGATCAACAAGGCCGGGGTGTCCGTCGTCATCGTCGAGCAGAACGCCCGGCGCTGCCTGCAGATCTGCGACCGCGCCTACGTGCTGGACCAGGGCTCGAACGCCTACTCCGGTCCCGGGCGCGAGCTCATGCACGACCCGAAGGTGATCGAGCTGTACCTGGGCACCCTGGCGACGGACGTCGAGGCGGCCACGAAGCCCACCCCGCCGGCTCCCCGGCCTGACCCCCGCCGGCCTGCCCTCCGCCGAGGTCGGCAGTCCGCGGACGAGGTCGGCACCTCCGGGTGCCGACCTCGTCACCGGAGTGCCGACCTCGGCTCACGCGGAGGCGTGCTCGTGCTCGTGTGCGTGGTCGTGGGGGTGGTCGTGGTCGTGGGGGTCCAGGCCCAGGCGGGCGCGGACCTCCGGGCGGCGCAGCGGGGGGACGGTGGCCGGGGGGCGGCGCCGCTCGGGCAGCTCGTCGAGCAGCCGCGTCACGATGTCCGCCACCTCCGCCACGGCCCGCTCGACGGGGCCCTCGGTCGTCGCGCTCGTGGACTGCACCCCGCTGACCTTGCGCACGAACTGCCGCGCGGCCGCCTCGATCTCCTCCGCGGTGGCGCCCGGCTCCAGCCCCCGCAGCGTCGTGATGTTCCGGCACATCAGCCCTGCTCCCCCCGGACGATCTGCTGCACGGCCCAGCGGTTCCCGTCGGGGTCCGCGAAGAACAGGAAACGCCCCCACGCGAAGTCCTGCACGTCGCCGACGTCCAGCCCCCGCCCGGTGAGCTCGGTGCGCGCGGCCTCGATGTCGTCGACCACGAGCTGCAGGCCCTCCACGGAGCCCGGCGGCATCGTCGTCAGGCCCGTGCCGATCGCGATGGACGCCGGCGACCCCGGCGGCGTCAGCTGCACGAACCGGATGCCGCCGCCGACCTCGTGGTCGTGGTCGAGCACGAAGCCGGCGCGCTGCGTGTAGAAGTCCTTGGCCCGGTCCACGTCGGAGACGGGCACCTGCACGAGCTCCAGTCGAAGGTCCATGCACCGACGCTAGGGCAGGGCACCGGCGCGCGGGAAGGCCCGGGCGGTCCCTAGAGCCGCACCACCAGGTCGGCGCGCTCGCGCGTCCCGGCGACGAGCCGGGCGTTCGCCTCGTCCGAGCGCAGCACCCACTCCCGGGCCGCCTCGGGGGTCCGCCCGTGCTCGACGTGCCGCGCGATCAGCCGCTCGACGCGCAGGTCGTCGTCGACGTCCACGAACCAGACCTCGTCGAGCTCCGCGCGCACGGGCGCCCACCCGTGGCCCTCGTGCAGCAGGTAGTTGCCCTCCGTGACGACGAGCGGCACCTCCGGCGGCACGGGCACGGCCCCCGCGATCGACTCCTCGAGGTGCCGGTCGAACGTCGGGGCGTAGACCACCTCGGGCCCGCGGGCGCGCAGCCGGCGCAGCAGCGCGGTGTAGCCCGCCGCGTCGAACGTGTCGGGCGCCCCCTTGCGGTCCGCGCGACCCAGCCGCCGCAGCTCGGCGTTGGCCAGGTGGAACCCGTCCATCGGCACCAGCACCGCCTCGGCCCCGAGCGCGGCCACGAGCGCGGAGGCGACGGTCGACTTGCCGCCGCCCGGGGCGCCGGCGATGCCGAGCACGCGCCGCTCGCCGTCCGCCGCGAGCCGCCGGGCTCGCGCCACCAGCTCGTCGAGACCCGGCACGACGGTCTCCGACGTCCGTCCCGCCCCGGTCGTGTGCTGCACGTGATGACCTCCTCGTCGACGACTCCCGGCGGTCCGCGCCGGGTGATCGGTGCGCCGCGATGCTACCCGCGCACGGCAGCGGGCCCGGGACGCGTGCTGCGTCCCGGGCCCGCCGGTGATGAGCTGAGGGGTCAGTCGACCGAGCCCTCGACCGCCTTCACCCAGACGTTCTTGTTGTCGGTGCCGTACTTGTAGACGCCGATGAACGCGGACGACGGGTCGTTGTCCTCGTTGAACGGGCCGATGCCGGCCTGGCCGACGTACCGGATGTCGTCACCCGCGTCGAGCAGCTCGACGCAGTCGGCGAACGTGGTGCACTCCTCGCCGCCGTCCGCGCCGGAGACCGCCGCCAGGTTGGCCTGGATCGTCGGGCCGTCCGTGGCGCCGCCCTTGACCGCCGCGAGGGCCGCCAGGATGGTCGCGTCGTACGACTCCGGGCCGTACGCGTAGTCGGTGAGGTCCGCGTTGACGCCCTTCAGGCGCTCCTGGAACTCGTCGCTGGGGAACGCGCCGGGGATGGTGCCCTGGGCGCCCTCGAGCGTGCCCGGCTGGAAGTCGGCAGAGTAGTCGGCGGTGTTGCCGTCGACCATGTAGATCGTGGCCGGGTCGACGCCGGCGGCGACGAGCTCGGGGATGATCTGCTTGGTCTGCTCGAACGCCAGGACCACGACGGCGTCGGGGTTGGTGGCGGTGAGCGCGGTGACGTCGGTCGCGAAGCTGGACGCGGCCGGGTCGAACTCCTCGCCCTCGTTGCCGTAGACGATCGTCGCGCCGGCCTCCTCGACCGTGGACTTCACGACGTCGCGCAGCGACGTGCCGTAGTCGTCGTTGAAGACCAGGACGCCGATGTTGGAGTGGCCGTCGCCGGTGATCAGGTTCCCGAGCGCGGCGCCCTGGACCGTGTCCGGCGGGGCGGTGCGGAAGTAGAAGTCCGAGTAGCCGGACAGCGAGGTCGCCGTGTTGGCCGGCGAGATCTGCACGACCTCGGCGCCGGTGACGTCGTCGATCACGTTGAGCGTCACCGAGGAGGACGCCGCACCGATGATGACCTGCACGTCCTGGCTCAGCAGGTCCGTCACCGACTGGGTGGCGACCTCGGCGTGGTCGGCGTCGGAGGAGTCGGCGTGCACGACCTCGACGTCGCTGCCCAGGACACCGCCCGCCTCGTTGATCTCCTCGACCGCGAGGTCGACGCCCGCGATCTCCGGCGGGCCGAGGTACGCGAGCGTGCCGGTCTGCGGGAGCAGCGTGCCGAGGATCAGCGGGCTGCTGTCGCCGCCGCCCGAGGACTCCTCGCTGCCGGAGCCGCCGTCGTCCGAGCCGCTGCACGCGGTGAGCACGAGCGCGACGGCACCGGCGAGGGCTGCCGCCTGAACGGCATGTGTCGTACGAGTCATGCGTGGTACTCCTGTCGATGAGTACTGCCGGCGGGGAGCCCCGGCCGGTCGATGTGGCGTGACCGTAATCGCCGCGTGTGTCCAACATGTGTCGATCTCGTCTCACGGACCAGTTGTTGCCGATCTGTGACTTTCGAACCGATTCGCCCCGCACGGCACCGTCCGCGCGCCGTCCGCGCACAGCACGAGGCCCGGTCCACCACGCGGTGGACCGGGCCTCGGTGAGCAGTCAGGACGCGGCAGGCGTCAGGAGGCGCCGCCGACCTGGTCGATCACGGCGTCCGCGACCTCGCGCATGGTGAGGCGGCGGTCCATCGACGTCTTCTGGATCCAGCGGAACGACTCGGGCTCCGTCAGGCCCATCTTCGTCATGAGCAGGCCCTTGGCGCGGTCGACGCGCTTGCGGGTCTCGAAGCGCTCGGCGAGGTCGGCGACCTCGGACTCCAGCGCCGTGATCTGCGCGTAGCGGGAGATCGCGATCTCCACCGCCGGCAGCAGGTCGGACGGGCTGAACGGCTTCACGACGTACGCCATGGCACCCGCGTCGCGGGCGCGCTCGACGAGCTCGGTCTGCGAGAACGCGGTCAGCAGCACGACGGGGGCGAGGTGCGCCTTGGCGATGCGCTCCGCGGCGGAGATGCCGTCGAGCACGGGCATCTTCACGTCCATGACGACGACGTCCGGCTTGAGCTCGGTCGCGAGCTCCACGGCGCGCTCGCCGTCGCCCGCCTCGCCCACGACGTCGAAGCCCGCCTCGCGCAGCGTCTCGACGACGTCCATGCGGATGAGGGCCTCGTCCTCCGCCACGACCGCGCGCCGGGCCGGCTTCGCGCCGGTCTCGGGGGCCTTCTCGGCCGCGCGGTCGTGCGGGATGTCGAGGTCGAGGGTGGTGTCGGCGGCCTGCGGCTCGCTGCTCGACGGCGTGCTCGGCGTCGCGTCCTGGGTGCTCACGAGCAGTGATTCTAGGTCCTCGGCGGCCCGGGCGGACGACGCGGCGCCTGTGAACCTGCGCACGGTGACCGGCCGGTCGGGATTCAGGCCCGGTCCGGCCCCGGCGCGACGGCCCCGCCGAGCGCCGCGCGGCCCAGGTCGCGGACGGCGTCGACCGCGTCCGCGAGCGCCCCCGGAGCGGTGCCGGCCCCCGCCACCACCGCGTCCACCGGTCCCAGACCGGCGGCCGTGAGCAGCCGCTTGTCGTTGGTGACCCACTCCCCCCGGGCGGCCACCACGGCGTGCGCGTACTCGCTGGCCGCGACCGCCAGCAGGCCGAGGCACGGGGTGACGCGTCCGTGCCGGGCGTGCGTGTCGCGGGCGTACGCGAGGTGCGCCTCGGCGCGGCCCTGCCACACCGGCGGGGCGGCGCGGCGCAGGGCCTCCGGGTAGGCGTCGACGACCGGCGGCTCGCCCCGCAGGACCCGGTGCGTCGCGAGCTCGGCCACGACCAGGTACGTCGGGATCCCCGCGAGGTGGAACATCAGCGGCTCGACCGCGACCTCCCCGCGGCGGGCGCGCGCCACCTCGCGCTCGACCACGTCGAGGTCCCGGTAGTGCACGTCGACCCGCCGGCCCTCGACCTCGAGCCACGCGCCGCCGTTGAACACCCCGCCGCCCCAGCCGCCGACCTCCGACACCTCCCCCGGCCAGCCCAGGTCCCGGAGCCGCTGCGGCTGGAACGACCCGCGGTAGTACACGGCCACGTCCCAGTCGCTGTCCGGGCGGGCCGTGCCCTGGGCGCGCGAGCCGCCGAGCGTGACCGCCCGCACGCCGGGCAGCGCGGCGAGCGGGTCGGCGAGGCGGTCGAGGAAGCCCTCGTCGGTCATCGGTGGTCGTCCCCTCTCACGCGAGCACGCGGAGCCGGGTCAGCGTCGCCGGCGACGGTAGGGCGGTGCCCGGAGCGGGGCAACGGATTTCGGTGCGGACCGGGCCTTCCGCGCTGTCGATCCGGGGGCGCATCGTTCGTGCAGAGGGTGAGCGCCGGCCACGGGGGCCGGCTCCGTCACCTCGGAGGTGCGCCATGCCGCAGTACGTCCTCAACCTGTGGGAGCCGGTCGGTCCCCCGCCGCCGCCCGAGCTCCTCCAGCCGATCATGGACCGGGTCGGCGCCCTGGACGCCGAGATGCGCGACGCGGGGGTGTGGCTGTTCGCGGGCGGCCTTCACCAGCCGGGCGCCTCCACCGTGCTCCGGCCGCAGGACGGCGAGGTCCTCGTGACCGACGGCCCGTTCCTGGAGGGCAAGGAGCACCTCGGCGGGTTCACCGTGATCGCCGTCGACGACCTCGACGCCGCCCTCGGCTGGGGCCGCCGGCTGACGGAGGCAGCGGGGCTGCCGGTCGAGGTCCGCCCGTTCCGGCACGACGGGCGGGGCTGAGGCCGGTGGGCGGAGTCCCGCTCGCAGAGGTCGAGGCCGTGTTCCGGGAGGTGCACGGGCGCGCGGTCGCCACGCTGACGCGGGCGTTCGGCGACCTCGACCTGGCCGAGGAGTCGGTGCAGGACGCCTTCGTCGAGGCGGTCCGGCGCTGGCCGTCGAGCGGGCTCCCCCCGAGCCCGGCGGGCTGGATCGTCACGACGGCCCGCCGCCGGGCGCTGGACCGGCTGCGCCGGGAGGCGGTGGGCGGGCGCCGGCACGCCGACGCCGCCCTGCTGCACCGGCCGTCGCCGCAGGAGGTGGACGCCCTCGCGGCCGACGACGCCGTGCCGGACGACCGGCTGCGCCTGATCTTCACCTGCTGCCACCCCGCGCTCGCCCCGGCGGCGCAGGTCGCGCTCACGCTGCGCCTGCTGGGGGGCCTGAGCACCGGCGAGATCGCGCGGGCGTTCCTCGTCCCCGAGGGGACCATGGCGCAGCGCCTGGTCCGGGCCAAGGGCAAGATCCGCGACGCGCACATCCCGTACCGCGTTCCCGAGGCCGACGAGCTGCCCGACCGGCTGCGGGCGGTGCTGGCCGTCGTGTACCTCGTGTTCACGGAGGGGTACACGGCATCCACCGGCACGGCGCTCGTGCGGGACGACCTCTGCGCCGAGGCGATCCGCCTCGGGCGGCTGCTGCTCGACCTCCTGCCCGACGAGCCGGAGGTGCGCGGGCTGCTCGCCCTCATGCTGCTCACCCAGGCCCGCCGCCCGGCCCGCACCACCCCGGCCGGCGGGCTCGTCCCGCTCGCCGACCAGGACCGGTCGCGGTGGGACCCGGCGCTCGCCGCGGAGGGCCGCGCGCTCGTCCGGCAGTGCCTGCGCCGCGGCCGGCCCGGCCCGTACCAGGTCCAGGCGGCGATCGCCGCGGTGCACAGCTCCGCGGCGACGGCCGACGCGACCGACTGGCGGCAGGTGCTCGCGCTCTACGACCACCTGATGGTGCTGGCGCCGTCGCCGGTCGTCGCGCTGAACCGGGCGGTCGCCGTCGCGGAGGTCGAGGGACCGGGCGTCGCGCTGCCGCTCGTGGACGCGCTCGACCTGGACCGGCTGCACGTCCTGCACGCCGTGCGCGCCGACCTCCTGCGGCGCCTGGGCCGGCACACCGAGGCGGCCGAGGCGTACGCCGCCGCGATCGCCCGCACCGGGAACGAGGCGGAGCGCGAGCTCCTGCGGCGCCGGCTCGCGGGGCCGACGGGCTGAGCCCCGCCGCCTCAGGAGACGGTGACGGAGGCGGGGTCGTGGGTAGCGGGCTCGTGCGCGCGCGGGTCGTGCGCCGCGAGCCAGCGCCCGAACTCCTCGGCGGGCACCGGCCGGCCGTGCAGGTACCCCTGCGTCCGGTCGCAGCCGAGGTCGTCCAGGAGCGCCCGGGTCGCCTCGTCCTCCACGCCCTCCGCGATGAGCCGCAGCCCCAGGTGGTGCGCGAGCTCGACGGTGCCGGACACGATCGCGCGGGTGCGGGGGTCCGTCGTGGCGCGCGCGGTGAACGACCGGTCCAGCTTGAGCTCCTCGGCGGGCAGGTCGTTGAGGTACGCCAGGGAGGAGTACCCCGTGCCGTAGTCGTCGATGCTGATGCCGATGCCCCGCGCGGCGAGCCGCCGCGTGACGTCGACGGCCAGGTCGGGGTCGTGCATGAGGCTGGTCTCGGTGATCTCCATGACGAGCCGGTCCGGCGGCAGACCGCTGCGGGCGAGGGCGCCGTCGACCACCTCCAGCAGGCCGGGGAGCACGAGGGACGACGTCGACAGGTTGACCGCCACGCGCAGGTCGTGGCCCGCGAGCGCCCAGCCGCTCGCCGCGCGCGTCGCCTGGTCCAGGACGTGCCAGGTGAGCCGCGGCATCAGGCCGTGCCCCTCGGCGAGGTCCAGGAACGCCGCGGGCGGCAGCAGGCCCCGGTCCGGGTGGGCCCACCGCACGAGCGCCTCGGCGCCGACCACCCGCCCGCTGCGCGCGTCGACCTGCGGCTGGAAGTGCACGGTGAGCGCGCCGTGCCGGCCGTCCCCCTCGGGGTCGAGCGCACCGCGCAGCGCGTCGAGCAGCTCCCGCTCCTCCTGGGCGCGGGAGTCGGCGGCCTCGTCGTAGAGCCGCACGCCGCCGCCGGCCTGCTTGGCCGAGTACATGGCGGCGTCGGCGCGGCGCAGCAGCTCCCCGGGGCGCCGGGCGCCGAGGGCCGTGCTCGCGACGCCGATGCTGGCCTCGAGCTGGACGCGCCGGTGCTCGACGGTCACCGGCTCGGTCACCGTGGCGCACAGGGCCTCGGCGAGCTGCACGGCGGCGACGGGGTCCGGGTCGTGCAGCACCGCGGCGAACTCGTCGCCACCGAGGCGCGCCAGGAACCCCCGGGCGCCGATCCGCCCCTCGATCCGGGCGGCGACCGTGCGGATGACGCCGTCGCCGACCGTGTGCCCGAACCGGTCGTTCACGTCCTTGAACCGGTCGAGGTCGATGACGAGCAGCGCACCCTCGCCGCCCGCGGTGACGGCCTCGACGGCCTCGACCAGCGCGCGGCGGTTGCCGACCCCCGTGAGCGGGTCCGTGCGGGCCTCCTGCCGGACCAGCGCGAGCTGCGCGAGGTCCCGCACGAGGCGCACCACCCGGACGCCGCCGCCCGTCGCGGCGACCGCGGCAAGCACCGACGCGACCCGGTGGTCCCCCGGGGCGAGGGCACCGACCACCAGCACGCCGATCCCCGCGACCATCACGACGACCGCCCCGACGGTGGTGTCCTGCGACGACGCCTCCCGGGGCGGCAGGGCACGCGCCGGTCCGACGCGCAGGGCGGCGACCAGCAGGACCAGCGCCGTCCAGGTGGCGACGGCCACCGGGGCCGGCGCCCCGGTGGGCCCGGTGTGCGCGAGGCCGACGAGCTCCACCGCGGCGGCGCCCGCGACACCTGCGACGAGCACCTTGACCCGGGAGTCACCGCGCAGACCCGCGATCACCAGCACCGTCGACGCGGTGCCGAGGACGACCAGCAGGACGGAGACGCGCAGCATCCCGAGCTGCAGGCCCCACCACGGGGCGCCACCCGGCGCCTGGCGCACCAGCAGGTTCCCCAGCGCGAGCAGGGCCACGACGGCGCTGATCCCGTTGAGCCAGTCCCCCGGGTCGGAGATCGCGGAGCGGAACCGGTTCCAGTGCACCAGGGCGTGGTAGAGCGCCGCGGCGGCCGCGATCCCGCCCGCGGTGAACGCCACGCCCGGGAACAGGCCCAGCGCCCCGGCGCCCGCCTCCGCCGCGAGTGCGGCCGCGAGCAGCCACGCCGCCGCACCGGACCAGCGCCACATCGTGTGGTCGCCCTCGCGCTGCCGGGTGGAGCGCCGCAGGAGCGTCCCCGCGACCGCGCCGCCGACCGCGCCGGCGCCCGACAGCCACACCGGCAGCCCGTCGGGGACCGCGAGCGCGGCGACGACGAGCAGCACGCCGGCGACGACGAGCCCGGCCGCGCCGGCGGCGGCCCTGCCCGACGGCCGCTGCACCCGCACGCTCCTGCTCATCCGATCCCCCTGGTGGGCCCGGGGACGGTGCGCGCAGGGGTGGCCCGCGCCGCGTCGTGCCGGACGGCTCTGCCGCGCCGGCTGTGTGCCCCGCGGCTGTCTGGAGATCTTCGGCCAGGCGGCGGCAGGTCCGCAGGTCAGAGCGGGGTGAAATCCTGACGAGTCAGTCAGGTCACGGCCCGCGGGCCGAGCCGCGACGTCGTGGCGGACGATGCCCTCAGGCGCGGGTCGTCCCGATCCCGTCCCGGGGGGCACGGCCGGCCGCCGCGACCGCGTGGGGGTGCTCACGATGACGCAGGACGCGACGTGACCGCCCTCGTCCGCGCCGCCGGCGCCCTGCTCGACGCCCCCGCCGCCGCCGCATACGGGCGCACCCTGGCCGCGGGCGCACCGGACTCCGTCACCAGCTCCTACCGGGACCCGGACGAGCAGATGGAGCTCTTCCAGGGCTGGCTGCGCCGCCTCCCCGGCTACAACTTCGCGCTGCATCCCTCCAAGTCCGACCACTGCCGGGGGCTGGCGCTCGACCTGCGCGGCGTCAAGGCGAAGACCTGGTTCCGGGTGCACGGCCGGCCCTACGGGTGGCTGTTCACCGACGGCTCCGAGGACTGGCACGTCGCCTACCGCCCGCAGCACGACACGCACGTCGACGACCGCCCACCGGCGCCAGCCGCGCCGCCCACCATCCCCCAGGAGGACCCCGTGCTCATCGTCGGCAACCTCGGCAAGCCCGGCACCGTCGCGCTCGTGCTCAACGACGGCAGCTGGGCACTCATCCAGGAGGCGGCGTCGGCCGGCGCCCTGCGGAAGGCGGGCATCCCGGTGGCGGACGTCGACGCGGTCACCTGGGACCGCATCTGCCCGCCGGAGCGTCGTCGGGCGATCTGACGGACCGGCGGTGGTGCCCCGAGTGGGATTCGAACCCACACTGGATCGGGTTTGAGCCGAACGCCTCTGCCGGTTGGGCTATCGGGGCCGCGGGACCAGGCTACCGGCCGCCCCACCCAGCAGCGGCCCGACCAGGGGCTGGACCGGGGGCGGAGCACTCAACCGGCGCCGCGCAGCACTCAGATCGGCCCCGGGTCACCACTCAACGGGCGCGCCGTGCGCAGGCGACGTGCTGGGCTGGGCACCGCCCGTCGGCCAGGAGGGGTCCGCCGGGCAGGCGGGGGCCGGGTGCGTCATCGCCGCCGCCCCGCCCCCGCCGCACCGTCCCAATGCGCGATCCCCGGGCTGGGCGCGTCAGCGCTGCACGAGAGCCCCGTACCAGCCGAGCCCCTCGTACGTCTCGTATCCCGGCGTCGCGGCGAACCCGACGGTCGCGTCCTCGTCGGTGTACGAGCCGGCCGCCTGGTCCCCCGTGCGCAGCGCCACGCGCTCGCTCAGCACCCCGGCACGGTCGGAGGCGGCGAGCACGAGCCCGGTGCGGTCGAGGATCAGCACGCGCGTCGCTTCCCGCTCCCCGGGGGCCAGCCGCACGCCGTCGACGATCGCCTGCGCCTGGCGCTCCCAGTCGAAGAACACACCGAGCGCCCCCACGGGCCTGCCGTCGGCGCGGCCGCCCTCGCGGACCGCCGTCGCGTACGTCGCGGTCAGCGCGCCCAGCGCCGGGTCGCGTGCCACGTCGAGCGCCGCGTAGTCGTCCCCGGTGCGGGTCCCCATCGCCGCGCGGAACCACGGCCGGTCGGACACGTCGGAGCCCACCACGCCCGCACCACCGCGGTCCGCCGCCGCGCGGGCGACGACCCGGCCGGACGCGTCGGCGAGCCACAGGTCCACGTAGACGGTGTAGCTGCGCAGGATCACCGCGAGCCGGTCGCCCGCGTGGCGCGCCGCCGCGGGGTCGCCCGTCGTCAGGGCGTCGACCAGGGCGGCGTCGGTCGCCCACCACCGGACGTCGCAGGAGCGCTCGTAGAGGTTCCGGTCCATCAGCTCGATGACGTTGAGCGCGAGGTCCGCGAGGCGCTGCCCGCGGACGCGCCCGACCAGCTGGTGCCCGAGCGCCGTCAGCTCCTCGATCCGCGGGCCGAGCTCGGACGACAGCTCCTCGGACAGCAGCCGGGCGCGGTCCGCCACCTCGCTGACCTCGCGCGCGACCACCGCGAACCCGGCGCCCTGGTCGCCCGCGCGTGCCGACTCGATCAGCGCGTTGAGCGCGAGCATCTTGGTGCTGCGGGCCACCTGCTCGATGCCGTGCAGCTTCTCCCCCGTGACCCGGCCGACCTCCTCGGCCAACCGCACGACCCGTTCCGGCACGGCGGACTTCCCTTCTGGCGGTGGGCGCGGCGCTGTTCTGCCTGCTCATCGGCCGGGGGCGCGCCGTCCTGAGCCGGGGGTCGCGGCGTAGATTGCGCTGCGTGCCGCTCCCCCTGCCCCCGGCCGCCCTCGACGCCCTGGTCGCCCGGCTGCGCGGCGCCGGGTGCGTGTTCGCCGAGGACGAGGCCGCCCTGCTCGCCGCCGAGGCCGCCGATCCCGAGGCCCTGGAGCGGATGACGGCCCGCCGCGTCGCCGGCGAGCCCCTGGAGCAGGTGGTCGGCTGGGCGGAGTTCCGCGGGCTGCGGGTGGCCGTCGCTCCCGGCGTGTTCGTCCCGCGGGCCCGCACCGCGCTGCTCGTGCGGGAGGCGCTCGGGGTGCTGCCCGCCGTCGGGACGGTCGTGGACCTGTGCTGCGGCAGCGGCGCGGTCGGCCTGGCGCTGGCGACCGAGCGACCCGGGACGCGCCTGTGGGCGGCGGACCTGGATCCCGCGGCCGTCGCGTGCGCCCGGGTGAACCTCGGGGGACGTGGCGAGGTCCTGCTGGGCGACCTCGACGCCCCGCTGCCCGGGGTGCTCGCCGGCCAGGTGGACGTGCTGGTCGCCAACGCGCCGTACGTGCCGACCGCCGAGATCGCGCACATGCCGACGGAGGCGCGGGACCACGAGCCCCGCGCGGCGCTCGACGGCGGGGCGGACGGCGTCGACCTGCACCGCAGGATCGCGGCCCTCGCGCCCCGCTGGCTCCGGCCCGGCGGGCACCTGCTGATCGAGACGAGCGTCCGCCAGGCGGGGTCCACCGCGGCGGCGTGCGAGGGGCAGGGCATGGTCGTGCACGTCGTGCACGACGACGACCTGGACGGCACCGTGGTGGTCGCCCGGCGGCGGGACGCCGCTTCGTAGAGTGGACCCGTCGGGCGCGCAGCGGGCGGGTCCGGGCGAGGTGGAGGTCACGGTGGGCCGGGCTCTGATCGTGGTGGACGTGCAGAACGACTTCTGCGAGGGCGGTGCGCTGGCCGTCGCCGGCGGCGCGCGGGTGGCGGAGCAGGTGAGCGCGCTGCTGGACCGCGCCGCGGACGGCTACGGGGTCGTCGTCGCGACCGCCGACTGGCACGAGCCGCTCCCCGACGACAACGCCGGCCACTTCGCGGTGGGCGCCGATCCCGACTACGTCACCACGTGGCCCGAGCACTGCGTCCGGCGCACCGCCGGGGCCGCCTACCACCCCGCGCTGCGGCTGCCCGCCGGGACCGTGCACGTGCGCAAGGGTCAGGGCCGGCAGGACTACTCGGGGTTCGAGGGCGGCGTGGTGCCCGCGGCGGGCGAGGCCGACGGCGCCGACGGCACGCCTGCCGGCCTCGCGGACACGCTGCGCGCGCACGGGGTCGACGGGGTCGACGTCGTCGGCCTCGCGACCGACCACTGCGTCACCGCGACGGCGCTCGACGCGCTGGCGGCCGGGTTCGACGTCCGCGTCCTGACCGACCTCACCGCGGGCGTGGGGGTGCGCACGACCATCGACGCGCTCACCGCGCTGGCCGCGCGGGGTGTGACGCTCACGACGTCGGACGCGCGGTAGGCGGCGCCTCCGGGGCGCGTCCCGGCGTGGGGGCGAGCCCCTGGCCCGGGGGCGGGAGCGCTCAGCCCTGGTCGGTGCGCAGGGCCCCGGTCTGGCGGAAGGTGTCGGCGATCTGCTGGGCCTGGGCGGACACGAGGCGGCGGTACAGGTCGTACGCGGCGTCGATGCGATCGGGCAGGTCACCGCGGGTCCGCGCGAGCTGCCAGTCGCGCTTCGCCGCCGCGATGTCTGCGTTGGTGATGACCACCCGCGCCTCGTCGTCCTCTGCCATACCGTCGAGCATGCGTCCGATTTGCCCGTTATGCGATAGTCCGACGGGGTGAACGAGGGGCGCAGCGGGGGTGAACCATGCGTTTCCGGGGCCCGCCCGGGCTCCCCCGCGGGCCTCGCGCCCGCCGACGCGCCGCGCCGTGTGTCGTCCTCGCGTCGTCCCCGGGCGCTCCGTTCGTCCTGCGGACCTGGGGTGTCCACTGGCACGCTGTGCCATGGGCACGTCGTGCCCGAGCACCAACGGCCCTGCGGAGGACTGACGCGCATGAGGATCTGGCCCGGACGCCCCTACCCCCTGGGCGCGACGTACGACGGGAGCGGCACGAACTTCGCGCTGTTCTCGGGTGTCGCCGAGCGGGTGGAGCTGTGCCTCTTCGACGAGGCCGGCAACGAGACGCGGGTCGACCTGCCCGAGATGGACGCCTTCGTGTGGCACGGCTACGTGCCGGGGATGCAGCCCGGGCAGCGGTACGGCTACCGCGTGCACGGCCCGTACGACCCGTCCCAGGGGCACCGGTGCGACCCCTCGAAGCTGCTGCTCGACCCGTACGCCAAGGCCATCGACGGGCAGATCGACAACGACCCGTCGCTGTACTCGTACACGTTCGGCGCCGAGGGCGAGCGCAACACCGAGGACTCCGCCGGCCACACGATGACGTCCGTCGTGGTCAACCCCTACTTCGACTGGGGCCACGACCGCCCGCCGCAGCGCGAGTACCACGACTCCGTCATCTACGAGGCGCACGTGAAGGGCCTGACGCAGCTGCACCCGGCCGTCCCGGAGGAGCAGCGCGGCACCTACGCGGCCCTCGGGCACCCCGCGGTCATCGAGCACCTCACGAGCCTGGGCGTGACGGCGGTCGAGCTCATGCCCGTGCACCAGTTCGTCAACGACCCGTCGCTGCAGGACCGCGGGCTGTCGAACTACTGGGGCTACAACACGATCGGCTTCTTCGCGCCCCACAACGGCTACGCGGCGTACGGCACGACCGGCCAGCAGGTGCAGGAGTTCAAGGGCATGGTCAAGGCCCTGCACGCCGCCGACATCGAGGTCATCCTCGACGTGGTCTACAACCACACCGCCGAGGGCAACCACCTGGGCCCGACGCTCAGCTTCCGCGGCATCGACAACGCCTCGTACTACCGGCTCGTCGACGACGACCTCGCGCACTACTTCGACACCACCGGCACCGGGAACTCGCTGCTCATGCGGTCCCCGCACGTGCTGCAGCTGATCATGGACTCGCTGCGGTACTGGGTGCAGGACATGCACGTCGACGGCTTCCGGTTCGACCTCGCGGCGACGCTCGCCCGGCAGTTCCACGAGGTCGACCGCCTGTCGGCGTTCTTCGACCTGGTCCAGCAGGACCCGATCATCTCGCAGGTGAAGCTCATCGCGGAGCCGTGGGACCTCGGCGACGGCGGCTACCAGGTCGGCGGGTTCCCGCCCCTGTGGTCGGAGTGGAACGGGCAGTACCGCGACACCGTGCGCGACTTCTGGCGCGGCGAGCCGTCGACCCTCGCGGAGTTCGCGTCGCGCCTGTCCGGGTCCTCGGACCTGTACGAGCACAGCGGCCGCCGGCCCATCGCGAGCGTCAACTTCGTCACCGCGCACGACGGCTTCACGCTGGCCGACCTCGTGTCGTACAACGAGAAGCACAACGAGGCGAACGGCGAGGGCAACCGCGACGGCGAGAGCCACAACCGGTCCTGGAACTCGGGCGTCGAGGGACCGACGGACGACCCGGAGATCAACGACCTGCGCGGCCGGCAGCAGCGGAACTTCCTCACGACCCTGCTCCTGTCGCAGGGCGTGCCGATGATCGCGCACGGCGACGAGCTCGGCCGCACCCAGCAGGGCAACAACAACGTGTACTGCCAGGACGACGAGCTGTCGTGGGTGGACTGGGAGCTGGACGACGCGCGCACGACGCTGCTCGACTTCGCCCGCCGCGTCGTGCACCTGCGGCGGGACCACCCGGTGTTCCGGCGCCGCCGGTTCTTCGCGGGCGCCCCGGAGCGCGGCGGCGAGTCCGACCTGCGCGACATCGCCTGGCTGACGCCGGGGGGTCAGCACATGTCCGACGCGCAGTGGCAGGAGGAGTTCGCCCGCGCCGTCATGGTGTTCCTCAACGGCGACGCGATCGCCGAGCCCGACCTGCGCGGCGAGGAGATCGTCGACGACTCGTTCCTGGTGCTGTTCAACGCGCAGCCGGAGCCGACGACGTTCACGCTGCCCGACGCCGAGTACGGCGAGACGTGGACGGTCGCGCTGGACACCGACCACCAGTACGAGGTCGGGGACCAGGTGAAGCACGGCGCGGAGGTCCGCCTGGAGCACCGGTCCACGGTCGTGCTCATGCGGCCGCCGACCCAGGCGATCGACCCGGTCACCCAGGCACCCTCGGAGCCGGAGCGCCAGGCGCAGCCGAACCCGGAGCGCGAGGGCTCCACGCTCGGCTCCTCCCCGGCGCCCGAGCCGCGGTCCGGCCGGTGAGCGTCGAGCGCGGGCAGGAGCCGCGCACCCCGACCCGCCGCCTGCCCGCCCCCGGCCGCCGGGTCCGGCCGTCCCCGTGCCGGGTGCAGCTCGGCGCGGACCTGACGCTGGACGACGTCGCGGAGCGGGTGCCGTACCTCGCGGAGCTCGGCGTCACGCACGTGTACCTGTCGCCGATCCTCACCGCCGCGCCGGGCTCGACCCACGGGTACGACGTCGTCGACCACGACGAGGTGTCCCCGGTCATCGGCGGTGAGCCGGCCCTGCGCCGGCTGGCCGACCGCGCGCACGCGGCCGGGCTCGGGCTGGTGCTCGACATCGTGCCGAACCACATGGCCGTCCCCACCCCGGTGTGGCACAACAAGGCCCTGTGGTCCGTGCTCGCCGAGGGCCCCGAGTCGCCGTACGCCGGCTGGTTCGACGTCGACTGGTCCGCGGGCCAGGGCGACGTGCTCATGCCCGTCCTGGGCGACCGCATCGGCACGGTGCTCGCGTCGGGCGAGCTGCACCTCGAGCACGAGGTGGTGCCCGGCCAGGGCGACGAGCCGCAGCCCGTCATCCGCTACTACGACCACGCCTTCCCGGTCCGCCCGGGCACGGAGGCCCTGCCGATGGCGGAGCTGCTGGAGCGCCAGCACTACCGCCTCGCGTACTGGCGGGTCGCCGACGAGGAGCTGAACTACCGGCGGTTCTTCGACGTCGGGACGCTCGCCGCGATCCGGGTCGAGGACCCCGCGGTGTTCGACGCGACGCACGCCCTGGTGCTGCGGCTGCTCGACGAGGGGGTCGTCGACGGCCTGCGCATCGACCACCCGGACGGCCTGGCCGACCCGGGGGGCTACCTGGAGCGGCTGCGCGAGCAGTCGGGCGGCGCCTGGGTGGTCGTCGAGAAGATCCTGCAGGGCGAGGAGGAGCTGCCCGCCGACTGGGACACCGCCGGCACCACCGGCTACGAGGCCCTGTGGCGGATCCAGCAGGCGTTCGTCGACCCGGGCGGCGGCTCGCTGCTCGGCGCCCTCATGCACCGGCTGACGGGCGAGTCCTCCGACGCCCTGCCCGAGCTGATCGACCAGGCCAAGCGGGAGATCGTCGACCGCGCGCTGTACGCCGAGGTCTACCGGCTGACCGAGCTCGCCGCCGCGGTGTGCCGCGACGACCTGCGGCTGCGGGACCACACGTGGCGCTCGCTGCACGACTGCCTGGTCGAGCTGCTGGTGGCGATGGACCGGTACCGCGCCTACGTGGCGCCGGGCCGCACCCCGCACCCCACCGACATCGACGCCCTGGAGTCCGCCGCCCGGATCGCCCGGGAGCGCCTGACGCCCGAGCGCGCCGAGACGATGGACGTGCTCGTCGACCTGCTGCTGGGCCGCGAGGTCGGCAGCGCCGGCCGCACCCGGGACGCGCGCCGCGACGAGCTGGTCGTGCGGTTCCAGCAGACCTGCGGCGCGGTGATGGCCAAGGGCGTCGAGGACACCGCGTTCTACCGGTGGACGCACCTGGTCGCCCTGACCGAGGTCGGCGGCGAGCCCGGGCGGTTCGCGCTGTCCCCGACCGAGCTGCTCGCGTGGGCGGCGCGGGCGCAGCAGCAGACCCCGCTGGGCATGACCACGCTCTCGACCCACGACACGAAGCGCAGCGAGGACGTCCGGGCCCGGCTCGGCGTGCTGTCCGAGCTGCCGGTCGAGTGGGCCGAGCTCGTCGGGCGCCTGCGCGCGGCGTCGGCGTCGTTCCGCAGCACGCTGCTGGACGGCCGGACCGAGAACCTGCTGTGGCAGACGCTCGCCGGCACCTGGACGGCGGACGGCCCGATCTCCGTCGACCGGCTCACGGAGTACCTGACCAAGGCCGTCCGCGAGGCGAAGGACCGCACGTCGTGGACCGCGCCGGACGAGGCGTACGAGCGCGCGGTGCTGGACGCCGCCACGCAGGCGCTGCGGGACGAGCGGGTGGCGGAGCTGTTCGGCGAGTGGGAGCACCGCACCCGGGACGCCGTCCGTGCGGCCACGCTCGGGCAGAAGCTCGTGCAGCTCACGCTGCCCGGCATCGCGGACGTCTACCAGGGCACCGAGGTGCCCGCCGTGGCGCTCGTGGACCCGGACAACCGCCGACCCGTCGACGCCGACGCGCTGGCCGCCCGGCTCGCCCGGCTCGACGAGGGCGCGGGGCCGCGGGACCTGGCGGACGAGAAGCTGCTGGTCACGTCGCGGGCGCTGCGGCTGCGCCGGGACCTGCCGGAGGCGTTCGTGGGGCCGGGCGCGGGCATCGTCCCGCTGGCGCACTCGTCGGGCCACGTCCTGACCTACGCCCGCACCGCGGACGGCGAGCCGCGGGTCGCGGTCGTCGCGACGCGGCTCGCGGCGATGGTCGACCGGCTCGGCGGCTGGGCGGACCACACGGTGGCCCTCCCCGAGGGCGAGTGGCACGACGTGCTGGCGGACCGGCGCGTGGACGGCGGGGTGCAGCCGCTCGCGGCACTGCTCGACCGCCTGCCCGTGGCGCTCCTGGTGAGGAGGACGGACGCATGACGCACGCACCCGAGCGCCGGCCCGGCGAGGTCTGGGCCCCGCAGGCGCGCGCCGTGGCGCTGCACCTGCCGGCGGCGGACGACGCCGGCGCCGAGACGGTCCCGCTGCGGGCCGCCGGCGACGGCTGGTGGGTCCCCGAGCGCGACCTCCCGCACGGCACGGACTACGCGTTCGTGCTCGACGGGGGCGACCCGCGCCCCGACCCGCGCGGGCCGTGGCAGCCGCAGGGCGTGCACGGCGCCAGCCGCGTGTTCGACGCCTCCCGGCACGACTGGGCCGACGGCGGCTGGGCCGGGCGCGACGTGCGCGGGGCGGTCGTCTACGAGCTGCACGTCGGCACGTTCACGCCCGAGGGCACGCTGGACGCCGCCGCCGAGCGACTGGACCACCTGGCGGCGCTCGGCGTCGACGTGGTCGAGCTGCTGCCGCTCGCGCCGTTCAACGGCACGCACGGCTGGGGCTACGACGGCGTGAGCCTGTACGGGGTGCACGAGCCCTACGGCGGGCCCGCGGCGCTGCAGCGGTTCGTCGACGCCGCGCACGGCGCCGGGCTCGGGGTGTGCCTCGACGTGGTGCACAACCACCTCGGGCCGTCCGGCAACTACCTGGGCGAGTTCGGCCCGTACTTCACCGACGCCCACCAGACCCCGTGGGGCGCGGCGATCAACCTCGACGGCGACGGCGCGGAGCACGTGCGCCGGTGGATCGTCGACAGCGCCCTGCGCTGGCTGCGGGACTTCCACGTCGACGCCCTCCGGCTCGACGCGGTGCACGCCCTGGTCGACGACTCCCCCCGCCACGTCCTGGCGCAGCTCGCGGACGAGGTGGCGGAGCTGGCCGCGCAGGTCGGCCGGCCGCTGTCCCTGATCGCCGAGGTCGACCTCAACGACCCGACGAGCGTCACCCCGACGTCCGAGGGCGGCTGGGGCATGACCGCCCAGTGGGCCGACGACGTGCACCACGCCCTGCACGCCCTGCTCACGGGCGAGCGGCACGGGTACTACGTGGACTTCGGCTCCCCCGCCACGCTCCGGAAGGCCATGACCGGCGTGTTCGTGCACGACGGCGGGTACTCGACGTTCCGCGGCGAGGACTGGGGCCGCCCGGTCCCGCCGGAGGTCGACGGCCACCGGTTCGTCGTGTTCGGCTCCGACCACGACCAGGTCGGCAACCGGGCGCTCGGCGACCGGCCCAGCGCGGCGCTCGACGACGGCGGCCTGGCCGCGACCGCGGCGCTCGTGCTGCTCTCGCCGTTCACCCCGATGCTGTTCATGGGGGAGGAGTGGGGCGCCCGGACCCCGTGGATGTACGTCACCGACCACCCGGAGCCGGAGCTCGCGCAGGCCGTGCGCGAGGGCCGGGCCCGGGAGTTCGGCGGGCACGGCTGGGCCGAGATGTACGGCGAGGACGAGGCGACGTTCCACGTCCCCGACCCGCAGGACCCCGCCACGTTCACCGCGAGCCGCCTGGACTGGACCGAGCCGGAGCTTCCCGGGCACGCCCGGATGCTGGAGTGGTACCGGACGCTGACGTCGCTGCGCCGGGAGGTCCCGGACCTCGCGTCCGGCGACCGGCGGGCCACCGACCTGACGTGGGCGCCCGACGGGGCCGAGGCGGACGGCGCGTGGCAGGACTGGCTGGTGCTGCACCGCGGCGACGCGCGCGTCGTGGTGAACCTGGCCGGCTCGGAGCGGGTCGTCCCGCTGGGCACGGACGCGCCGCTGGAGGTGCGGGCGTCGTGGAGCCAGGCCCGGGTGCTCCCCGGCGAGGGCGAGACGCACGTGGCGCTCCCCGCCCGCTCGGTCGCGGTCTTGGCCTGAGCGGGCCGGCGCCGCGGGCCGGGGCCGGTCGCGGTCCCGGCCTGATCGGGCGCGCGGTCCGGGCCCGACGCGGCGCAGTCAGGCCCGGGCCGCGGCCTCCTCGCGGCCGCGCTCGGCCAGCGCGCCCACCCGGGACAGCGCACGGAAGTACTTCTTCCGGTACCCGCCGGCCAGCATCTGCTCGGTGAACAGGGCCGACTCCCCCGCGCCGCCGAGCAGCACCGGGACGTCGCGGTCGTAGAGCCGGTCGACCAGCACGACCAGCCGCAGCGCGACGTCCTGGTCCGGGACGGGCCCGACGCCGGTGAGGCCGACGAGGTCCACGCCGTCGAGCAGGGCGCCGTACCGGGACGCGTGCACCGTCGCGAGGTGCGCCAGCAGCGCGCCGAAGTCGTCGAGCGTCGCGCCGGGCACCCCCGCCACGGCGGCGCGGACGGCGGCGTCGTCGAGCCCGGGGGCGTCCGTGACGGTCTCGCGGCGCCGGTAGTCGTGCCCGTCGATGCGCAGCACCTCGAACCGGTCGGACAGGTCCTGGATCTCCCGCAGGAAGTCGTCGGCCGCGAACCGCCCCTCCCCGAGGGACTCCGGCAGCGTGTTCGACGTGGCCGCGAGCGCCACCCCGCGGTCGGTGAGCTCGCGCAGCAGCCGGGACATCAGGACGGTGTCGCCCGGGTCGTCCAGCTCGAACTCGTCGATGCACACCAGGCGGCGCGTGGCGAGGGCGTCGACGGTCGGCCGGAACCCCAGCGCGCCGACCAGGTTCGTGTACTCCACGAACGTCCCGTACGACGACGCATCCGGGCCCACCGCGCTGGCCAGCGACGCGAGCAGGTGCGTCTTGCCGACGCCGAAGCCGCCGTCGAGGTAGACCGCCGGCACGGCCGCGGGCTTGCGGCGGAACCACCGCAGGCCGCCGCCGGAGGGCGCGGTGAGCGTCTCGGCGACCTCCCGCAGCCGGGCGACCGCGGCCTGCTGGCTCGGGAACGCGGGGTCCGGCCGGTAGGTGTCGAACGACTCGTGCTCGAAGTGGCGCGGCGGCACGCGCTCGGCGAGCAGCCGGTCGGGTGCCACCTCGGGTCGCCGGGCGGCGAGGCTGGCCGTCGTCGGCGTGGCGGGGCTCGGGGTCACGGCCGCACAGCCTAGGCCGGGCGGGCGCCGGGGCGACACGGGCCGCCCGGGTGGCGCGGGGGCGCGAGCAGCATGAACGCGTCACCGCTGCCGACGGAGAGGACCACCGTGGACCACTCGCGCGTACCCGTGCTCGAAGCGCTGCTGGAGTTCCGCCGCCGGGGCGACGTGGTGATCGGCCCGCCGGGGCACCGGCAGGGCACGGGCGCGGACCCCCGGGTGCTGGAGGTGGTCGGCGAGGGCGTGTTCGCGTCCGACGTGCTGGCGATGGGCGGGCTGGACGACCGCCGGCAGTCGCAGGGGGTCGTCGAGCAGGCCCAGCAGCTCATGGCCGACGCGGTGGGCGCGGAGACGGCGTTCTTCTCGACGTGCGGCTCGTCGCTGTCGGTGAAGACCGCGATGCTGTCCGTCGCCGGGCCGGGCGAGAAGCTGCTGGTCTCCCGCAACTCGCACAAGTCCGTCGTCGCCGGCCTGATCCTCGCCGGCATCCAGCCGGTGTGGGTGCACCCGCACCACGACGACCGCTGGGACCTCGTGCACCCCCCGGAGCCCGCCGACGTCGAGAGCGCCCTCGCGGCCCACCCGGACGCGAAGGGCATGCTGCTCATCACCCCGACCGACTGGGGCACCTGCGCCGACATCGCCGGGGTCGCCCGGGTCTGCCACGAGCGGGGCGTACCGCTGATCGTCGACGAGGCCTGGGGCGCGCACCTGCCGTTCCACGACGACCTGCCGACGTGGGGCATGGACGCCGGCGCGGACCTGGTCGTCACGAGCGTGCACAAGATGGGCAGCGCCGTGGAGCAGAGCTCGGTGTTCCACCTGCAGGGCGACCTCGTCGACCCGACGGTGCTCAAGCAGCGGGAGGACCTGCTGGGCACCACCAGCGCGTCCTCGCTGGTCTTCCTCACCCTGGACGGCTGGCGGCGGCAGATGGTCGAGCAGGGCGCGGAGCTCCTGACGGCGGCGATCGCCCGCGCGGGCCGCATCCGCGACGTGGCGCGGGACCTGCCGGGCATCGCCGTGATGGGTGAGGAGGTCCTGGGCCCGAAGGGCGCGTTCGAGCTCGACCCGCTGGTGCTGACCATGGACGTCCGGGGCCTCGGGATCACCGGCTACCAGGCGGCGGAGTGGCTGCGGGCGGAGCAGCACCTGGACATCGGCTCGGCCGACGCCTGCCGGATCAGCTCGCGGTTCACCTACGGCGACGACGACGCCGCCGAGCGCCGCGTGGTCGAGGGCCTGCGGGCCCTGGTGGAGGGCGCCGCCGGCATCGAGCGGCCGCCGCACGTCGCCCTGCCCGGGCCGGGTGAGCTCGAGCTGGAGAGCGTCATGCTCCCCCGCGACGCGTTCTTCGGGCCGACGGAGCAGGTGCCGGTCGCCCAGGCGGTCGGGCGGGTCGGGGCCGAGATGATCAGCCCGTACCCGCCGGGCGTCCCCGCGGTCGCCCCCGGCGAGCGGATCACGCAGGCCGTCGTCGACTACCTCACCACGGGCGTGGCGGCGGGGATGCTGATCCCCGACTCGGCGGACCCGGAGCTGAAGACGATCCGCGTCGTCGCGGACTGAGGGCAGGTCGGCGCAGGTGACCCCAGGTGAGCGCAGGGGGGCGCCCGCTAGCCTGGCCGCCATGCCCCGCGAGCTCCCGCCCCTGGACGTGCTGCTGCCCCTCGACCGCTCCGGCGTGACGCTCGCGCCGGAGCCCGGCGAGCCGGTGCTGCACGACCTGTACGCCCACCCGGCGCCCCGGCCGGGCCGGGCGAGCGCGGTGCGCGCGAACATGATCGCCACCCTCGACGGGGCGGCGCAGGGGCCGGACGGCCGGTCGCGCAGCATCAACGGCCCGGCGGACTGGCGGGTGTTCCGCGTGATGCGTGCCGTCGCGGACGTCGTGCTGGTCGGTGCCGGCACGGCCCGCGCCGAGGGGTACACGCCGTTGGCCGTGCCCGCCGACCTGCGCGAGGCGCGTGCCGCCCGCGGCCAGGCGCCCGACCTGGAGCTGGCGGTCGTCACGGTGTCCGGCGAGCTGCCCCCGGGGCTGCGCGGCACGGACCGGCCCCCGTACGTCGTCACGTCCCGCGCGTGCCCGACCCTGGACGCCCTGCGCGCGGAGGTCGGTCCCGACCGGGTCGTCGTCGCCGGTGGTGCGACCGTGGACCTGCCCGCCGCGCTGGACGTCCTGGCCGGGCGGGGCCTGACACGGGTGCTCGCCGAGGGCGGTCCGCGGCTGCTCACCGACCTGGCCGCCGCGGGTCTGGTCGACGAGCTCTGCCTCACCTCCAGCCCGCTCGTGGTCGCCGGGCCGGGGCTCCGCGCGATGCAGTCCCCCGACTGGCTGGCGCCGGTCCCCGCCCGCGCGGCCCACCTGCTGCACCACGACGGGATGCTGCTCGGGCGCTGGCTGCTGGGCGACCGATAGTCTCGGACGCGTGACCGACACCATCCTCGTCCTCACGGAGGACACCCTGGCCTCGGCGGACGTCTCCCACATCCTCTCGCTGCACGACGGCGAGACCCTGGAGTACCGCGTCCTCGTCCCCGCCGACACCGAGCGCAACGTCCTCGTGTCGCTCGTCGACCAGCTCAGCCTCGGCGAGCTCCGGGAGGCGCTCGACACCGTGCTGGGCCGCGAGCCCAAGCCCACCGAGGCGACGGCCGACGCCGCCGAGCAGCTCGCCGAGAGCCTCGCGGCGTTCGCGGAGGCCGGCGTGACCGCGACCGGCACCGTCGTCGACGACGACCCGCTGCCCGCCCTGCGCGCCGCCGTCGCGGCCGAGGGCGCGCGGGAGGTCGTCGTCGTGACGTACCCGCACGCGCTGGAGGACACGTTCCACCGGGACTGGGCGTCGCGCGCCCGCGAGGAGCTGCACGTCCCCGTGCTGCACCTGTACTCGGGCACGTCCGAGCTGGGCTGACGCCCCCGCAGACGCACGACGGCCGGCCCTCCGCCGCGGGACGGCCGGCCGTCGTGCGTGCTGCCGCGGCTCAGAACCGGTGCTCAGAACCGGTGCTCAGAACCCGGTGCTCGTGACCTCCGGGTAGTACCGGCGGAACTTGCGCACCTGGTTCAGCGCGGCCGCGAAGGCGTACCAGCGCCGGCGGGGTCCGGCGTCCCGCGCGTACCGCAGCGGGTGCGCGACCCGCCCGGCGCGGATCAGCCCGCGCACCTTCCCGGCGAGCGCCGGGTCCAGCACGTACGTCAGCAGCAGCCGGTGCGGGAGGATGGAGTACAGCACCTCGGTGTCGACAACGACCGGCTCGACCGCGCGGTCCAGCACCCGGTCCTCGACCAGGAACCGCGTGGGGTTCGCCCCGGCGGCCGTCACGTAGTAGTTGTTCCGCCCGATGCGCGGGTTCACCTCGAAGAAGCGGAAGGCGCCGTCGCGCGGGTCGACCTTCACGTCGAAGTTCGCGAAGCCCACGTAGCCGACGCCGCGCAGGAACGTCGCCGCCTGCTCCAGCATCGCGTCCTCACGGGTGACGACCATCGCGGCGGGGTTGCCCAGCCCGGACGGCGTGTGCTCCTCGAGCAGGACGTGCGCCGAGCACAGCAGGGTGATCGACCCGCGGCCGTCGACGTACGCGGTGATCGACCGCATCTGGGTGTCGTCGCCCGGGATCATCTCCTGCACGACGAACCGGCCCCGGAACCCCGCGGCGCGCAGCGACGCCCACAGCGCGTCGAGCTCGTCGGGGGTGGAGATCTCGAAGACCTTCTTCTTCCCCGGGAACGTCACGTCCTGGTAGTCGGCGCTGCTGGCGGCCTTGGCGATCAGCGGGTAGCCGACGTCCACCGGGACCGGCGCCCACGCGGGGTCGTCGGCCAGCGCGAAGTCCTGCACGATCGTCCGCGGCACCGCCAGGCCCAGGTCGGTGGCGATCTCCGAGAAGGTCGCCTTGTCCGACAGCCGGTCCAGCAGCTCCTCCGAGAGGAACGGGACGACGTAGTGCGGCTCGAGCTCGGCGCGGTGCTGCACGACGACCCGGACCAGCCAGTCCGAGTTCGCCAGCAGCACCAGGCGCCGGCCGGCCTGCTCGCGGGCGACCCGCAGGAGGGCGTCGACGAGCTGCCGCGGGTCGTGCCCGTCCTCCACGAGGACGTTGTCGAGGATGCGCGAGTGCGCGACCGGCCCGAGGGCGGCCCCGCTCACGACGATCGACCGCACGCCGTACTGCTCGTGGAACGCCCGGGCCAGGGCGTACACGCCGATGTCGGCCCCGAGCATCACGGGCTGCAGCCCGTCGACGCCCGTCGCCGCCGGCGTGGTGTCCGACGCGCTCACGCCTCGTGCTCGGCGCGGTCGCCGGACCACTCGGTGTGGAACGTGCCCTCGCGGTCGGTGCGCCGGTAGGTGTGCGCGCCGAAGAAGTCGCGCTGCGCCTGGATCAGCGCCGCGGGCAGCCGCTCGGCGCGGACCGCGTCGTAGTACGCCAGGGACGACGCGAACGCGGGCGTCGGGACGCCGGCGAGCGCGGCGTGCGCGACGACCCGGCGCCACGCCGGCACGCCGTTGCCGACCGCGCCGGTGAAGTACTCGTCGGCCAGGAGCAGCGGCAGGTCCGCGTCGCGCTCGTAGGCCTCGGTGATCCGGTTGAGGAACCGTGCGCGGATGATGCAGCCGCCCCGCCAGATCCGGGCCATCGCGCCCCGGTCGATGTCCCAGCCGTTCTCGGCGGAGGCCGCCGCGATCTGGTCGAACCCCTGCGAGTACGCGACGACCTTGGAGGCGTAGAGCGCCAGGCGCACGTCCTCGATGAACGCCTCCCGGTCGGGGACGTCCAGCGGCGCGACGTGCGCGGGCAGGGTGCCGCGCGCGGCGGCGCGCTGCGGCACGGAGCCGGACAGCGCGCGGGCGAAGGTCGCCTCGGCGATGCCGGTGATCGGCACGCCGAGGTCGAGGGCGTTCTGCACCGTCCAGCGGCCGGTGCCCTTCTGCTCCGCCTGGTCCAGCACGACGTCGACGAACGCCTGCCCGGTCTCCGCGTCGACCTGGGAGAGCACCTCGGCGGTGATCTCGATGAGGAACGACTCCAGGTCGCCCTCGTTCCACGTCCGGAAGATGTCCGCGATCTCGGCGGCCGACGCGCCCAGCCCCTGCTTGAGCAGGTCGTACGCCTCGGCGATCAGCTGCATGTCGGCGTACTCGATGCCGTTGTGCACCATCTTGACGAAGTGCCCGGCGCCGTCGGGGCCGACGTAGGTGCAGCACGGCACGCCGTCGACCTTCGCGGAGATGTCCTCGAGGATCGGGCCCAGCACCTCGTACGACTCGCGCGAGCCGCCCGGCATGATCGAGGGGCCGTTGAGCGCGCCCTCCTCGCCGCCGGACACGCCGGACCCGACGAAGTGCAGGCCCTTGGCCTTCAGCGCGGCCTCGCGCCGGCGTGTGTCGGGGAAGTGCGCGTTGCCCGCGTCGATCACGATGTCGCCCTCGTCCAGCAGGGGCACCAGCTCCTCGATCACGGCGTCGGTCGCCGCGCCGGCCTTGACCATCACGATGATCTTGCGCGGCCGCTCCAGCGACGCGACGAAGTCCTCGGTGGACGCCGACGGCACGAAGATGCCCTCGTGCCCGTGCTCGGCGACCAGCGACTCCGTGCGGCTGTTCGAGCGGTTGTGCACCGCGACCGTGTAGCCGTGCCGGGCGAGGTTGCGGGCCAGGTTGCGGCCCATGACGGCCAGGCCGGTCACGCCGATCTGTGCGGCAGGTGCGGACATGCGCGGGTGCTCCTTCGAAGGCGGTGCCAAGGCTTCACCCTAGTGCTGGCCACGGACGTCCGGCGTGCCGCGACCACCGCCCGGGCGGCGGCCCCCTACGCTCGGCTGCTGTGAGCACCGGCCCCCGAGACGCGCCACCGGAGTTCCTGCGCGCGCTGCGGTCGCTGCGGGGCGTGACGCTGCGCCCGGAGGTCTCCCTGGAGGAGGCGCCCGGCCCCGCGCGCATCGCGCCGTACACCGCGGCGCTGGTGGCGGACGTCCGCGCGAGCCGCCGGGACCCCGACGCCGAGGAGCTCGCGTCCGGCCGGTTCGTCGTGCTGCACGACCCCGCCGGCCAGGAGGCCTGGGACGGGGCGTTCCGCCTGGTGACGCTGGTGCGCGCCACCCTGGAGCCCGAGGTCGGCCAGGACCCGCTGCTCGCCGAGGTCGCGTGGACCTGGTTCACCGACGCCCTCGCCGGGTCGGGGGTCGACGCCCGCGCGGCGGGCGGCACCGTGACGCGCGTGCTGTCCCAGTCGTTCGGCGCGCTCGACGAGCGCCCGGAGCTGTGCGAGCTGGAGCTGCGTGCCTCCTGGACGGCGCGTGACGAGGACCTGGCCCCGCACCTGGAGGCCTGGGGGGTCCTGCTGTGCACCGTCGCCGGGCTGCCGCCGCTGCCCGAGGGCGTGGTCGCGCTCGGACCCCGGCACTGACCCGGGTGACGCCGCAGGTGGCCGAACCCGTGACACCGGGGTCACGAGCGGGTCACGATGTCACCCGTTCCGCTCAAGACACGCGTGCGCAGGACCGATAGGGGGAGCAAGGAAGTGGACCGTCAAGGGGGCACAGCAGTGAGCATCGAGCCGATTCGACGAGGTCCCGGCCTCGCGCCGGGTTCCGCGCCCGGTGCCCGCGCGGCCACCCTCGCGCCCCAGGTGCGCCGCCCCGGCGCGCCGGGACCGCCCCCGGTTCCACCCTGGATCGGCCCCTGACCCCCGCCGCCGCGGCCTCGGCCAGATGTGCGTCGTCGTCACCGAGCTCGCCGAGGGCGACGGCCAGATCCTGGTCCGCAACCTGCGGCGCCGGGGCTCCGGACGCGTCATCCTGCTCGCCCGCCGCGCCGGTCGCCGCGACCTCGTCGGCCTGCTGACCGGCGGCCTGCGCGGCGCGGTCGCGACCGAGCCCAACGCCGTCGTCGGCCCGGCCGGCTCCGCCCCCGGCGCGGTCCCGTCGCCGTTCGCGCGGTCCCGCCCCGACCTGACCACCCGCGAGATCAGCGTCCTGCGGCTGGTCGCCGACGGCTTCAGCAACCGCGCCATCGGCGAGGAGCTCGGCCTGTCGGCACTCACCGTGAAGAGCCACCTCGCGCGGATCTCCCGCAAGCTGGGCACCGGCGACCGCGCGGCGCTCGTCGCGATCTCCATCCGGACCGGCCTGCTGGCCTGAGGCCTGCTCGCCCGAGCCCCGGCGCGTCGCTCGGCAGGTCCGCGGCAGGTCCGCGGCTACTCCACGAGCACGGTCCGCCCCGGCCCGGACCCGAGCAGCACGCCCGCGAGGGCCCCCACGTCGGTGACCCCCTGCGGCAGCGGCTCGGCCCACCGCCGCTCGCCGTCCTCCAGGCCGTAGGCGGCCAGCACGGTCGCGCCGGCGCGCTCCGGGTCGTGCTCGGTGCGGAGCAGGTGCACCCCGTCGGTCATGAGCGCGGGGCCGGCCCGGGACCCGGCGTCGGTCGACCAGACCGCCCGCCCGGTGGTCGCGTCGACCGCCCACAGCCCCTCGCGGTCGGTGCCGTAGAGCAGGCCGTCCAGCAGGACGAGCCGGCCGAGCGCGTCCACCTGCGCGGGCCGCTCCCACAGCACCTCGCCGCTCGCGGCCGCCACCGCGCGCAGCCGGCCGCCCGCGCCGGCGTCGACCCGGGCCAGGAGCAGCACGCCGGGGGCCGAGCCGTCGTCCGGCTCGACCGGGACGGGCGCCCCGTCCGCGCGGGCGGTCCCCCTTCCGTCGGGGCCGAGCAGCCGGGTCACCACGCCCCCGTCGACCGCCACGAGCTGCTCGCCGCGCAGCAGGCGCAGGTCCGTCGCGGCGGCGACGAGCCGGCCGTCCGCCGCGTCGAGCGCCCAGGTCCCGGCGCCGCCCGTCACGTGCACCCGGTGGCCCGCGACCACGACCGACGGGTCGGGCGCGTGCCCGACCCGGCGGCCGGACGGGTCCGGCAGCTCGACGTGCCAGCGTGACGCGCCGGTCGCCAGGTCCGTGGCGTCCACCACCGCCGTGTCTCCTGCGCGGGACACGGTGACCGCGACGTCGTCGAGGACGACGACGGAGGACGCCCGCGGGAGGTCGGGGGCCGGCACCGTCGCGCGGGTCGTCACGTCGACGAGCACCAGGGTGGCGACCGGCTCGAACGACGCCTCGCCGAACGTGCGCACCGACGTGAAGCTGCACCACACCAGCGCCCCGGCCGCGTCCCCGCACGCCGCGCCGACCGGCGCCCTGCCGCGCGGGTCCTCCTCGTCACCCGCGGCCACCCGCCAGCGCTCCCGCCCGGTCGCGGCGTCGACCCCGACCACGGTGCGGGCCGCGCCGTCCGCGCCCTCCTCCGCCGCGACCACCAGCCCGCCGCCGAGGGATGCCGACGTCAGCACCCCCGGGGAGTCCGGGTCGCCCCACTGCCGCGTGGTCAGCGGCGGCGCCACCGTCGTCCGGATCACCCCCGGCGTCTCCTGCAGCCGCTCCGCCACGGCGCGCTCCTGGTCGCCGGACGCCGCCTGCCACGCCACCGCGGCCAGCACCACCGCGAGGGGCACGGGCCACCAGCGCCGCAGGACCCGGACCACCCGGGCGCGCCGGGCCGGCGACTGGTCGGTGCCGCGCGCCGGGGCCTCGACGAGCTCGACGTCGTCCATGCGTCCCTGCCCCGCGCGGCCCCGCCCCATGCGAGGAACCTACGACCTGCTCCCGTGCGACGCCCCGCGATCCCGCCCGCCCTGCGCGGCACCACGGCGGGCGCGCGCTGACGCCCTACGGTTGTCCCATGCAGTCCGTCCCGCACCCGGCCGGTACCCCGGCCGAGCCCTCCGGCGCCCCGGGCGGCGCCGACCCCGACGACGCGTCCGTCGCAGCGGCGGCCGAGCCCCGCGCCGACGCGCCCGTCGTCGTCCCCCTGACCGAGCCGGCCGAGGGCGTCCCCGCCGTCGTCGACACCCCCGAGGCGTTCGCGCGCGTCGTGGCGGCGTTCGGCGCGGGGACCGGCCCCGTCGCCGTGGACGCGGAGCGCGCGTCCGGCTACCGCTACGGCCAGCACAACTACCTGGTCCAGGTGCGCCGCGAGGGCGCCGGGACCGCGCTGATCGACCCCGTCGCCCTGCCCGACCTGTCCCCGCTGTCCGAGGCGCTCGTCGGCGTCGAGTGGGTCCTGCACGCGGCGTCCCAGGACCTGCCGGCGCTCGCCGAGCAGGGCATGCGGCCCAGCCGGGTCTTCGACACCGAGCTCGGTGCGCGCCTGCTGGGGCTCGAGCGCGTCGGGCTGGCCGCCGTGGTCGCCGAGCTGCTCGGTCTCGGGCTCGCCAAGGAGCACTCCGCCGTCGACTGGTCCACCCGCCCGCTGCCCGAGCAGTGGCTGCGGTACGCCGCGCTGGACGTCGAGGTGCTGGTGGAGCTGCGCGAGGTGCTGGCCGAGCGGCTGGCGCTGGCCGGCAAGGCGCAGTGGGCCGCCGAGGAGTTCGAGGCCGTCCGCCTCGCCCCGCCGCCCGCCCCGCGGGTCGAGGCCTGGCGCCGGGTGTCCGGCGTGCACGCGATCCGCGACCCCCGCCGGCTGGCCGTCGTGCGGTCGCTGTGGGAGACCCGGGACGAGAACGCGCGGCAGCGGGACATCTCGCCGGGCCGCGTGCTGCCGGACGCCGCCATCGTGGCCGCCGCGCAGGCCCTGCCGCGCTCCGTCCCGCAGCTCGTGGCGCTCCCCCAGTTCTCCGGCAAGGGCACCCGCCGGCGCGCGGCGCTGTGGCAGCGGGCGATCGACACCGGGCTGGCCCTCGCGGACGACCAGCTGCCGAACCCGCGCGGCCCCCGGAGCGACGCACCGCCGCCGCCCCGCGCCTGGCCCGACCGCGACCCGGCCGCCGCCGCCCGCCTCACCGCGGCGCGCGCCGTCGTCACCGAGCTCTCCGAGACGCACACCGTCCCCGCGGAGAACCTGCTGCAGCCCGACCTGCTGCGCCGGGTGTGCTGGAGCCCGCCGACACCGCCGGACGCCGAGCACATCGCGCAGCGGCTGAGCGCCGGCGGCGCGCGGCCGTGGCAGGTGGGGCTGCTCGCCGGCCGGCTGGCGGACGCGTTCGCCGCGCAGGGCGCCGTCGCGGGCTGACGCCCGGGGCCGCCGGGGGCTGACCTGCGGCGCGGCCGCGCGGGCCGCCTGCGCAGACCCCGGCGCGGCCGCGCGGCGTCGGTTAGGGTCGCGGGTGTTCCGTCGGACAGAGCAGTCCCAGGAGAGCGCATGCGCCACGCCGGCACCACCGAGCCGTCCCCGTCCTCGTCCCCGCGCGACCCGGCCCGACCGGCGGACCCCGCCCGGCCCGCCTCCCTGCCCGGGGAGCCGGACCCGCACGTGCTGCGGGTCGTCGTCGAGGACGTGCCCCTGCCCGACGACGGCGGGGTGCTGGTGCTGCTCACGCTGACCGCCACCGACGAGCGCCGCCCGACCACGCTCGGCCCCCGCGGCCTGGCCGTCCTGCACGACGCGCTCGTCGCGGTCCGTGGCCGCGCCCAGGCCGGCGAGGTCGCCGCCGTCGCCGTCACCGGCCGGCCCGGGTGCTTCGTCGCCGGGGCCGACCTCACGGTCGCGCGCTCCCTGCGCGACCTGGCCGACACCCGGGCCCTGGCCGAGCAGGGGCACGCGACGCTCCGGCTGCTCGGCGAGCTACCCGTGCCGACGTTCGCGTGGCTGACCGGGCACGCGCTCGGCGGCGGCCTGGAGCTCGCGCTGCACTGCGACCACCGCGTCGCCGCCGCGGGCGTCCGCTCGATCGGCCTGCCGGAGGCGTCCCTCGGCATCGTCCCCGGCTGGGGCGGCTGCTGGCTGCTCCCCCGCCTGGTCGGCCTGCCCGCCGCCGTCGACCTCGCCGTGCTGCGGCCCCTGGCGAACAACCGGCTCACGACGTCCGAACAGGCCCTCGAGCTCGGCCTCGTCGACGCCGTGCTGCCCGCCGAGGGCTTCGCGCAGCAGGCCCTCGCCTGGACGGCCGGCACCGTGCGCGCCGGGTCGCCCGACCGTCGGTCCGCCGACGTCCCGCCGGTGCCCGCCGGGGAGCCCGACCCCGTCGACCGTGCCGCCGCCGTCCTCGACGCCCGGCTGCACGGCGCTGCCCCCGCCTACGCCCGCGTGCTGGACCTGCTCGCCGCGGCCGGGGACCGGGGCCGGGACGCCGGCTTCCGCGCCGAGGACGACGCCCTGTCCGCCCTCCTGATGTCCGACGAGGCGCGCGCGGCCCTGTACGCGGCGGAGCTCACCGGCCGGGGCGCCCGCCGGGCGGCGCGCGCCGACTCCGACGCGGCCCCGACCGAGGTCCGCCGCGTGGGGATCGTCGGCGCCGGGCTGATGGCCGCGCAGCTCGCCGTGCTGCTCGGCACGCGCCTCGACGTGCCGGTCACCATGCGGGAGGTCGACGAGGAGCGCGCCGCCGCCGGCCGCGACCGCGTCCGGACGCTCGCCGAGCAGGCCGCCGCCCGGGGCCGGCTCACGCCGGACGCCGCGCGCCGGCTCGTCGAGAACGTGCAGGTCGGCACCGACCTCGCCGCCCTCGCGGACGCGGACCTCGTGATCGAGGCCGTCACCGAGGTGCTCGAGGTGAAGCGCGCCGTGTTCGCCGACCTCGAGGGACTCGTGCGGCCGGGCTGCGTCCTCGCGACCAACACCTCCGCCCTGTCCATCACGGCCATGGCCGACGGGCTCGCGCACCCCGAGCGGGTCGTCGGGCTGCACTTCTTCAACCCCGTCGCGCAGATGCCCCTGGTCGAGGTCGTCGCCACCCCCGCCTCCGACGCCACCGCGCTCGCCACCGCCGTCGACGTCGCGCGCCGTGCCGGGAAGACGGTCGTGCGGACCACCGACCGTCCGGGGTTCGTCGTCAACCGGGTGCTGCTGCGGATGCTCGCCGACGTGCTCGGCGCGGTCGAGGAGGGCACACCCGTCGAGGTCGCGGACACCGCGCTGCGGCCGCTGGGGCTGCCGATGAGCCCGTTCGCCCTGCTGCAGCTCGTCGGGCTGCCCGTGGCCCGGCACGTGCTCGTGACGCTGCACGAGGAGCTCGGGGCGCGCTACCCGCTGTCCCCCGGCCTGGACCGGCTGGTCGAGGAGGGCCGCACCGTCGCCCGGCAAGGTCCCGCGGGGCTCCCGGAGGTCGACCCGGCCATCCAGGACGCGTTCGGGGCGCCGGGGGCCGGCGACGGCGACGCGGTGCTCGCGCGGGTCGCGACCGGGCTGGCCGAGGAGATCGGGCTGCTGCTCGACGAGGGCGTCGTGCCGTCCGCCGAGCAGGTGGACCTCGCGATGCTGCTCGGTGCCGGGTGGCCCGCGCACCTCGGCGGGATCTGCCCGTACCTGGACCGGGCGGGGTGGTCGGAGCGGGTGCTCGGGCGGCGGCTGCTCGCCCCGGGCGTCGCGGACGCCCTCAGAACACCGTGAGGCCGCGGTCCCGGAACTGCTGGCGGACCCGGGCGACCAGCTCCGGCGACGGCGGCTGGGTGTCCTCGAGCTCGTAGGTCATCCCGAGGCTGGCCCACTTGTCGCGCCCCATCTGGTGGAACGGCAGCACCTCGACCCGGCTGACCGTGCCGAGCGTCGCCACGTAGTCGGCGACCGCGTCGACGTTCTCCGGGGCGTCCGTCAGGCCCGGGACCAGCACGAACCGGACCCAGATCTCGGTGCCGCTCGCGGCGACGCGCCGGCCGAAGTCGAGCGTCGGCTGCAGCTCCCGCCCGGTGGCCCGCTTGTACGTCTCCGGGATGCCGGACTTGACGTCCAGCAGCACCAGGTCGATGTCGGCGAGCATCGCGTCCGTGCAGTGCGCCCCGAGGTAGCCCGAGGTGTCGATCGCCGTGTGGACGCCGAGCTCCTTCGCGCCCCGCAGGACGCGGGCGACGAACGCCGGCTGCATCAGGGGCTCGCCGCCGGAGATCGTCAGGCCGCCGCCGGTCACGCCGAACACGCCGCGGTACCGGGCGACGCGCTTGAGCAGCTCCTCGGCGAGCACCGGCTCGCCGCGGCGCATCTCCATCGTGTCGGGGTTGTGGCAGTACAGGCAGCGCAGCGGGCAGCCCGACAGGAACGTCGTCAGGCGCGTCCCGGGGCCGTCGACCGCCGTGACGAGCTCCCACGAGTGCAGCGACCCGAGCTCGCCGGCGCGCATCTGCGCGAACTTCTCGCTCCGCTCGGCGTCGCTCGTCTCCAGGCCCGCCGTGCCGGCCGACGACCGGTGGTGGGAGCCGCCGACGACCGGCAGGCCGAGCTCGATGACCGGGGCGCCGACCTCCGCGGGGACGGTCTGCGTGGCGACGGTCTGCGTGCCGGTCATCTCGGGCTCCTCCCGGGTGCTGCTGGGGTGCTGCGGGGTGGTGCTGGGGTGGTGCGGGTGGCGGGTGCCCGCCGGGGCTGCTCCCCCGGCGGGCACCCGCGCCGGGGTCAGAGCCCGCCGTGGAACGTCCGGGACAGCACGTCGAGCTGCTGCTCGCGCGTCAGCCGGACGAAGTTCACCGCGTAGCCGGAGACCCGGATGGTGAGCTGCGGGTACTTCTCGGGGTGCTCCATGGCGTCCTCGAGGGTGTCCCGGTTGAGCACGTTGACGTTCAGGTGGTACCCGGAGGACACGTTGTACGCGTCCATGAGGCCCACCAGGTTCGTCACCTGCTCCTCCTTGGTGCGGCCGAGGCCCGAGGGCACGACCGTCGAGGTGAGCGAGATGCCGTCCATCGCCTCGGAGTACGGCAGCTTCGCCACGGACATCGCCGAGGCGAGCATCCCGTGCGAGTCGCGGCCGTTCATCGGGTTGGCACCGGGGGCGAACGGCTCGCCGGCGCGGCGGCCGTCGGGGGTGTTGCCGGTGGCCTTGCCGTAGACGACGTTCGACGTGATGGTCAGCACCGACTGGGTGTGCAGCGCGTCGCGGTACGTCTTGTGCTGGCGGATCTTCGCCATGAACGACTTGACGATCTCCACGGCGATGTCGTCCGCGCGGTCGTCGTCGTTGCCGTAGGCCGGGAAGTCGCCCTCGATGACGTAGTCCGTCACCAGGCCGTCCTCGTCCCGCACCGGGCGGACCGTCGCGTACTTGATGGCCGACAGGGAGTCCGCCACGACCGACAGGCCGGCGATGCCGCAGGCCATCGTGCGCAGGATGGTGCGGTCGTGCAGCGCCATCTCGAGCCGCTCGTACGCGTACTTGTCGTGCATGTAGTGCACGCAGTTCAGGGCGTCGACGTAGGTCTCGGCCAGCCAGTCGAGCAGCTTGTCGTACTTCGCCGCCACGTCCTCGTAGTCCAGGACGTCGCCCTCGACGGGAGCGCTCACCGGCGCGACCTGCTTGCCGGTGATCTCGTCGCGGCCGCCGTTGATCGCGTACAGCAGGGCCTTGGCGATGTTCACGCGGGCGCCGAAGAACTGCATCTGCTTGCCGACCCGCATCGGGGACACGCAGCACGCGATGGCCGCGTCGTCGCCCCACGAGGTGCGGATGAGGTCGTCCGACTCGTACTGGATCGCCGAGGTGTCGATCGAGACCTGGGCGCAGAACTTCTTGAAGCCCTCCGGCAGGCGGTTGCTCCACAGCACCGTGAGGTTCGGCTCCGGGGCCGGGCCGATGTTGTACAGCGTCTGCAGGAACCGGAACGAGGACTTGGTGACCAGCGGCCGGCCGTCCTCACCGATGCCACCGATGGACTCGGTGACCCAGGTCGGGTCGCCGGAGAACAGCGCGTCGTACTCGGGGGTGCGCAGGAACCGGACGATGCGCAGCTTGATGACGAAGTCGTCGATCAGCTCCTGCGCGAACTCCTCGGTGATGGCGCCCGACGCCAGGTCGCGCTGCAGGTACACGTCGAGGAACGTCGAGGTGCGGCCGAGCGACATCGCCGCGCCGTTCTGCTCCTTCACCGCGCCCAGGTAGGCGAAGTACAGCCACTGGATCGCCTCGCGGGCGGTCGTCGCGGGCTTGGAGATGTCGTAGCCGTAGGAGGCGGCCATCTGCTTGAGCTCGTTGAGCGCGCGGATCTGCTCCGCGTTCTCCTCGCGGTCGCGGATGACGTCCTCGACGGAGGCCTCCATGTCGAGCTCGTGGCGCTCCAGGCGCTTGGCCTCGATCAGGGCGTCCACCCCGTACAGGGCCACGCGGCGGTAGTCGCCGATGATGCGGCCGCGGCCGTACGCGTCCGGCAGACCGGTGATGAGGTGCGAGGAGCGGGCGGCGCGGACGTTCGGCGGGTACACGTCGAAGACGCCGTCGTTGTGCGTCTTGCGGTAGGTGCTGAAGATCTTCGCGACGGCGGGGTCGACCTCGTAGCCGTAGGTCTCGAGGCTCTTCTCGACCATGCGCCAGCCGCCGTTGGGGATCATGGCGCGCTTGAGCGGGGCGTCGGTCTGCAGGCCGACGATGAGCTCCTGGCCCTGGTCGATGTAGCCGGCGGGGTGGGAGACGATCGTCGACGGGGTGTGGTTGTCGATGTCGTAGACGCCCTTGGCGCGCTCGGCGGGGAACATCTCGCTGAGCTTCGCCCAGACACCGGTGGTGCGCTCCGTCGGGCCGGCCAGGAAGTCGGCCTCGCCGGTGTAGGGCGTGTAGTTGCGCTGGATGAAGTCGCGGACGTCGATCCCGTCACACCAGGGTCCGGTGACGAATCCGTCCCAGGCACCCACGGTGGCGTCGGTGCCGGTCTGAGGTACTGCGGTGGTGGACATCTGGGGGTCTCCCTCGCTGAGTGCGTCGTACTAGTGACGCTATTCACGAGGTCATGGGATGTCTTGGGACCTACGGCCCGGGGACGCGCTGACCGGCGCGAACACCGACGTGATGCCCCTCACGTCGGCGCTCCTGGCGGCGAGGACCCCGCTCAGGCGTCGGCGCCGAGGGCCGCAAGCACGTCCCGCGCGACGTCCGGGGCCGTGAGGCGCAGTGCGGTCAGCAGCTCGTCGCGCGAGGCGTGCGCGAGGAAGCGGCGCGGGACGCCGAACGCCTGCACCGGCGTGCCGATCCCCGCGTCCCGGGCCCGCAGGGCCACCGCCGAGCCGATCCCGCCCTCGCGGACGCCGTCCTCCAGCGTGACGACGTGGTCGTGCTCCCCCGCCAGCTTCACCAGCGCCGCGGGCACCGGCAGCACCCACCGGGGGTCCACCACGGTGACGCGCAGCCCGTGCGCGGCGAGCAGCTCCCCGAGGGCCAGCGCGGTGCGCGCCATCGCGCCGACGCCGCAGACGAGCACGGAGCGCGCGCCCGCACCGGCGCCGTGGCGCGCGAGGACGTCGACGCCGTCCACCTCGTCCACGGCCGGCAGCGGCTCGGTCAGCGCGCCCTTCGGGTACCGCACCACCGTCGGCGCGTCGTCGACGTCCACCGCCGTCCGCAGGGCCGAGCGCAGCGTGGCCTCGTCGCGGGGTGCCGCCAGGCGCAGGCCCGGGACGACGCCCAGGACGGCGAGGTCCCACATCCCGTTGTGGCTGGCGCCGTCGTCCCCGGTCAGCCCGGCGCGGTCGAGCACGAACGTCACGCCGGCGCGGTGCAGGGCCACGTCCATCAGCACCTGGTCGAAGGCGCGGTTGAGGAAGGTCGCGTACACCGCCACCACCGGGTGCAGACCCGCGAACGCCATGCCCGCGGCCGTCGTGACGGCGTGCTGCTCCGCGATGCCGACGTCGAACGTCCGGTCGGGGAACTCCTCGGCGAACGGCGCCAGCCCCACCGGCGCGAGCATGGCCGCGGTCAGCGCGACCACGTCCGGGCGGCGACGCCCGATCCGCACGATCTCGTCCGCGAACACCCCGGTCCAGCCGAACCGGGACGGCGCGACCGGCAGGCCCGTCTCCGGGTGGATCTGCCCGACGGCGTGGAACCGGTCGGCGACGTCCTGCTCGGCGGGGCTGTACCCGCGGCCCTTCTCGGTGATGACGTGCACGATGACCGGCCCGCCGAACGCCCGCGCGCGCTGCAGGGCGAACTCCACGTCCGCGATGTCGTGGCCGTCGACCGGTCCGATGTACTTCAGCCCGAGGTCCTCGAACATGCCCTGGGGCGCGACGACGTCCTTGATGCCCTTCTTCAGGCCGTGCAGCGCGTCGTAGGCGAACCTCCCCGGCGGGCCCGAGCGCTGCAGGGTCCGCTTGCCCCAGGACAGGACGGTCTCGTAGCCGCGCGTCGTGCGCAGGGCGTCCAGGTGCAGCGCGAGCCCGCCGATCGTCGGCGCGTACGACCGGCCGTTGTCGTTGACCACCACGACGAGGTTGCGCTGCGTGCCGTCGGCGATGTTGTTCAGCGCCTCCCACGACATGCCGCCCGTCAGCGCGCCGTCCCCGATCACCGCGACCACGTGGCGGTCGGTGCGGCCGCCCAGCGCGTTGGCGTGCGCGATGCCGTCCGCCCAGCTCAGGGCCGTCGACGCGTGCGAGTTCTCCACCACGTCGTGCGGCGACTCGCTGCGGCTCGGGTACCCGGACAGGCCGTCGCGGCGGCGGAGGCGGCTGAAGTCGCGGCGCCCCGTCAGCAGCTTGTGCACGTACGCCTGGTGCCCGGTGTCGAACACCAGCGTGTCCCGGGGGGAGTCGAACACGCGGTGCAGCGCGAGCGTGAGCTCCACGACGCCGAGGTTCGGCCCCAGGTGGCCGCCCGTGCGGGAGACCTGGTCGACGAGGAACGTCCGGATCTCCGCGGCGAGCGCGCGGACCTGGGGCGCGGACAGCGCGCGCACGTCCGCCGGCGAGCCGATCCGCTGCAGCAGCCCCATCGATCCCACCGCCCGTCACCGTCGCCCGCGCGGCCCGCGGACGAGGTCCCCCACGATACGCGGCGACCCGCGCGCCGCTCAGCCGCGCACGTGCACCGCGACGTCGGCGTCCGTCGTCACCGAGGCGGCGCCGTCCGCGCCGACCCGCACCGCGAGCGGCTGCCCCGCCAGGCGCAGGCCGGCCACCGCGACCGCGCCGAAGGGAGCCGGCGCGGGCGGGTCGACGTCCAGCCGCCCGCCCGGGACGTCGGGGCGCAGCCCGAGGGCGGCACCGAGCACCGACACCGCGGCGGCGGCGGACCACGCCTGCGGGCGGCACGCCGCCGGATAGGGCACCGCCCGGGGCACCGTGCCTCGCGCGTCGCCGCCGTACAGCTCCGGCAGCCGGTCGTCGAAGTCCTGCGCCGCGGCGAGCAGCCCCTCCGCGAGCGCCGCCGCCTCGCGGGCGTGCCCCGCACGGGCCAGTCCCTGCACGACGATGGCCGTGTCGTGCGGCCACACCGCCCCGCCGTGGTAGCGCAGCGCCCAGTAGCCCGCCGACCCGGTGGCCATCGTGCGCAGCCCGTAGCCCGAGTCCATGTCCGGCCCCGTGAGCCGCGCGGCGACGACGGCCTCCTCGTCGGCGGAGAGGATGCCCGTGCCCAGCAGGTGGCCGACGTTGCTGGTCAGGGTGTCGACCACCCGCTTGTCGGCGTCGAGGGCGATGCCGGGGTACGGGCCGTGCTCGTCCGAGGTCCAGAAGGCGGACCGGAACCGCTCCGCCAGGGCGGCCGCCCAGGCCCGCCACCGGTCGCCGCCGGGGCGGCCGAACGCGTCGAGCAGGGCGGCCCCCGCGAGCGCCGCCTCGTGCGCGTAGCCCTGGACCTCCGCGAGCGCGATCGGCCCGGTGGCCAGCTCGCCGGTGCGCCACTGCACGGAGTCGCCGGAGTCCTTCCACCCCTGGTTGGCGAGCCCGGTGCCGGACTCGTCGACGTACTCGAGGAACCCGTCCCCGTCGGAGTCGCCGTGGTCGGACATCCACGCGAGCGCCCGCTCGAGGGCCGGGAGCAGCGCCTCGACCTCGTCCGCCGGCATGCCCCAGCGCCACGCGTCGTGCAGCAGGCAGACCCACAGCGGGGTGGCGTCGACGGTGCCGTAGTACACAGGTGGCAGCACGGTGCCCTCGCCGGGCATCGACAGCTCGGCCCGCCGGACCTCGTGCAGGATCTTGCCCGGCTGCTCCGCCGTGGCCGGGTCCGTCCGCTCCCCCTGCAGCACCGCCAGCGTGCGCAGCGTCCCGGCGGCGAGCTCCGTGCCGAGCGGCAGCAGCATCCTGGCCGCCCAGATCGAGTCGCGGCCGAACAGGGTGAAGAACCAGGGGGCGCCCGCGGCGAGGAACACGTCGTCGGGCGCGAACCGTGCGCTCATCCGCAGCGTGCCCAGGTCGGCGAGCGCCTGGTCGAGCAGTGCCGGGAGCCGGCGGTCGGCGGCCTCGACCGCGAGCGGGGACCACTCGGGCTCGCTCCGTCGCGGGGCGGTCGCGACGCCACCGGTGTCGGTGACGACCACGGACCACGTGCGCACCTCCGCCTTCCCCGTGGTCACCGTGACGTCCCAGGACAGGCGCACCGTGCCGTCGACGGCCACGTCGACCTGCGCACCGGGCGCCGTGAGCTCGGCGGCGACCTCCGCGTCGACCTGCCAGCGGGCGCCGGCCGCGGTCGGCTCGGGAGCGGGCGCGGCACCGGCCGGGGCGCCGGACTTGATCCGGTCCATCGGGGTGCCGTCGGGGCGCACCTCGACGACCACCCGGGCGTGCACCGGCTCGGCGGTGGAGCAGCTGAGCGACAGGATCTCCGTCACGGTGCCGGGCGTGACCTCGCGGAGGCGCTCCAGGCGGGCCGTCGGGTCGGCCCCGGGTCCGTCGACCGTCCGGGCGAGCAGGACCGCCCGCGCCCGCCCCGGGCCGTCTGCCCCCGACGCCACCACCTCCGGCTCCGCGCCGTCGACCGTGAGGCGCGCGCCCGCCAGGACCCGCACGTCCCCGTGGTAGACGCCCTGGGCACCGCGGCCGTCCGTGAGGCCCACCTGGCCGTCCGGGGCCGACCACGCCTGGGTGGGCGCGTGGACGGCGACCAAGAGGTCGTGCAGCAGGGGCTGGAGCTCCATGGGTACCTCGTCGTTCGTGCGGTGTTCGAGACCGGATCGTGACCGGGCGACGGCCCCCTCCGCTTGACAGCCCGGAGGGTGCTGGCAACTCTAGGGGCAATCGTTTGAGCGTTCCAATCGCGGATTGGAACGCTCATATGGATCACCGGAGACCCGAGGAGCCCCATGGACACGACGACGAGGCCGACGCTCGAGAGCGTCGCGCAGCGCGCCGGCGTCTCCCGGCAGACGGTCTCCAACGTGCTGAACTCCCCCCACCTGGTCCGCCCGGAGACGACCGACCGGGTCCGAGCGGCCATCGAGGAGCTGGGCTACCGCCCGTCGTCCGCGGCGCGTCAGCTCCGGACCGGCCGGTCCCGCGTGCTCGGGCTGCGGCTCGAGCCGGTGCACGACGGCATCAACGGCGCCGTCCTGGACCGGTTCCTGCACGCCCTCACCGAGAGCGCGCAGGCGCGCGACTACCGGCTCATGCTGTTCACCGCCCCCGACGACGAGCGCGAGATCGCCCAGTACCGCGAGCTGCTGGACACCGCCGACCTCGACGCGTTCGTCCTGACCAGCACGCACCGCGGGGACACCCGCGCCGCCTGGCTCGCGGAGCGCGACGTGCCGTTCGTGACCTTCGGCCGGCCCTGGGACGCCCCGGGCGACCCCGCCGGGTCCGACGACGACCACCCGTGGGTCGACGTCGACGGTGCCGCCGGGACCCGCGCCGCCGTCGCGCACCTGCGCGGCCTCGGCCACGAGCGGATCGCCTACCTCGGCTGGCCCGACGGGTCCGACGTCGGCGAGGACCGCGCGTCCGGCTGGGTCTCCGCCATGGTGGACGCCGGCCACGACGCCGGCCTCCTGCGGCGGCTGCACGCCCGCGTCCCCGACGGCGTCGCCGCCGGGGCGCAGGCCATCGAGCGCGTCCTCGCCGACGCCGCACCGACCGCGGTGGTCTGCGCGTCGGACTCCCTCGCCCTCGGCGCCCTCACCGTCGCCCGCAGCCGCGGCACCCGCCTCGCCGTCGTCGGCTTCGACGACACCCCCGTCGCCGCCGCCGTCGGGCTGACCTCCGTCGCCCAGCCCCTCACCGAGGCCGCGCACCGCGCGCTCGACCTGCTGCTGGACCAGCTCGACGGCACCGGCGGCACCCGGAGCCGGCAGGTGCTGCTCGCACCGCACCTCGTGGAACGCGCGTCGACGCGCACCCCTTGACCCGCCCTGTCCTCCCGCACCATCCCCGAAGGAGACGACCCCCATGCACAGCACCCCCACGCGAGGACGGCGCCTGCTGGCGTCCACCGCCGTCGGCGCCGCCGGCGTCCTCGCCCTCACCGCCTGCGGCGGCTCCGGCTTCGAGGAGGGCGGCGACGACGCCGCGTCCTCCGAGAGCGGCGGCTCGCTCAGCATCCTCATCGGGTCCTCCGGCGACGCCGAGACGGACGCGGTGAAGGCCGCCGTGGCCGACTGGTCCGAGGAGTCCGGCGTCGACGCCACGGTGCAGGTGGCGTCCGACCTCAACCAGGAGCTCTCCCAGGGCTTCGCCTCCGGCGACCCCGCCGACGTGTTCTACGTCAGCGCCGACCAGTTCCAGACCTACGCCGCGAACGGGTCCCTGCACCCGTACGGCTCCGAGCTGGACAACGCGGACGACTTCTACCCGAGCCTCGTCGAGCAGTTCACCTACGACGGCGAGCTCGTGTGCGCGCCCAAGGACTTCTCGACGCTCGCGCTCATCATCAACACCGGCGCCTGGCAGGCGGCCGGCCTCACCGACGCGGACGTGCCCACCACCTGGGAGCAGCTCACCGACGTCGCCGGCCGGCTCACCACCGACGGGCAGGTCGGCCTCGGCTTCTCCGGCGAGTACGCCCGGGTCGGCGCGTTCCTCGCGCAGGCCGGCGGCACGCTGGTCAGCGAGGACGGCACCGAGGCGACCGCGGACTCCGCGGAGAACGTCGAGGGCCTCACCTACGTCCAGGACCTGCTCACCTCCGGGAACGCCGCCTACGCCGCCGACCTCGGCACCGGCTGGGGCGGCGAGGCGTTCGGCACCGGCAAGGCCGCGATGACCGTCGAGGGCAACTGGATCACCGGGGCCATGGAGAACGACTACCCCGACGTCGACTACCAGGTCGTCCAGCTGCCCGCGGGCCCCGCCGGCCAGGGCACCCTGCAGTTCACGAACTGCTGGGGCGTCGCCGCCGACTCGGACAACCAGTCCGACGCGGTCGACCTCGTCCAGCACCTCACCGAGACCGACCAGCAGCTCGCGTTCTCCGAGGCGTTCGGCGTCATGCCGTCCGTGCAGTCCGCCGCCGACGGCTGGAAGGAGCTGTACCCGGAGATGACCGCGTTCATCGACTCCGCCGACTTCGCGCAGAACGTGGTCAACGCCCGCGGCGCGGCCGACGTCATCACCGACTTCAACGCCCAGCTCGAGGGCCTGAAGACCGGCGACCCCGCCGCGATCCTCGGATCCGTCCAGACCAACCTCCAGGCCGTCCTCGACGAGAACGCCTCCTGACGACGATGTCCTCTGTCTCGACAGCGCCGGCGGCGCAGCAGCACCGCCGGCGGTCGCGCGGCCCCGGGTCCGCCCGGGGCCGCGAGGCCGCGTCGGGGTGGCTGTTCCTCACCCCGATGCTCGTGATCCTCGGGCTGTTCCTCGTCGTGCCCGTGCTCATGGCCCTGTGGGTCAGCCTGTCCGACTGGACCGGGCGCGGCAGCCCTCTCGCCTCCGACGTCGGCTTCGTCGGCCTCGACAACTACCGGGACCTCCTGCTCGGCGGCGGCCTCGCCACCCAGGACTTCGGCACCGCGCTGCGCAACAACGCCTACTACGTCCTGCTCGTCGTGCCCCTGCAGACCGCGCTCGCGCTGTTCCTCGCGACCGTGGTCAACCGCAAGGCGCTGCGCGGCCGGGGCCTGTTCCGGACGGCGTTCTACTTCCCGTCCGTCACCTCCTCCGTCGCGATCACCGTGCTCTGGCTGTTCCTGTTCTCCGCGTCCGGGACGATCAACGGCCTCCTCGCGAAGCTGTCGATCGACGGGCCGAACTGGTTCAACGACCCCCGGGGCGTGCTCCACCTGGTGCTCGCGGCCGTCGGCGTCGACACCGCACCCGCCGCGCTCGCGCAGCACGGGTTCCTCGGGATCCCGCTCTGGGAGTGGCTCGCAGGACCCAGCGTCGCCATGTCGGCGTTCATCCTCCTGGCCATCTTCACCACGTCCGGCACCTTCATGCTGCTGTTCCTCGCCGGGCTGCAGGCCGTCTCCGCCGACGTCGAGGAGGCCGCCGTCATGGACGGCGCCAACGCGCGGCAGCGGTTCTTCCGGGTGACCCTTCCCATGCTGCGGCCGACCGTGTTCACCGTCGTGACCCTCGGGCTCATCGGCACCTGGCAGGTGTTCGACCAGATCTACACGGGCACCCAGGGCGGGCCCGCCAAGACCACCCTCACCCCCGCGTACCTCTCCTACAGCGCCGCGTTCCAGAACAACCAGTGGGGCCGGGGCGCCGCCATCGCGTTCGTGCTGTTCGCGATCATCGTGATCCTCACCGTCGTCCAGCGCGTCGTCCTGCGCGAACGGGACACCGTGCCGCGGCGCAGGCGCTTCCACCGCGAACCGCCCGCGCCGCCCGCCGCCGTCGCCGCCACGGTCGCGACCACCGGCAGTCCCGGAGCCGGCACCCTCACGTCCGCCCCGCCCGCCGCCGCGACCCCACCGACCGACCGGAGCGACCGATGAGCGCCGTGACCGCGCCGGCGTCCCGCACGCCCACCCCGCCGAGCTCACGCCGAGGCGCACCCGCCGCCGCCGGCCGGCCGCGCCGCAGCAACCGCCGGCTCCTCGGGACCTCGTTCGCGTACGCCGTGCTCGTCGTGCTCGCGATCCTGTACGTGTACCCCTTCCTGATCCAGCTCGCGACGTCCTTCAAGACCGACGCCGAGGCCGCGCAGAACGCCGTGTCCCTGCTCCCGCAGACGTGGACCACCGCCGCCTACGAGCGACTCTTCCTGCGGTCGGACTTCCCGCTGTGGTTCCGGAACTCCGTCGTCGTGACCGTCGTCGTCACCCTCGGGCGCGTCTTCATCAACTCGCTCGCCGGGTACGCGCTCGCGCGTCTGCGGTTCCGCGGGCGCGGCCTCGTGTTCGCCGGCCTCGTCGCCGTCATGGCCGTCCCGAACGTCGTCCTGCTCATCCCGAAGTTCCTCGTGATCAAGCAGGTGGGCATCTACAACTCGTTCGCCGGCCTCATCATCCCGCTGCTCGCCGACGCCGCCGGGATCTTCATCATGAAGAACTTCTTCGAGTCCATCCCGCCGTCCGTCGAGGAGGCCGCCCGCATGGACGGCGCCGGGACCTTCCGGGTGTTCTGGTCCGTGGTGCTGCCGATGGCGCGGCCCGCGATCGTCACGATCGTCATCCTGTCGTTCCAGGGCTCCTGGAACGAGCTGTCGCACTTCATCGTCGCGTCGCAGGACCCGCAGCTGGTCACGCTCACCAAGGGCGTCGCCCAGCTCGCGTCCGGCCAGCTCAGCCAGGGCACGCAGTACCCGCTGAAGCTCGCCGCCGCCGCGATCATGACGATCCCCGTCGCCGTGCTGTTCTTCGTGTTCCAGCGCCGGATCATGAACCAGAGCGCCGGTGCCGTGAAGGAGTAGTGCAGGCCCGCGGCGGTCCCCCGGTCGCGAGAGGGGCGGAGGGTAGGCTCGGGAGGAAAGGGGACACACACATGCGCTTCCTCACCGGGCACTCGCCCTCCTCCGACCTCACCTACGGCGACGTCTTCCTCGTCCCGTCGCAGTCGGAGGTCGCCTCCCGCTTCGACGTCGACCTGGCAGCCGCCGACGGCACCGGGACGACCATCCCCGTGGTGGTCGCCAACATGACCGCTGTCGCCGGACGCCGCATGGCGGAGACCGTCGCCCGCCGCGGCGGCCTGGCCGTCCTCCCGCAGGACGTCCCCACCGAGGTCGTCGCCGACGTCGTGGCCTCCGTCAAGGCGAAGCACACCGTCGTGGAGAGCGCCGTCGTCGTCACCCCCCGGGACACCGTGCACACGGCGCTCACCCTCATCGGCAAGCGGTCCCACGGCGCCGCTGTGGTCGTCGAGGGCAACCGGCCCGTCGGCGTCGTCACCCCCGCCGACTGCGAGGGCGTCGACCGATTCACCCAGATCTCCGAGGTGATGAGCTCCGACCCCACCACCGTCGAGCTCTCCGTTGTCGAGTCCGGCGGCGTGCGCGGTCTCGAGGCCGCCTTCGAGCGGCTCCACGCGTCCCGCCGCAAGTTCTCCCCCGTCGTCCGGGACGGTGAGCTCGTCGGTGTGCTGACGCAGGTCGGCGCGCTGCGCTCGTCCATCTACACGCCGGCGCTCGACGCGCAGGGGCGGCTCCGGGTCGCCGCGGCCGTCGGTGTGAACGGCGACGTCAAGGGCAAGGCGGCGGCGCTGCTCGAGGCCGGGGTGGACGTGCTCGTCGTGGACACGGCGCACGGTCACCAGCGCAAGATGCTCGACGCCCTCGAGGCGGTGCGGTCGCTCGACCCGCAGATCCCCGTCGTCGCCGGGAACGTCGTCACCGCCGAGGGCACCCGCGACCTGATCAACGCCGGCGCGGACATCGTCAAGGTGGGCGTCGGCCCGGGCGCCATGTGCACCACGCGGATGATGACCGCCGTCGGCCGTCCGCAGTTCTCCGCCGTGCTCGAGTGCGCCACCGAGGCGCGCCGGCTCGGGAAGCACGTGTGGGCCGACGGTGGCGTACGGCACCCGCGCGACGTCGCGCTCGCGCTCGCCGCCGGTGCGTCGCAGGTGATGGTCGGGTCCTGGTTCGCCGGCACGCACGAGTCCCCGGGGGACCTGCACGCCGACGGCGACGGCCGGCTGTACAAGGAGAGCTTCGGCATGGCCTCGGCACGCGCCGTCGCCGCCCGCACCCGCGGCGGTTCGGCCTTCGACCGTGCCCGCAAGGGTCTGTACGAGGAGGGCATCTCCTCCTCGCGCATGTACCTGGACCCGCTGCGCCCCGGCGTCGAGGACCTGCTCGACCGGATCACCGCCGGTGTCCGGTCGTCGTGCACGTACGTCGGCGCCACGTCGCTGGAGGAGTTCACGGAGCGAGCGGTCGTGGGCATCCAGTCCGCCGCGGGGTACGACGAGGGACGCCCGCTGCCCGACGGCTGGTGAGCAGCGGAGGTTCCTGAGCCACCGCATGCGTGACACGCGACGGGCCGCCCCTCAGTAGGGGGGTGGCCCGTCGGTGTCTGCGGGGCCGGTGAGGTGGTGGACAGGGTCGTCGGTGCCGGGTCGCACGAGGTAGGTGTGGCCGGTGGGGTCGGTCCAGGCGAACAGGCCGGGTTCGACCTGGGCGAGGGTGAACGCGGTCTCGGTCTTGAGGCGGTGGTGGTGCCGGCACGCTGGGCCGAGGTTGTCGGCGCTGGTGGTGCCCAGGGCCCGGGCGGCGTCGGGGTCGCCGTCGGTGTCGCTGTCGTGGGGGTGGTACTCGACGGTGTGGTCGAGGTCGGTGCGGTCGGCGGGCACGGTGCAGCCCGGTGCGGTGCAGGTCCGGTCGCGGTAGCGCACGTGCTCGTCCAGGGCCGCCGGTGGTCGGTACCGCGTGCGTCCCACGTCGAGAACAGTGCCGGACAGCGGGTCGGTGACCAGCCGCTGCCAGGTCCCGCCCCACGCCATCGCCCGGGCCTGCACCGCGTCGAGCGGCCCGTACCCGGCCAGGTCGCCGGGCTGGTCGTCGACCCCGATCAGGGTGGAAAGCGGCACCGTCACCAGCACGTGCGTACGCGGGGTACGCGCGCGCGCCGGGCCGGCGGTGGCGCCCTCCGCCGGCAGCTCGTCATCGCCGGGACGCTGCGAAAGCGGGACCGCCGGCACCGTCGAGTCCGCGGCGGTCGCCTCGCCGGGCCCACCCAGGACCAGGTCGCACAGCCCGTCGGCGCGCAGCTGCTCCAGGGTCCGCGGGTCACCCGCCGACCGGGCGGTGCGCGCCGCGGCCTCCAGCACCGTGTCGACCTGCACCGCCCGCACGGCCGGCAGCAGCACCCACAGCGCCGCCATCCCGTCCGGGCGGACCTGCGGGCGACCCACGCACCGGCCCTGCTGAGCCACCCGGTGCCGGTCGGCCGCGCCCTCGGGGTCCACGACGCTGAGGGCGCGTTCGACGTCCTGCCGGACCTGGAACGAGGTCCGGCCGCCCGCGCGGGGCAGCACCTCGTCCTCGACGTGGGCGGCGACGTGCGGCATCTGGTCCCACAGCCGCGTCACCAGCGCCCGCGCGCGGGGCACGTCGATGGTCCCGGCCGCCAGCGCCTCGCCCGTCGCGGTCAGCGCCTGCCCGTAGGACACGCCCTCGCGCACCAGCGTGTCCGCCTCCCGCGGCGAGCACTGCAACCGCATCGCCAACGTCGCCGCCGTGATGTTCCGCGACACGAACGCCTGACCCGCCGGGATCCGCCCGACCGGCGCGCGCATCGACTCGTGCCGGTCCACCGCCGCCGCCGCCCGCGCCTTGAACGCATGCGCCCACGACTCCACCCGGGCCGCCGCCGCCACGACCTCCACCCGCTCGAACCCGCCCAACCCGTCCAGGCCCTCGGCCTCCAACGCCTCCAGCAACGCCACCAGCGGCGAACCGGGCGCCGCACCGGACAACCGGGCCACGAAGGCCCGCTCGGCCTCGGTCCACGCCCCCGAGGCGCTCACAGCCGAGTCGACAGCAGTCGACACAGGAGCGCGTTCCTGCAGGTCATCGGGCATACACCGACGCTAGGAGCCGCAACCGCCACGAGACCGACAACGACCCCCCGCCCTGGGGACCACGCACACCCCCCGCGCCCTGGGGACGCCTCAGCACCCGCCCCCCGAGCGGGTCACCGACGCCCGGCGGCTATCGTCACCCCGTGAGCCAGCCGCGTCCCGTCCTCGTCCTCACGCACGTCGCGCACGAGGGGCCGGGCCTGATCGCCCGCGCGCTGGACGGTCTGCCGATCACGACGCGCACGGTCCTGGACGACCCGGCGCCCCGGCTGCCGGCGATCGAGGACCTGGCCGGCCTGGTGGTGATGGGCGGGCCGCAGGACGCGGACGACGACGCGGGGCACCCCGGCCTGGCGGCTGAGCGCCGCCTGCTGGCCGAGGCGGTCGACGCGGGCCTCCCGACGCTGGGCGTGTGCCTGGGCATGCAGCTGCTCGCACTGGCCCTCGGCGCGCGCCTGCACCGCCGCCACGGCACGGAGATCGGCTTCGCGCCGGTGGAGGTGGTCGCGCACGACCCTCTGCTGGCCGGGGCGGGTCCCGAGCCGACGGTGCTGCACTGGCACTCCGACGCGGTCGACCTGCCGGAGGGCGCCACACTGCTGGCCCGCAGCGGGACGACGCCGGTGCAGGCGTTCCGCGCGGGCAGCGCCGTGGGCCTCCAGTTCCACCTGGAGGTCGACGCGTCGGTGCTGGACCTGTGGCTGACCACCCCGATGATGACCGCGGACCTGGAGCCCGCCGAGGTGGACGCGATCCGGCTGGGTTCCCGCCAGCACCTGAGCGCGTTGCGCCCGGGCGCCGACCTCGGGCTGGCCGCGTTCGCGCGGTCCGTCCGCGAGCGCGCGTGAGTCGTCGTGGCTGACCCCGCACCGACCGCCGCGCTGGCCGACCTGCGCGCCCTGTGCGCCGCGCGCCCGGTGTGGGCGCCCGACCCGGAGCGCGCCTTCACCCCGGCCAACGCGGGCGACCGGGCCCAGGCCCGCCCCGTGCGCGCCTCCGCCGTGCTGGTGCTGTTCGGGGTGCTCGACCACGTCGTGGCGCGGACGGACCACCCGGCGGTTGCGGCCGACCTGGACGTGCTGCTGACCCGCCGCTCCCCCACGCTGACGCACCACCCCGGTCAGGTCTCGTTCCCCGGGGGCGGGATCGACCCGGGGGACGCGGGTCCGGAGGCGGCCGCGCTGCGGGAGGCGCAGGAGGAGACGGGGCTGGACCCGAGCGGGGTCCGGGTGCTCGGCACGCTGCCGCCGCTGCCGGTCACCGCGAGCCGCAACCTCGTCACACCGGTGCTCGCCTGGTGGGACCGCCCGTCCGCGGTCGCCGCGGCGGACCCCGCGGAGACGGTCGACGTGTTCCGCGTGCCGGTGGCGGACCTGGTCGACCCCGCGCGGCGCGTCACGGCGACGCTGCGGCACGGTGACCGGGAGTACCGCGGTCCGGCGTTCGACGTGGCCGGCGTGCTGGTGTGGGGCTTCACGGCGTTCGTGCTCGACCGGGTGCTCGACGCGCTCGGCTGGGCGGTGCCGTGGGACGAGGGCCGGACGGTGCCCGCGCCGGTGTGACGCGCGGGCACGGTCCGGGCCTCAGCGCACCGCGAGCCAGACCGCGGAGTCGCCGGCCAGCACGCCGTCGCGCAGGGTGCCGGTCTCGGACGCGACGAGCACCTCGCCGAGGACCGCGCCGGGCAGCGCGACGGGCGAGCCACCGGTGTTGAGCGCCACGCGCACGGCGCCGTCCCCCGCCTCGCCGACGAGCAGCCCCGCGTCGCGCACGAGCCAGCGCCAGGGCCCGGCGCCGAGCCGGTGCTTGGCCCGCAGCGCGAGCACGCGCCGGAACAGGTGCAGGGTGGACTCCTCGTCGCGCTCCTGCACGTCGGCCGCGTAGCCGGCCCAGCCCTCGGGCTGCGGGAGCCAGGTCCGCCCGCTCGGGCCGAACCCGAACCCGGGCGCGTCGGCGTGCCAGGGCAGCGGCACCCGGCAGCCGTCGCGGCCACGCTCGGCGCCCTGGGACCGGGCGAAGGTGGGGTCCTGCCGCAGCTCGTCGGGCAGGGTGGTGTGCTCCGGCAGCCCGAGCTCCTGGCCCTGGTAGACGTACAGCGACCCCGGCAGGGCGGCTGCGAGGAGGGTCATCGCCCGGGCCCGTCGCAGGCCGGCGGCCTCGTCGGGCTGCGGGTCGTCGACGCCGATGCCGTTGGGCCGGGTGCCCGGCTCCGACAGCCCCAGGCGGGCGGGCAGCCGGACGATGTCGTGGTTCTCGAGCGCCCACGTGGGCACGGACCCCACGGCCGCGGTCGACGCGATCGACTGGTCGACGGCGGCGGCGATCTCGTCGGCCCGCCACCGGGCGGAGATGAAGTTGAAGTTGAACGCCTGGTGGTACTCGTCGGGCCGCAGGTACAGGGCGTGCCGCGCCGGGTCGGACACCCACGCCTCGGCGACCATCGACCGGTCGCCGTCGTAGGAGTCGAGCAACGAGCGCCAGCCGCGGACGATCTCGTGCACGCCGTCCTGGTCCCACATGGGGCCCTGGTTGGAGGCTGGCCGGTCCTCCCCTGCGGCGTCCTCGGCGACGGAGCCGTCGAGCATCTTCTGCTCCGCGCCGAAGTCGGGCAGGCCGGTGGCCTTGACGAGCCCGTGCGCGACGTCGACGCGGAACCCGGCGACCCCCCGGTCGAGCCAGAACCGCAGGATGTCGAGGAACTCGTCGCGGACCTCCGGGTTCTCCCAGTTGAGGTCGGGCTGCGTCGGGTCGAACAGGTGCAGGTACCACTGCCCCGGCTGCCCGTCCGCCTCGGTGACGCGGGTCCAGGCGTCGCCGCCGAACACGGACTGCCAGTTGTTGGGCGGCAGCGAGCCACCGGGGCCCCGGCCGTCCCGGAACAGGTACCGGTCCCGCTCGGGCGAGCCCGGGCCAGCGGCCACCGCGGCCCGGAACCAGGCGTGCGCCGAGGAGGTGTGGTTGGGGACGATGTCGACCACGACGCGCACGCCGAGGTCCCGGGCCGTGGCGACGAGCGCGTCGAAGTCGGCGAGCGTGCCGAACAGCGGGTCGACGTCACGGTAGTCGGCGACGTCGTACCCCGCGTCGTTCTGCGGCGACGGGTAGAACGGCGAGAGCCACACGGCGTCGGCACCGAGCGACGCGATGTGCTCGAGCCGGCTGGTGATGCCGGGCAGGTCGCCGATGCCGTCGCCGTCCGCGTCGGCGAACGACCGCGGGTACACCTGGTACACCACGGCATCGCGCCACCAGGGCAGCGGGGCGGTGGACATGTCCTCGGTGGTCATCGGGCTCCTCGGGGCTCGGGGACGGACGGTGCGGGAGGGCGTGGCGGGTGCGGTCACTTGACGGACCCCCGGACGACGCCGCCGATGATCCACTTCTGGCCGATCACGTAGACCAGGATCATCGGGGCGAGCGCCATGAGGTACGAGGCGAACGCGAGGCTGTACTGGGTGTTGAACTGCCCCTGGAACGCGTACTGCACGAGCGGCAGCGTGTACTGCGAGCGGTCGGACAGCACGACCAGCGGCATCAGGAAGTCGTTCCACGCGCCCAGGGCCGACAGGATCACGACGGTCGCGTTGATCGGCATGAGCAGCGGGAACACGATGGTCCGGAACCGGCGCAGGGGCCCGGCGCCGTCGAGGGCCGCGGCCTCCTCCAGCTCGTACGGGATCGACCGCACGTAGCCGGTGTACAGCAGGGTGTTGAAGGGCAGGTTGTAGATCGCGTACAGCAGCACCAGCCCCCACAGGGAGTCCATCCCGAGCGCCGAGGTCTGCTTGACCAGAGGCAGCATGATGACCGGGAACGGGATGAACATCGCCGCGAGCAGGAAGTAGAACCCGAACCGGAAGAACCGGCGGTCCATGTTCCGGGCGAACACCCAGCCGACGAGCGCGTTCGTCACGAGGGTCAGGACGACGGCCCCTGCGGTGACGATCGCGGAGTTCCGCAGCGCGAGCGGGAAGTCCACCACGTCGACGGCGGTCGCGAAGTTGTCCCACCGCCAGTCGGTCGGCAGCGCCCACGGGCTCGCGCCGAGCTGCTCGGGAGACTTCAGCGCGGTGACCAGCGCGAGGTAGAACGGGATCAGCACGGTCAGCGAGCAGACGACGAGCACGGCGGTCAGCAGCCAGTTCGTGCGCCGCCGGCCGGGGTACAGCTCGGCCCGCCGCGTGCGGGGCGGCCGTCCGACGCCGGCGAGGGCGGCGCGGTCGGGCGCGGTGGGGGTCGCTGCGGTCATCACACACGCTCCCGGCTGCGCATGGTCCGCACCTGGAACAGGGAGACGAGCGCGATCACGATGAAGAAGACGATGGCGTTGGCGGACTGGTAGGCGAATTCCCCGCCGCTGAAGCCGGCCCCGAAGATCAGGACGGACATCGAGCGGGTGGCGTCGCCGGGCCCGCCGTTGGTCATGGCGACGATCTGGTCGAACACCATGAGGAAGCCCTTGACGGTCAGCAGGGTGTTGATGGTGACGAACGGCATGATGATCGGGAACGTCACCCGGCTGAACCGCCGCCAGCCCGTCGCGCCGTCCAGCGACGCGGCCTCGTAGACCTCGACGGGCACGGTCTGCAGACCCGCGAGGTAGATGATCGTGGTCACCGCGGTGGAGCCCCACACGGCGACGACGACGATGCCGAGCCACGCGAGGTCGGGGTTGCCGAGGATGCTCGTGGTGAGGGCATCGATCCCGAGCGACGACCCGAGCTGCGGGACGGCGGACGAGAAGATGAAGTTGAAGATGTAGCCGACGATCAGCAGCGACAGGATGTTCGGCACGAAGAACACGGCACGCAGGGTCCGCCGGAACGCGATCCGGCCGTTCAGCCCGACGGCGAGCGCCAGGGCGATCACGTTGGTGAGGACCGCGGAGACGATCGCGAACTGGAACGTGAACCGGTACGCCCGGCCGATCCGGGCGTCGGAGAACAGCAGCTCGTAGTTCTTCAGGCCCACCCACTCCCAGTCGCCGTAGCCCTTGTAGTTGGTGAGGCTGTAGAAGAAGCCCTGCAGGGCGGGCAGGGTGTGGAAGGCGAAGAACGCGAGCAGCGCGACGGCGCCGACCGTGTACGCGAACCGCCGGGACGTCGTCATGGACCCGCTCCTCACAGGGACTCCCGTTCGTAGGCCGCGTCCCACTCGGACTGCAGCGTCGTGCCGAGGCGGGCCGGGTCCCGGGAGTACAGGAACGTCTGCAGCGCGCCGCCGAGGTTCACCCCGGTGAGCAGCTCGTGCTCGGGGAAGTCGACGATCCGACCCTCGTCGAGGTAGGGCTTGAGCCCGGCGAGGAGCTCGTCGTCGGGGACGACGTCCTCGCGGGCGGAGAACACCGCGAGCCCCGCGGAGAGCGTCCGCTGCGCCTCGGGGGTGGTGAGGTACTCGATGAACCGGTCGGCCTCGGCCTGGTGCTCGGCGCCCTCGACGGTGGTGAGGATCTGGTCGAGCCCGGAGACCATCGTGGCGGGCTCGTCGGTACCCGCCCACTGGACGACCGTAGCGCCGAGCCGCACGTCGGGGTTCACGGCCCGGATGGCGGGGATCGCCCAGATGCCCTGGAGGTACATGAAGGCCTCCCCATTCGCCATCGCGGTGTTGCCGGCGTTGTAGTCGGTGCCGAAGGGGTCCGCGTTGGCGTAGTCGAGCAGCTCGACCATCTTGGTGGCGGCGTCCGTCGTGGCGTCGGTGAGCGCGGCGTCGCCGGCGCGCAGGTCGTCCCAGAACCCCTCGGGCAGGGTCTGCGGCGTGATGGTGTTCCACACCGCCTGCGCGGTCCACGCGTCCTTGTACGTGAAGGCGAAGGGCGTCCCGCCGGCGTCCTGGATGGCCCGGCTCACGGCGACGACCTCGTCCCACGTGCGCGGCACGGCGAGGCCCGCCTGCTCGAAGAGGTCCGCGTTGTAGAGCAGGACCTGGGCGTTGAGGGTGATCGGGACGCCGTTCACCTCCTCGCCGTTCTGGGCGAGGGTGCGCAGGGTGTCGACGGCGACGGGGTTGAGCCCGTCGAGCGCCGGGGAGCCGGCGTAGTCCCGGAACACGCCGGCCTGGGCCATCCCCCGGAAGTTCTGGTCGCCGTTGATCGCCACGACCTCCGGCGGGTCGTTCTTCACGAGGCGCGAGCGCAGCACCGACAGGGAGTCGGGCACGTTGTTCTGCGCGACGCGGATGCCGGGGTTGGCGGCCTCGAAGTCGGCGATGAGCTCGTCGTACAGCTCGATCGCCTCGGACTTGTTCTGGAAGAGCTCGATCGTCACGACGCCGTCGGCGGACGGGCCGGGCTCGGAGCAGGCAGGGAGGGCCGCGACGAGTGCCGCGACGGCGACGGCGCCCCAGCGGGTGCGTCGTCGGACCGGACGGTGGGTGGCCACACGAGCTCCTTCGCTCATTTATATGGACCATAAATCTATGGCGTCAACTAGTATCGGCGGATGCAGCAGCAGGGTCAAGACGAACCGGCGACCGCGCGCCGCCCGGAGCCGGGCGGGGGCACCGCCACCTCCCCCCAGGTGCTGCGACGGGCCAACGCCCACGTGATCCTGGAGCTGATGCGCGGACGGGCGCCCGGCGAGGCGGTGACGTCCAACGACCTCGTCGCCGCGACGTCGCTCACCCGCGCAACGGTGCTCGGCGTCTGCGACGACCTGGTGGAGCAGGGGTGGCTCGCGGAGGAGGGTCCGGACCCGGCGGGCGCGGGCTCGCGCGGCCGGCCCGCCCGGCGGTTCCGGTTCCGCTCGGAGGCCGGCTACGTCGTGGGGATCGACGTGGGATTCCGGCACGCCTCCTGCCTGGTCGCCGACCTGCACGGCCGGCCCGTCGCACGCCGCCGGGTGCGGTTCGGCGCGGCGAGCACCCGCTCGGACGCGCGCATCCGGCAGCTGCGCACCCTCGTGGACGAGACCCTGCTCGCAGCCGGCGTGCAGGACGAGGCGGTCCTGGCAGCCTGCTTCGGCGTGGCGGCCCCGGTCGACGGCCGCGGCGGCAGCCCCGCCGACGACGGGTTCTGGGAGACGGTGCGGATCGAGCCGGCCGAGATCCTCGCGGCGCACGCCGGCTGGGACTGCCTGATCGAGAACGACGCGAACCTCGCGGCGCTCGCCGAACGTCCCTCCGACGACCCCGAAGCGTGCTACGTCGTACTCCTCGCGGCCGAGCGGTTCGGCGCGGGCATCGTGGACGGCGGGCGGCTGCTGCACGGGCACCGCGGGGGTAGCGGGGAGATGCAGTACTTGACCCTTGTCGAGGGCGTCGGCTCACCCGACGCACTGGCCCTGCTCGCCCGGACCTGGGCCGCCGAGGCGCTGGCCGGCGGCGCGAGGTCCGTCCTCGCGGAGGCCCCCACCGACGACGGCGCCCCCTCCGCCGAGGCGGTGCTCGCTGCCGCCGAGGCCGGCGACCCGCTCGCCCTGGCGATCGCCGACCGGCTCGCGGACCGGCTGGCCCGCGTCGTGGCGACGCTGGCGAGCCTGGTGAACCCGGAGGTCGTGGTCCTCGGGGGCAGCGTCGCCCCGGCGCTAGGACCGGTGCTCCGCGACATCGACGCCCGGATCGCCGCGCACACGCTCGTGCCACCCCGCGTGTTCGCCTCGGAGCACGGCGGCGACATCGTCCTGGTGGGCGCCGTGCAGGCGGCGCTCGAGCACGTCGCGGGACGGGCGGTGGACCTTCGCCTGCCTCGTGCCACGACGTCGGGGGGCTAGCCAACCGACCTCGGAGGGCTAGCCACCGGCGGGCACGCGCGGACCCCGAAGAAAGCGCTGGTCGCGGTCGATCAAAACGATACGATCCACAGCGGTGGCCCCGGCACGCCCCGCCCGCCGCCCGCACCGCCTCCCTCGCACCGCCCCCCGCACCGCCCCCTCGCACCGCCCCGCACCGCCCCCGCTCCGCCCCCTGCCCCGCCTCTGTCCCGGAGTCCCCTCGTCATGGCCAAGGTCCTGACCGCCGGCAGCCCCTGGCGCGTCATCCTCGCGTTCGCCGTCCCCCTGCTGGTGGGCAACGTCGTCCAGCAGCTCTACCAGCTCGTCGACGCGATCGTCGTCGGCCGGCACCTCGGCGTGGACTCGCTCGCGGCGGTCGGCGCGACCGGCAGCCTGCTGTTCCTGCTGCTCGGGTTCGCGTGGGGCATGACGTCGGGGTTCGCGATCCCGACGGCGCAGGCGTTCGGCGCGCACGACGCCGCGGCGGTCCGCCGGTCGGTCGGTGCGGGCACGATCCTCACCGGCACGGCGAGCGTGCTGCTCACGGTCGCGGCGCCGCTGCTCGCGGGGCCCGCTCTGGAGCTGCTGCGCACCCCCGAGGAGCTGATGGCCGAGGCGACGACGTTCGCGCAGGTGAGCTTCCTCGGCACCGGCGCGCTGATGTTCTTCAACTACCTGTCGGCGATCATCCGGGCGATCGGCGACTCCCGTACGCCCCTGCTGTTCCTCACGCTGGCGTGCGCGCTCAACGTCGGGCTCGTCGTCCTGCTCGTCGGGCCGGCGGGCCTGGGGGTCGGTGGGGCGGCGCTGGCGACGGTGCTGTCGCAGGCGGTGTCCGTGCTGCTGTGCCTCCAGCTCGTCCGGCGCCGCATCCCGGTGCTGCACGTGCGCCGCGCGGACTGGCGGGGCGCACGTGCGGAGGTCGCGGAGCACCTGCGGCTGGGCCTGCCGATGGGCTTCCAGGCGTCGATCATCGCGATCGGCGCGCTGGCCGTGCAGGTGCGGCTGAACGAGCTCGGCTCCGACGCCGTCGCGGCGTACACGACGGCCTCGCGGGTGGACGGGCTGGCGGTGGCGCTGCTGCAGTCGCTGGGCCTGGCGGTGTCGATGTTCGTCGCGCAGAACCTGGGCGGCGGCCGTCCGGACCGCATCCGGCGGGGCGTCGTGCAGGCGTCGTGGATGGCGGTGGCGGGCTCGGTGGTGCTCGGCGCGCTGCTGATCGTCTCGGGCACGACCCTGGTCCGCCTGTTCGTCGGTGCGGGCGAGGACGAGGTGGTGGCGCTCGCGACGCAGTTCCTGCGCGTCAACGCCGCGCTGTACGTGCTGCTGGGCGTGCTGTTCGTCCTGCGCGGCGCGCTCCAGGGCCTGGGCCACACCGGGGTCCCGACGCTGACGGGGGTCGTGGAGCTGGTGATGCGCGTCGGCGCGGCGATCGTGCTGGGCGGGGCGTTCGGGTTCGTCGGGGTGGTGTGGGGCAACCCGCTCGCCTGGGCCGGGGCGGTCGTGCTGCTGGTGCCCGCGTACGTGCGGGCGCACCGGCACCTGGCCGGCCTGCCGGTGGCGCCGATGAGCCGGGTGGAGGCGACCCCGCCCCCGGTGCCGCTCGAGGGTCCGACGGACGGGTCGATGGTCGTCGACGCCGTGGTGCCGCAGCCCCGCGACGGCACGGACCGCACCGACGGCACCGCGCACACCGGCGGGCCTGGCGTCGCCCGGACGCCCTCCGCGCCCTAGGCTGCGGTCCCGTGCGCGAGGTCGTGGAGGGTGTCCGCCTGCTCGGACGCGGCTGGGGCTGGTGGCGCCGGCGTCCGGGGGCGATGGCGCGCGGGCTGATCCCGGCGGCGGTGGTCGGGGCGTTCGTGCTCGCCGCGCTGATCACGCTGGTGGTCAACCTGGACGTCGTCGGCGAGGGGCTCACCCCGTTCGCCGACGGCTGGTCGCCGGGCCTCGAGCGCGCCGCAGAGCTGGCGGCCCAGGGGGTGGTGCTCGCCGGCGCGCTGGTGCTCGTCGTCGTCACGTTCACCGCGCTGACGCTGGCGGTCGGCGAGCCGTTCTACGACCGCATCTGGCGCGCGGTGGAGCAGGACGTGACCGGGGCGGTGCCGCAGGAGCCGACCGGTTTCTGGCGGGGCGCCGCGGACGGGCTGGCGCTGCTGACGCGGGGCCTCGTGGCGGCCGCCCTCGCGGGCGCGCTCGGCCTCGTCCCGGTCGTCGGGGCGGCGCTCGGCTGGACGGCCGGCGTGGTGCTCACCGGGTGGCTGCTGGCGCACGAGCTGACATCCCGCGCCCTGCTGGCACGCGGCGTCGACCGGCGGGGGCGCAACGCGGTGCTGCGCGCCCACCGCGGGCGGACGCTCGGCTTCGGCGTCGCGACGCAGCTGTGCTTCCTGGTCCCGGGCGGTGCGGTCGCGACGATGCCGGCCGCCGTCGTGGGCGCGACGCTGCTGGCGCAGTCCGTGCTGCCGGCGCCGAGGGCGGCCACCACGCTCCGGTAGCGTGGCGGGTCCGTCCCGCGAAGGAGCCCGCGCCGTGCCCGTCAAGCCGCCCGCCGAGGTCGAGCTCACCGCGGGCCTGGTGCACGCGCTCCTCGCCGAGCAGCACCCCGACCTCGCGGGGCGGGAGGTGCGGCTGGTCGCGCAGGGCTGGGACAACGCCACGTTCCGGCTCGGCGACGGCCTCGCGGTGCGGCTCCCCCGTCGGGCGGTGGCCGCGCACCTCGTCGAGCACGAGCAGCAGTGGCTCCCCCTGCTCGCGCGGCTCTGCCCCGTGCCGGTCCCCGCGCCGGTCCGCGTCGGCGTGCCGAGCGCCACGTTCCCCTGGGCGTGGAGCGTCGTGCCGTGGTTCGCCGGGCGTCCCGCGGCCGACGAGCCCGTCGCGGACCGCACCGCCTGGGCACCGGCCCTGGCGTCGGCCCTCACGGCGCTGCACGTCCCCGCCCCGGCGGGCGCGCCCGTGAACCCGGTCCGCGGCGGCGCGCTCGCCGGCCGGCGAGCCGCGTTCACGGAGCGGCTCGCCGCCGGCCACCTCGACCAGCTGGTGCCCGACGCACGCTCCCGCGCCACCGCGCTGTGGCACGACGCCCTCGCCGCGCCGGCGTGGCCCGGCCCGGCGGTGTGGGCGCACGGCGACCCGCACCCCGCGAACCTCGTGACGCGCGGCGGCGCGCTGGTGGCGCTGCTGGACTTCGGTGACGTGACCGCCGGCGACCCCGCGTGCGACCTGGCCACCGCCTGGCTCACGTTCGACGCCGACGGGCGGGCCGCGTTCCGGGACCGCACGGACGCGCTCGCCGACGCGGGCGGAGGCGTTCCGGACCGCGGCCGCTGGCGCCGCGCGGCGGGCTGGGCGCTCGTGATGGCGTCGGCGATGGTGACGCACGGCGACGACGACCCGACGATCGCGGCGATCGGCGCCCACGCCGTGCGCGAGCTGCTCGGCTGACCCGCCCGGCGCCCTGCGTCGCGAGCCGTGCGACGGTCCGGGCGCATCATGGGCGCATGGCCGAGACCGCGAAGACCGCACCCACCGAGGCCGACGTCCACGCCTTCCTCGCCGAGGCGTCACCCGCCGCCCGCCGCCGGGACGCCGGGACCCTCCTGGCGCTCCTGGAGCGCGTCACGGGCGAGCAGCCCGTGATGTGGGGGCCGTCGATCGTCGGGTTCGGGCGGTACGCGTACCGGTACGGCAGCGGCCGGACCGGCGAGTGGCCGGCCGCCTCGTTCTCGCCGCGCAAGGCCGCCACGACAGTCTACCTGATGGACGGCGTCGAGGCGCACGCGGACGACCTGGCCGCGCTGGGCCCGCACACCGTCGGCAAGGGGTGCCTGTACCTCAAGGACCTCGAGCAGGTGGACCTCGCTGTGCTCGAGCGGGTGCTGGCCCGCAGCTGGCGGACGCTCACCGCCGAGCCGCCCGGCGGCGTCACCGCCTGAACGTCGGCCTCGGGTCCGTCGCCAGCACGCCCATGAGCACGGAGTCCGTCCACTCGCCGTCCCACAGCAGCGTGTCCCGCTGCCGCCCCTCGACCACGAACCCGGCCTTCTCGTAGGACCGCTGCGCCCGCGGGTTGAACGCGAACACGTCGAGGCTCACGCGGTGCAGCCCCACCGCGCCGAACGCGTGGTCGAGCACGGCCGTCATCGCCTCGGTGCCGTACCCGCGCCCGGGCATGCCGGCGGCCAGCGCGATGCGGACGTTCATCGCGGCGTCGTCGGGCTCCAGGTCGTTGAGGACGACCTCCCCGACGTAGCAGCCGTCGTCGGCGAGCGTGATCGCCCAGTCGCCGCGCTCGGGATCGGCCCCGACCCGCGCGAGGTGCGCGGCGACCTGCTCGCGGGTGAACGACGCGCGGGTGCCCGTGAGCCGCATCGACTCGGCGTCCTGGAGCGCCTCCCACGTGTCGTCCAGGTGCTCGGGCCCGAGCGGCACGAGGCGCAGCCGCGGGGTGACGAGCGTGGGCACGGGGGCGAGGGCGTCGGAGTGGATCACGGCCGCGAGGCTAGCGGCCGGTCCCACGCGGCCGCAGCGCATTTCGTCCGCGCACGACGGCGCCCCCACCACCGCGGGGGTGGTGGGGGCGCCGGGTCGGTGCGTCAGGCCGCGACGAGCGAGCGGAGCACGTACTGCAGGATGCCGCCGTTGCGGTAGTAGTCCGCCTCGCCGGGGGTGTCGATCCGGACCACGGCGTCGAACTCCACGGCGGAGCCGTCGGCCTTGGTCGCGGTGACGTGCACGGTGCGGGGGGTGGTGCCCGCGTTGAGCTCCGTGATGCCCGCGATGGCGAACGTCTCGGTCCCGTCCAGCCCGAGGGAGTCGGCCGACTCGCCGGCGGGGAACTGCAGCGGGAGCACGCCCATGCCGATGAGGTTCGACCGGTGGATCCGCTCGAACGACTCGGTGATGACGGCCTTGACGCCCAGGAGCGCCGTGCCCTTGGCCGCCCAGTCGCGGGACGAGCCGGAGCCGTACTCCTTGCCGCCGAGGATCACCAGCGGGACGCCGGCCTCCGCGTACGCCTGGGCGGCGTCGTAGATCGAGGTCTGCTCACCGGTCAGGTGGTTGACCGTGAAGCCGCCCTCGACGCCCGGCACCAGCTGGTTGCGCAGCCGGATGTTCGCGAACGTGCCGCGGATCATCACCTCGTGGTTGCCGCGGCGCGAGCCGTAGGAGTTGAAGTCCCGGCGCTCGACGCCGTGCTCCGCGAGGTAGGTCCCGGCCGGGCTGTCCGCCTTGATGGACCCCGCGGGGCTGATGTGGTCGGTCGTGACCGAGTCGCCGAGCTTGGCCAGCACGCGGGCGCCGGTGACGTCCGCGACCGGCGCCGGCTCGGCACCCATGCCCTCGAAGTACGGGGGCTTGCGCACGTACGTCGACTCCGGGTCCCAGGCGAACGTGTCGCCCTCGGGCGTCTGCAGGGACCGCCACCGGTCGTCGCCCGCGAAGACGTCGGCGTAGTCGGCCTCGAACATCTGGCGGTCGATCGACGCGTCGATGGTCGCCTGGACCTCCTCCGGCGTCGGCCAGATGTCGGTGAGGAACACCGGCTGCCCGGCGTCGTCGTGCCCGAGCGGCTCGTTCGCGAAGTCGAAGTCCACGGTCCCGGCGAGCGCGTACGCGATGACCAGCGGCGGCGACGCCAGGTAGTTCATCTTCACGTCGGGGTTGATGCGGCCCTCGAAGTTCCGGTTGCCGGACAGCACGGAGACGACCGACAGGTCGTGCTCGTTGACGACCGCCGAGACCTCCTCCGGCAGCGGGCCGGAGTTGCCGATGCACGTGGCGCAGCCGTAGCCGACCAGGTGGAAGCCCAGCTTCTCCAGGTACGGCCAGAGGCCCGCCTTCTCGTAGTAGTTCGTGACGACCTGCGACCCGGGGGCCATCGAGGTCTTGACCCACGGCTTGGCGGCCAGGCCGCGCTCGACGGCCTTGCGGGCGAGCAGGGCGGCGGCGAGCATCACCGACGGGTTCGACGTGTTGGTGCAGGACGTGATCGAGGCGATCACGACGGCGCCGTGGTCGAGCTCGGACTGCGTGCCGTCCGCCAGCGTGACCGGGACCCGCTTGTGCGGGCGGTGGCTGCTGTCGCCGCCGGGGACGTGCGCCGGGGCGTCGCTCGCGTCGGCGTGCTCGCCCGCGGCGATCGGGTCGGAGGCCGGGAACGTCTCGTCGACGGACTCGTCCAGGCCCGTGAAGCCGCGGGCGGCGCCGGTGAACGGCGCGGCCTCGTCGGCGTCGACGTAGTCGAGGATCGACGTCGCGAACGACTCCTTGGCCGCGGTCAGCTCGATGCGGTCCTGCGGGCGCTTCGGGCCGGCGATCGACGGGACGACGGTCGACAGGTCGAGCTCGAGGTACTCGGAGTACACCGCGTCGGCCGCGCCCGCCGCCGGGTCGAGCCACATGCCCTGCTCCTTGGCGTACGCCTCGACGAGGGCCAGCTGCTGCTCGGAGCGCCCGGTGAGCCGCAGGTAGTCGATCGTGACCTGGTCGATCGGGAAGATGGCGCAGGTCGAGCCGAACTCGGGGCTCATGTTGCCGATCGTGGCGCGGTTCGCGAGCGGGACCGCCGCGACGCCGTCGCCGTAGAACTCGACGAACTTGCCGACCACGCCGTGCTGGCGCAGCTGCTCGGTGATGGTCAGCACCACGTCGGTCGCGGTCACGCCGGGCGGGATGGAGCCGGTGAGCTTGAAGCCGACGACGCGCGGGATGAGCATCGAGACGGGCTGGCCGAGCATGGCGGCCTCGGCCTCGATGCCGCCGACACCCCAGCCGAGCACGCCGAGGCCGTTGACCATGGTGGTGTGCGAGTCGGTGCCGACGCAGGTGTCCGGGTACGCGCGGAGCGCGCCGTCGACCTCGCGGGTCATGACGCCCCGGGCCAGGTACTCGATGTTGACCTGGTGCACGATGCCGGTGCCCGGGGGGACGACCTTGAAGTCGTCGAACGCCGTCTGGCCCCACCGCAGGAACTGGTAGCGCTCGTGGTTGCGCTGGTACTCGAGCTCGACGTTGCGCTCGAAGGCGTCGCGGCGGCCGGCGACGTCGATCTGCACGGAGTGGTCGATGACCAGCTCGGCCGGGGCGAGCGGGTTGATCCGGGCCGGGTCGCCGCCGAGCTCCGCGACGGCCTCGCGCATGGTGGCCAGGTCGACGACGCAGGGCACGCCGGTGAAGTCCTGCATGATCACGCGGCCGGGCGTGAACTGGATCTCGGTGTCGGGCTCCGCCGCGGGGTCCCAGGCGGCGAGCGCGCGGACGTGGTCGGCGGTGATGTTCGCGCCGTCCTCGGTCCGCAGCAGGTTCTCCGCCAGCACCTTGAGGCTGTACGGCAGCTTCTCGGTCCCGGGGACGGCGTCCAGCCGGAAGATCTCGTAGGTCTCGTCGGCGACCTGCAGCCGGGACTTCGACCCGAAGCTGTCGACGCTGCTCACAGTGGGCTCCTTCGTTGGGCGAGTGCGGCCGCATGGGGGTCGGCCGGGGTGGGGCAAGTATCTTGACGTCAAGATACATCGTACCGCGTCGGGGCTCCGGCGGCGACGCGCGAGGAGGCGCGCGGCACCGTCGCGGGGTGCCGCCGGAGGGGCAGCGGGGGTGCGGCGGGCGGCGGCCCGCGCGCCCACCGCCCGTCCGGCCCCCCCGCGGCGCGGCGCCCCCCCCCCCCCCCCCCCCCCCCCCCGCCCCGCCGCCGCCGCCCGCGGCCCCCCCCCCCGCCTCGCCCGCGTCGCCTTCTCAGCCCCAGCCGCCGCAGCCCCGCGACGGCTGACAGACTGTCCCGGTGGACTCCAACAACCTGCTCGACCTGATCCTCGTCGCGGTGCCGGCCCTGGCCATCC